>NZ_DATFYW010000057.1:0-13257 GCF_035314905.1 Mycobacterium sp.
CAGCATGCGTGAGCATCAAATCGGCATAACGCTCTATTGCGCCTTGGGAACTGGCTGCCGATCAGGGGCCGAATTTCGCCGCTGTCTGCGGGTGGCCACAATTCCCAGTTCTCATGAGGACCACCCTCGACCGCCTATCCACAGCGGCGGCTCCTGGCCGTTGTACATGCTCTTGGGCCGCGATCGCTGTCTGCGCAGCAGTCGATCGGCGTGGTGCTCGGCCACGTCCTACAGGTACTCGACGTCGTCGCTGGTCCACGGGTGCTGGCCGGTCCCGTCCAACCACCACCTCGGTTCACCGTCCTGCTCGTAGCGGGTTATCCGGTAGCGCCAGGCGACGTGCCTGCCCTTGTCGTCAACCTGCCAGTCCAGCAGCCGCGGGCGGAGGGCCTCGGGCGTCGGCTGGATGAGTTCCCAGGGGTGGGTTATCCGGATCTCGATAAACGGGCCACCCATGGGTTAACCCTACCAGGGCGCTGGCTTATGTTAGTGGTTCTACCTGCGAAGATGGTGTCTTTCTGATCATGCCGTTGAGTCTCTTCCGGGCCGGAAACCCCGCCGGTTCAACCTGGAAACGCGACCGGCGAGGTTGGTGTACTTTGCTGCCGAAAACTGCGAAGGTTCTGCGCAGGTGTGCAAGGCAAAACCACAGCTAACAGCCTTGACTGCCCGATCCTCCGGGTGCCTGGATGCCTCCCCGAGGGCGTATCTATCCTGTGTCACTTGGAACGGCCAATCCGGCCAAGGGCGTGGAAAACCTGCCGCGCAAGACGGCACGCCGTCACGTCTACCTGTCCGCCGATGACGTGCACCGGCTGGCCGACGAGTCCGGCCAGCATCGGGCGCTCGTGCTAGTGCTGGCCTACTGCGGCGTGCGGTGGGGCGAAGCGGTCGCTTTGCGTGTGCGTGATGTCGAGTTCCTGCGGCGGCGGCTGTCGGTGTCGGAGAACGCGGTACAGCTCAGCGTGAACCACGCCGTCGGTCCGACAAAGGGCCGCAAGGCCCGCTCGGTGCCGGTCCCCGCGTTCGTGCTTGATGAGCTGTCGGTGCAATGTCAAGGCAAGGCTCCCAGCGACCTCGTGTTCCCCGCAGGAGACGGCCGGTACCTGCCCCGGCCGAAGTCGTCGGCCGGGTGGTTCGCCTCAGCGGTCAGGAAAGCCAAGGTCCAGAAGATCACACCCCACGATCTGCGGCACACGTGCGCGTCGCTGGCGGTCTCTGCCGGGGTGAATGTGTTGGCGCTTCAGCGCATGCTCGGGCACGTGTCGGCGAAGGTCACCCTCGACACCTATGCGGATCTGTTCGACGACGATCTGGACGCGGTCGCGGTCACTCTGGATCGCCGGTATTCACGTGAAAGTGTGGCCAAAATGTGGCCACGGGGAGTATCCGACGGTTGCTAGCAAACACAGAAATCGGCATCTAGCTGCATAAACAGGGTTGCAGCTTTGGCGGTGGCGGAGGGATTTGAACCCTCGGACGGGGGTTACCCGTCACACGCTTTCGAGGCGTGCTCCTTAGGCCGCTCGGACACGCCACCGCGAAGCAGCTTACCGGGCCGTCGGTCGTCTATTCACCGTGCCCGTTGACGCGCGAAGAAGCCCTCCACCGGCGCGGCGCATTCGTCGGCCAGCACCCCGCCGCGCACCTCGGGCCGGTGCGTCAGGCGCCGGTCGCGGACCACATCCCACAGCGAACCGACGGCACCCGTCTTCGGCTCCCACGCCCCGAACACCAGCCGCCTCACCCGCGCCAGCACCAACGCGCCCGCGCACATCGTGCACGGCTCGATCGTGACAGCCAGCGTGGTTCCCTCGAGCCGCCAGCCATCGCCCAGCGCCCGCGCGGCTGCCCGCAGCGCAAGGATCTCGGCGTGCGCTGTCGGGTCGCCCAGCGCTTCGCGCTGATTGGCCGCACGGGCCAGCTCGGTACCGTCGGGGGCGAAGACCACGGCGCCGATCGGCACGTCCAGGGGCCCGGCAGTGGCGGCTGCGGCGAGCGCGACGCGGATGAGGTCGTCGTCTCCCATCACCGATCGAGACGGTCGAGCACCGCCGACAGCTCGTCGGCGAAGCCCATCCGCGCCGCGATCATGCCCAGTTGCTCGTCGGCATACAGATCCGTCTCATCCAGGATCACCCCCAGCACCGCCTCGGGCAGACCGACATCGGCCAGCAATCCGAGGTCGCCCTCCTCGAACGGCTCGGCGCCGTCCAGCTCGTCGTACCCGATGTCGGCGTCGAGCTTGTCCAGCGCCTCGGCGGCGATGTCGTAGTCCAGGGCCGCGGTCGCGTCCGACAGCAGAAGCCGCGTGCCCGACGGCGCCGGACGGACGATGATGAAGAACTCGTCGTCCACATCGAGAAGCCCGAAAACCGCTCCGGCGCTTCGCAATTCACGCAGCTCTGTCTCCGCTGCGGCCAGGCTGGTCAGGGACAGGGCGCGCATCGGCGAACACCGCCACGTGCCTTCCTCCCGGACCACGGCCACACCGAAGCCGTCCGGGCTGTCCGCACCCTGGTCCCGCGCCGCTGCCCGCTGTGGTCCCATGGGCCGATACGGTAGTCCCTGACCAGGGGCCTTGACCACTATCTGAGCGCGAGTGCCCCATGCAGGTGTGCCAATCTTGACCCGTGGCCAAGACACCCGTTTGCGTGCTCGGTCTGGGACTCATCGGTGGGTCGGTCCTGCGGGCCGCCGCCGCGGCCGGCCGCGAGGTCTTCGGCTACAACCGGTCAGTGGAGGGCGTGCAGGCCGCCCGATTCGACGGTTTCGATGCCACCACCCACCTCGACGAGGCGCTGGGGCTGGCCGCGGAGCGTGGGGCGCTGATCGTGCTGGCCGTTCCCGCCACGGCACTGCCCATCCTGCTGAGCTACGTCAGCGACACGGCGCCCGACTGCGTGCTCACCGACGTTACGAGCGTCAAATCCGCAGTCCTGCAGGAGGTCCAGGAGGTCGGCCTGCTGCGCAACTTCGTCGGCGGACACCCGATGGCCGGCACCACCCATTCGGGCTGGGCGGCGGGCAACGCCCGCCTGTTCATGGGGTCGCCGTGGGTGGTTTGCGTCGACGGGCACGTCGAACCGAACGTGTGGATGACGGTCGCACGGCTGGCCCTGGACTGCGGCGCCGTCGTGGTGCCTGCCCGCTCCGACGAGCACGACGCGGCCGCGGCGGCCATCTCACACCTGCCGCATCTGGTCGCCGAAGCCATCGCGGTCATCGCCTCCGAAGTCCCGCTGGCGTTCGCGCTGGCCGCGGGCTCGTTCCGGGACGCCACGCGGGTCGCGGCCACGACGCCGGAGCTTGTGCGGGCGATGTGTGAGACCAACGCCCCGCAGGTGTTGCCGCTGCTCGACCGCGCCATCGAATTGCTCAGCCACGCGCGTGAGACGCTCTCTGAGAACGAATCGGTCGCCGAACTGGTCGACGACGGACACGCCGCAAGAACCCGCTACGACGGGTTTCCCCGCCACGAGATCGTCGGCATCACGATCGGCGAGGAAAGCTGGCGCGAGGAACTGGCCGCGGAGGGCCGTGCCGGCGGCGTGATCAGAACCGTTCCGCCAGGCCCGGATAGTCGAGGATGAACCCGCTGTCGTCGACGCTGACCGTGGTGTCGGCCACCGGTGAGTGCAGCTTGATGCCGTCGGAGCCGCTGGTGTAGGTGATCGTCGCCGGGTTCACCGACAGCTCGGGCAGCATCACGTACACCACCGGCACCGAGACACAGTCGTGCCGTTTATAGATCCCGGTGCGCCGCAGCGGCAGCGCGTTGAAGAACGGACTGAACACAACGTCGACATCCAGGGCGCCGCTGAACGCGGCCCGCGCGGACACGCCCTGGTGGCCGGACACCGACCACATGTTCTCCTCGTCGCGCGCGATCGACAGCTGGCGATCACGCTCGGCCAGCGTCAGGCTCAGCGACAAGCGTCTCGTCGCACCCGCGTCGTCCGTAACGAGGTCGTAGGACGCGCTGAACGCGGGATGGGCGTCGGTAGCACCCGACACGATCCGGCCGTAGGCCTTGATCCGGTTGCCGGACAGCTGCACTCGTGCGGATTCCATGCGCGGTACGTCGTGGCCACGCCAGGTCAGAATCGCCGGCCAGCCATGCTCTGTCTCGTTCGGGCTCGCACTCACCTGTCTACCGTAAGCGACGCGTCGACTTGCGCGCCGCCGGTACGGGAAGTGGGTGCGAACAAAGACCCGGCGGCAACAGAAGCGACGTCGTCGACCAACGGCTGCGGCACCCGGCGCAACCGTCCCGTGCCCGGCACCGAGGCCCACACCGCGAACGCGAGGACACCGTCGAGCAGCAGCGCCAGCGCCGTGACCATCAACGCCCCGACGAGCGCGATGTAGAACTGGCGCACCCTGATGCCGTCGATCAGATACCGGCCGAGGCCGCCGAGGCTGGCGTAGGCGGCGACCGTCGCGGTCGCCACAACCTGAAGCGTGGCGGTGCGCAATCCGCCCAAGATCAACGGCAGCGCGTTGGGCAGTTCGACCCTGAACAGCACCCTCGTTTCGGTCATGCCCATCGACCGGGCAGCGTCGACAACGGCCGGGTCGACGTTGGCGATTCCGGCGTAGGTGCCGGCCAGCAGGGGCGGGATGCCGAGCAGCATCAGCGCCACCGTCGGCGGCACCAACCCCAGCCCCCACAGCAGCACACCGAGCAAGAGCACACCCAACGTCGGCAGCGCGCGCAGTGCGTTGACTCCGGTGACCACGACGAAGGTGCCGCGACCGGTGTGGCCGATGATCAGCCCGATCGGGACAGCAATCAACGCCGCGACCGCCACCGCGATCACGGTGTACTGCAGGTGCTCCACGATCCGGGCGCCCAGCCCCGCCCTGCCACCCCAGTTGGCCGCGGTGAAGATGTACGACAACGCCTGTTGAAGGAAGTTCACCGGGCCCCCGCCCGAACCCACGGTGTCGCCATCCGCCCGACGACCATGATCAGCGTGTCGACGACGACCGCGAGCACGAAAATCGCGATGATGCCCGCGATGATCTGATCGCTCTTGTCAGCCTGATAACCCTCGGTGAACCAGGTGCCCAGGCCACCGATACCGATCACCGAACCCACCGACACCATCGAGATGTTCGTCACGGCCACCACGCGAAGGCTCGCGACGAGAACCGGAATCGACAGAGGCAGTTCGACTTTGAGTATCCGGATCAGCGGACGGTAGCCGACCGCCGTCGCCGCGTCGCGCACCTGCGCAGGCACCGCGTCCAGCGCCTCCGGCACGGCCCGCACCAGCAGCGCGGTGGTGTAGAGGCTGAGAGCGACGATCACGTTGGCCTCGTCGAGGATGCGGGTCGGAATGAGAAGGGGCAGCACGACGAACAACGCCAGCGACGGGATCGTGAAGACGATGCTCGCGGTCACGGTGGTCAGCCGCCGCAGCACTGTCGTGCGCTGCACCAGCGCACCCACCGGCACGGCGACCAGCAGGCCGACCACCACCGGGATCAGCGACAGCCGCAGGTGAATGACCGTCAGGGCCCACGCGGTGTCGAGGTGGGTCAGCAGGTATCGCACGGCTCAGGCCCGCTGCTGCGTCTCGAGCGCGCCCAGCACGTCGCCGGCGCGCACGCCGCCGATCACCGAGCCGGCGGCGTCGACCGCGACCCCGATGCCCGACGGCGACGACAGCGCGGCATCCAGCGCTTGACGCAAGGTGCCCTCCGGCCGGAAAAGGGACCCGCCGGCGATGACGCTCTCGTTGAGGCCGCCGCCGTCCCGATGCCGGCGCACCCCGGCGGCGTCGATCCACCCGAACGGCGACCCGCCGGACCCGCAGACCAACACCCACTCGCCGTCGGACAGGTTCAGCGCGTCGACCTCGGATTCCGTCACGCGTGGGATCTCGTGCAGCGGCAAGCCGGTGGCGTGGAAGAACTGCAGCCGCCGATAGCCACGGTCGGCGCCGATGAATCCGGCGACGAAGTCGTTGGCCGGGTTGGACAACAGCCGCGCCGGCTCGTCGTACTGCTGCAGGGCGCCGCCGGGCCCGAACACGGCGACCTTGTCGCCGAGCTTGACGGCCTCGTCGATGTCGTGCGTGACGAACACGATCGTCTTGCGCAGTTCGCCTTGCAGCCGCAGCATCTCGGCCTGTAGTTCCTCGCGCACCACCGGGTCCACGGCGCTGAACGGCTCGTCCATCAACAGGATCGGCGGGTCGGCGGCCAATGCGCGGGCCA
The DNA here is from genome assembly GCF_035314905.1 of Mycobacterium sp. GTDB lineage: Bacteria > Actinomycetota > Actinomycetes > Mycobacteriales > Mycobacteriaceae > Mycobacterium. Next base: position 6,229 of record NZ_DATFYW010000057.1, read on the forward strand.
CGCCGACGCGCTGCTGCTGGCCGCCCGACAACTGGGCCGGATAACGGGTGGCCAGCTTCGGGTCCAGACCGACACGTTCGAGCACTTCGAGTGCCGTCTTGCGGGCCGCGCGCCGCGACTGGCCTTTGAGCACCGGAACCGTGGCGACGTTGTCGACGACACGCTGATGCGGCATCAGCCCCGCGCTTTGGATCACGTACCCGATGCCGAGGCGCAACTTGACCGGGTTGACCTTGGTCACGTCGGCACCGTCGACGGTCAGGGTGCCCGACGTCGGCTCGATCATCCGGTTGATCATGCGCATCGACGTGGTCTTGCCGCACCCGGACGGGCCGACGAACACCGCGAGCGTCCCCGACGGAATCTGAAGGGTCAGGTCGTCGACGGCGACGGTGCCGTCGGGATACCGCTTGGTGACACGGTCGAAGCTGATCACCACCCGCTCACTTCACCATCGGCTGGTTGAATCCGTTGTCCTGCACCCATTTCCGAGCTGCTTGGTCAGGGTCTACCCCTGAATTGCCGGACACCGCGGCGTTGAGGCTGGTCAGCGCGGCGGTGGTCAGCCTGGCAGAGACGGCGTCGAGCACGGTCTTCAACGCATCGGACTTCTTCTGCGAATTCACCAGCGGGACCACGTTGCCGGCCAGGAAGTTGTTCTTCGGGTCGTCAAGGATGACGAGGTTGTTCTGCGGGATGGCCGGGGAGGTGCTGAATATGTTGGCGGCGGTGACCGTGCCGCCGACGAGGGCGCGGACCGTCGCCGGGCCGCCGCCGTCGCTGATCGCGACGAAGTTCGCCGGGCTGATGTCGAGGCCGTAGTTCCTCGTCAAGCCCGGCAGGCCGGCCGGTCGGGTCAGAAACTCCGACGGCGCCGCGAACTTCACCTCCGCGGAGTGCGGAGCCAGGTCGGCAATGGTCTTGAGGTTCCATTTCCTCGCCGTGTCGGCGGTGACCGTGACGGTGTCGGTGTCGGATGACGGCGACGGCGTCAGGATCGACAGGTCGCCGGGCAACTCGCGAAGCAGCGCGAGTTCAACCGCGTCGGGGGTGGTCACCGTCGCGTTGGGGTCGAAGTAGAGCAGCAGGTTGCCGATGTAGTCGGGTACCAGGTCGATCGAGTGGTCCTTCAGCGCCGGAATGTAGGTTTCGCGGCTCCCGATGCCGAGTTGACGACCTACGTTGAACCCGTTGGCCTGCAACGATTGCGCATAGATCTCGGCGAGGATCTTCGACTCGGGGAAGTCGCCGGAGCCGACGACGATCGACTTCAGGTCGGACGATCCGGCACCGCCGCCCAGCGGGTTGGAGCTTCCGCACGCGACGGCGGTGAGGGTGAAAACGGTGGCGAGCGCCGCCACCCCCCACCCGCGCATGCCCACCTCCGTGACCCTAGCGGCCCGTACGGTGTTTGACACTCGACATCCACGGGCAAAGATGAAGGCATGACCAGTGACCCGCAGGTGCCGCCCGAGCAGCCCTCGACTCCGGCGGAGGCCGCGCCGGTCCCCGCCCCGCCGGCCAAGTCGGCCGTCCCGTTCACCCGAGTGGCGGCCGCCTGGTGGGCGTTGGCCGTCGGGCTGCTGATCCTGATCGTGCTGCTGGTGTTCATCGCGCAGAACACCGACTCGATCACCATCCGGTTCCTCGCCTGGCAGTGGAGTTCTCCGAAGGGCATCTCGTTCCTGATGGCGGCGGTGGGGGGCGCGCTGATCACGGTGCTGGCCGGCACGGCCCGCATGGTTCAGATGCGCCGGGCGGCGAAGAAGAACCTCAAGGCCCATTTAGGCCACGCACACGAAGCGAATTGATGGCGCCGGCCCGCGTATGCGGGGTCAGGACGCCCTCAGCGCCCGGAGCCCGGCGCTGATCAGCGGCGCGACGGTCTGACCGACCTGGTCGGAAGACTCCACCTCATCGTCAGCGCCGGCCATGCGCCGGCGGAAATCGATCCCCGCCGCGATGATGGCCAGTTTGAAGTAGGCCAGCGACATGTAGAACGGCCAGTGCGCGAGGCGCTGCCCCGACATCTCCGAATACCGTTGCGCCAGTTCGTCGGCGGTCGGCAGCAGCGGTGACGTCCACGCTGCGGGCATATTGACGATCAGATCCATCGACGGATCGCGGTAAACGCACATCAGCGCGGCGTCGCTGAGCGGATCACCCAGGGTCGACATCTCCCAGTCCAGCACCGCCCGCACCACCGACGCGTCGTGGGCGTCCAGGATCGTGTTGTCGATGCGGTAGTCGCCGTGCACGATCGACGCCCGGCTTTGCGGCGGGATCGCATCCGCGAGAGCGGAATGAAGGCGGCGCACGTCGGCATCACGCGGGTCGTCGTCAAGCTTCACCAGATCCCACTGGCCGCCCCAGCGCCGGACCTGCCGTTCGAGATAGCCGTCGGGTCTGCCGAAATCCGCCAGTCCGACCTCCGCGGGGTCGATCCCGTGCAGGTCGGCCAGCACGCGGATGAGGCCGTCCACGCAGCCCTCAATGACGTCGCGGCCGCCGAGCGCTCTCAGCTCGTCCGCGCCGCGGATCACGCGGCCCGGCACATACTCGACCATCGCGAACGGCGCGCCCAGCACGGTGTCGTCCTCGCACAGCGTGACCGCCCGGGCCACCGGCACCGCGGTGTCCCCCAGCGCGGCCACCACGCGGTATTCGCGGGCCACATCGTGCGCCGACGGGGTCAGCCCGTGCAGTGGCGGCCTGCGCAACACCCATTTCGACGCGTCGTCGCTGACGAGGAACGTCAGATTCGAGCGGCCGCCCGCGATCAGCTCGGCGCGCAGATCTCCGCTGCGGTCCACCCCGACCGCACGCAGCTGCCGGTCCAACGCGGCGAGGTCGAGCCCGGCCAGGCTATCGATTGTCACCGACCCTGTATACAGCTCACCGCCGGTTCCTGGGCAGCAGGTCCCACACGTGGTCCGTGCCGTTGACCGCCACCACCGTCGCGCGGCCCGATCGCGAGTACAGCAACCGCGTCACCGACGCATAGTCGACGGGGAACGACAGCAGCCGCGCGGTGCCGAGGATCTCGTGCAGAACCAGGTTGATCACGCCGCCGTGGCTGACCACCGCGACGGTGGCGCCGTGACCGGCCGCCGCGACCACATCGGCGACGGCCGCCGCCACCCGCGCGCGGAATGCGTTCTCGTCGACCCCGCTGGGCAGGTGCCCGTCGGCCATGCGCGCCCATTCCTGCGGGTTCTCGGTCCTGATGTGCTCGATCGGAATGTAGGTGGCCAGATCCCGGTCGTATTCGGCCAGCCGGTCGTCGACGTCGACGGCCAGCCCGAGCGCGTCGGCCACCGGCAGAGCGGTCTGGCGGGCCCGCCGCTGCGGACTGCTGATCACCCGTGAGACCGGATAGCGCTTCAACGCCTCCGGCAGCCGTCGCGCCTGCTCGAGGCCGGCCGCCGAGAGCTCGGGATCCGATCCCTCGCCGGCGGCGCTGCGCAGCGGCAGCGCGTGACGGATGAGCAGGAGTTGCATGTTCGGATCCTTCGTCGCCGGGCGCAGTGCCACGATAGAGCCCGGGCGGGCGTTCGCCTGCCCGGTGTGAGGAGTGCTCTCTGAAATGGGTTATGCCGACGAGTTGTTCGACCTGACGGACCGGGTCGTGTTGATCACCGGGGGCAGCCGCGGGCTGGGCCGCGAGATGGCGTTCGCCGTCGCCCGGTGCGGCGCCGACGTGATCGTCGCCAGCCGCAAGTTCGAAGCTTGCGTTGCCACCGCGGAGGAGATCGAACGGGAGACGGGTCGCTCCGCGATGCCGTACCAGGTTCACGTCGGCCGGTGGGACGAGCTGGCCGGCCTGGTGGACGCCGCATACGACCGGTTCGGCAAGGTGGACACGTTGATCAACAACGCCGGGATGTCACCGACGTACGGGTCGCTGACGTCGGTGACCGAGAAGCTGTTCGACGCGGTGGTCAGCCTCAACCTCAAGGGCCCGTTCCGGCTCTCAGCGCTCGTCGGCGAGCGGATGGTCGCCGCGGGACGCGGCTCGATCGTCAACGTCAGCTCGAGCGGATCGCTGCGCCCGGCGCCCGACATGCTTCCCTACGCGGCGGCGAAGGCGGGCCTCAACGCGCTGACGGAGGGTCTGGCCAAGGCGTACGGGCCGACGGTGCGGGTCAACACCTTGATGGCCGGGCCGTTTCTGACCGACATCAGCAGGGCCTGGAATCTCGACCAGGCGACCGAAAAACCGTTCGGTCACCTGGCGCTGCAGCGCGCCGGGGAGCCATCCGAGATCGTCGGCGCCGCGCTGTTTCTGGCCTCCGACGCGTCGTGCTTCACGACGGGTTCGGTACTTCGTGCCGACGGCGGCCTGCCGTAGCCGCGAGTCCGCGGAACGCCGTCGCGGTGCCGAGGCCGTAGACGAGGTGCGCGCTCAGGTCTTCCCACAGCGTCCTCGGGCCGTACTTCCACGGCGGCTGGTACAGCTTGGCCGGCACGAGCACCGCGTATGACTGCACCCAGACCGCGGCACCGAACGCCGGCGCATGCCACCAGCGGGGGCGGGTCAGCGAGCCGCTCACCAACCCGAAGACGGCGCCCCAACCCACTCCGGTGGCCCAGTGCATGACGTTGTTGGTGAGCCGGGCCCGCTGCGGCGGCAGCTCGCGGTGAAGAGTCCCCTCAACGAGGCGCCTGCCGAACCGGGCCGGGGCCGGGGCATTGTCCCAATTGTCGAGACCGGCCGAGGTTTCCCAATCCACGAAACCGCCGCTTCCGCCGCCACGCCGGTATCTGGCGTACCAGAGCAGATCCATCGCGGCGGTGCCGACCGCACCGGCCAACGCGCCGCGGACAACCGCGCCGACCGGGGTCATGCGGACACGCCTGATCACCTGCCACAGCCTACGGCTACGGGGTGATGATGTTGAAGTTCGGATCCCCCAGGTCCAGTACGGCGAGAATCGTCGGCAGCGTGTCGGGATCGCCGCTGAGCTGCAGTCCGGGCGAGTCACGGTCACCGGCGGCGAGCGCAAGCAACCGCAGCTTGTTGTCGAGCGTGATCGTCGCGGTGGCGGTTGACGAGTCCGCCGGCATCTTGCGGTACACGAGCACACCGTTGCGCAGCGTCAGCCGGTAGTTGGTGTCGATGTCGCGAAACGTCACGTCGAGCCCGAGGTCGAGATCCCACGCTTCGGGCCCGTTCACGCTGATCGCCAAGCTGTCGAACATCTGCTCGGGGCTGAGCTGGGAGAGCACCGAAGGCGACGCCGCCTGGGTCGCGGTGCCGAAGTTCCCGTCCCGGAGTTCCGTCGCGCCGGAGAGGAAGAAGTTGCGCCACGTCGCGTTCTCGGCGCCGTAGGCCAACTGCTCCAAGGTGTCCGCATACAGCGCCCTGGCTGCCGGGTGCTCCGGGTCAGTGAACACGGCATGGTCGAGAAGTGTTGCCGCCCAGCGGAAGTCGCCCCCGTTGAACGCCTTCTGGGCGATCTCGACGACCCGGTCGATTCCGCCGATCGCGTCGACGTAACGGTTGGCCAGCTGCTCGGGGGGGTGGGGCCACAGCCGCGCCGGGTTGCCGTCGAACCAGCCCATGTAGCGCTGGTAGATCGCCTTGACGTTGTGGCTGACCGATCCGTAGTAGCCGTGCGTGTGCCAGGCCCGCTCCAGCGCCGGCGGCATCTGGAACTGCTCGGCGATCTCCGCCCCGGTGAAGCCCTTGTTCAGCAGCCTCAGCGTCTGGTCGTGCAGGTAGGCGTACAGGTCGCGCTGGGTGGACAGGAATTCGATGATGCGCTCGCGGCCCCACGTCGGCCAATGGTGCGACGCGAACGCGACGTCCGAGCGGTCAGCGAAACTGTCGATCGCCTCGGTAAGGTAGCCGGCCCAGCCGTGCGGGTCGCGTACCAGCGCGCCGCGCAACGTCAGCAGGTTGTGCAGGTTGTGGGTGGCGTTCTCGGCCATGCAGAGCGCACGGTAGCGCGGGAAATAGAAATGCATCTCGGCGGGCGCTTCGGTGCCGGGCGCCATCTGGAACTCGATCTCGACGCCGTCGATGGTGTGCTTCTCGCCGGTTTCGCGGATGATCACGGTCGGGTTGATGACCGCAACCTCTCCGGTCGACGGCGTCTGCCCCAGCCCGGAGCCGACCTGCCCCTGCGGTCCTCGCGCCAGCAGCGTGCCGTACATGTACGTCGCGCGCCGCGTCATCGCCGTGCCCGCGTAGACGTTCTCCTGCACGGCGTGTTCTATGAAGCCCTCCGGAGCCAGCACGCTGACCCGGCCCTCGTCGACGTCGGCCTGGGAAGTGACGCCGAGTACACCGCCGAAGTGGTCGACGTGGCTGTGGGTGTAGATCACCGAGACGACCTTGCGGTCGCCGCGATGGGCGCGGTACAGCTCGAGCGCCGCTGCGGCCACCTCCGTGGAGACCAACGGATCGATGACGATGACGGCGTTGTCGGTTTCGATGAAGCTGATGTTGGAGATGTCAAACCCGCGGACCTGGTAGATGCCCGGGACCACCTCGTAGAGTCCCTGCTTGGCCGCCAGCCTGGCCTGCCGCCACAGGCTCGGATGCACCGAGGTCGGCGACTCCCCGGTCAGGAACGCATAACTGTCGTTGTCCCACACCACCCGGCCGTCGGCGGCACGGATCACGCACGGGTGCCTGGCCGCGATGAAGCCACGGTCGGCGTCGTCGAAATCTCTGGTGTCGTCGAATGGCAGCGACCCCAGATGTTCTTTGTGCGCCTGCTCGATTGCGGCAGTAGGCGGTTTCTGCGTCATGTGCCCGACAGTGCCACCGCAGAACGGCTTTCACAGCCGAACGCGCAAGGTGTGGCGCACTAATTCACGCAGTATTCGCACTAGCATCGGTGCCGTGAGCTTCTTCGAGGTTGTCGAGATCGTCGGCAAGGCGGTCGACGCGACCGGCGTCGTCGTGATCGTCGGCGGCGCGCTGCTGGCGGCCGCGGCGATCGTGACGCGCCGTCGTCAACCGGACGACACCCCGTACGAATCGTTCCGCAAGCAACTCGGCCGCTCCATCCTGCTGGG
>NZ_DATFYW010000058.1:0-2288 GCF_035314905.1 Mycobacterium sp.
CCTCGGACGATCAACGCCTCGCTCTAAGCCGGCCGGCGCTAATGCCGCTGTCCACGGCGGCCGTCGCGATGATCAGAAGCGCCATGGTGTCGATGGTGAGCAGACGCCCGGTGGTGCAGCAGTGGTGCAGTTAGGGCTAGCCCGAAGTTAAGTCGGTTTTCGGTGGGGATTGTGAGTCTGACCTGAGTCGACGGTGGTGTATTAGCTTGAATGTGTAGCCACTGAAGTGGTGTGTCGCTGCGACGGTTTTGAGGGTGATCGCGTTAGGGTTCAACATGTGGTGGCATACAGCGGTGCGATGCACGTAGCCCGGAACAAGAGTTCGTATGTGGCGAAGTCCGGTGAGGAGCGGGTCTACGAGACGGTGCTGCTGCGGCGCACCTTCCGCGACGGGAAGAAGGTCAAGCACGAGACGCTGGCGAACCTGTCGAAGCTGCCGCGTGAGGCGGTCGACGCGATCGAGGCGACGCTGAAGGGACAGACGCTGGTGCCCGCCGGGCGGGCGTTCACGATCACCCGGTCGCTGCCGCACGGGCACGTGGCGGCGGTGACGGCGATGGCGCGCACGCTGGGGCTGCCCGCACTGCTGGGGCCGCCGTGCCGGGCGCGGGATATCGCGTTCGCGCTGATCATCTCGCGGGTGGTCCGCCCGGCCAGCAAGTTGTCCACGCTGGCCGGGTGGGCCGACACCACCCTCGGCGCGGACCTCGACGTGGCCGCTGCGTCGACCGACGAGGTCTACGCGGCCATGGACTGGCTCGCCGACCGGCAGGACGCGATCGAAAAACGCCTGACCGCAAAACATCTCGCGGTCGGTGCGAATCCGGCGCGGATGGCGCTGTTTGATCTGACCAGCTCGTGGGTGACCGGGCGCTGCTGCGCGCTGGCCGCCCGCGGCTACTCCCGCGACGGCAAGAAGGGCCGCGAGCAGATCGAGTACGGCATCCTCACCGACGTCGAGGGCCGGCCGGTGGCGGTGCGCGTGTTCGCCGGCAACACCGCCGACCCGACCGCGTTCACCGAGATCGTCACCGTGATCCGCGACAAGTTCGGGCTCGAGAAGCTGGTGCTCGTCGGTGACCGCGGCATGATCACCTCCGCGCGCATCGCCGCGCTGCGCGACCTGGGCGACGACACCGGAACCGGGTTCGGCTGGATCACCGCGCTGCGCGCCCCCGCGATCGCCAAACTCGCCGCCGACGACGGGCCGCTGCAGATGAGCCTGTTCGACACCCACGACCTGGCCGAGATCACCCACCCCGACTACCCCGGCGAACGGCTGATCGCCTGCCGCAACCCCGCGCTGGCCGCCGAACGCGCCCGCAAACGCGACGAACTGCTGGCCGCGACCGAGAAACAGCTCGACCCGATCGCCGACCGGGTGGCCCGCGGCACGCTCGCCGGGGCCGCCCAGATCGGTGAAGCAGTCGGCAAGGTGATCGACAAATACAAGGTGGGCAAGCACTTTCACCGCACCATCACCGACACCAGCCTGACCATCGCCCGTAAAGGCGACCAGATCGCCGCCGAGGCCGCCCTGGACGGCATCTACGTGCTGCGCACCAGCGTGCCCGCCGACACCCTCGACCCGGCCGCGGTGGTGGCCGGCTACAAGAACCTCGCCAACGTCGAACGCGACTTTCGCATCATCAAGGTCGACGACCTCGACCTGCGGCCCATCCACCACCGCCTCGACGACCGCGTCAAAGCCCACGTGCTGATCTGCATGCTCGCCTGCTACGTGGTCTGGCACCTGCGCCAAGCCTGGGCGCCGATGACATTCACCGACGAGCACCCACCCCAGCGGGACAACCCCGTCGCCCCCGCCCAACGCTCCACCCACGCCGACGCCAAGGCCTCCACCCAACGCGACGAACACGGCAACCCGCTGCGCAGCTTCCGCGGACTACTCGACCACCTCGCCACCCTCACCCGCAACCAGATCCGCTACCACCACACCAGCGCAGAAATCCCCATGCTCACCGAAGCCACCCCCGATCAGCGCCGCGCCTTCCAACTGCTCGACACCGCCATCCCGCTCAGAGCCGCGTAGCCACAACAACCACACCCGAAACGAGCGAATCCCCAGCTCAGCCGGGGATTCGCTCGTTTCTGGCGCCGTAACTTCGGACTAGGAGGTTGCCGACACGGGCGGCCCGGGCTGGATCGGGTGGCCACGCCCACGCGGGCCGCACCAGCGAAGGGGATACTGGGCCGGTGCCTGATCGCAACGTGCTGGGCAGCCCGTTGGAACCGTGCGGCACCGACCCGCTCACCGGCTTCTACCG
>NZ_DATFYW010000059.1:0-4543 GCF_035314905.1 Mycobacterium sp.
GTGTCGGGCTGACAGGATTTGAACCTGCGACCACTTGACCCCCAGTCAAGTGCGCTACCAAACTGCGCCACAGCCCGTCGCTCACCGGCATCACCGGCAGCAGGTCGAAAGCCTACCGCAGACGGCTACGGTCGCCCTAAAGCCCGGCGTGGCTCACACCGTCATGAGCCGATACAACCCGATGAGACCGACGACCACGATCACGGCGCGCAGTGCATTGGGCGAAAGCCGGCGGCCGTAGTGCGCACCCAGCCAGCCGCCGACCAGCGAACCGACCGCGATCAGCCCCGCCGCGGGCCAGCTGATCCGGTGAAACGCCACTAGCGTGTATGCGGCCGCCGCGACGATGTTGACGACCAAAGCCAGCAGGTTCTTGGCGGCGTTCATCCGCTGGACCGACTCGGGCAGCAGCGCGCCCATCACGCCCACCAGCAGAATGCCCTGCGCCGCAGTGAAGTAGCCGCCGTACACGCCAACCCCGAAGGTGGACGCGATCAGGGCCGCCATCCGCCTCGGCGACACGTGGTCAGCGGCGCGACCAGCCTCCTCGGCGCGCCGACGTGCCCACGCCTGTATCCGCGGGCCAATGATCACCAGCACTAACGCGAGCACCAACAGCGCCGGCACCACCCGCGTGAACACCTTCTCGGACAGATGAAGCAGCAACCAGGCTCCCAACATGGCGCCTGTCAACGACGCGACGATCTGCCAGCGCAGCCGATGCCACTGGCCGCGCAGCTCACGTCTGTACCCCCAGGTCCCCGATAGGCCACCGGCAACCAGGCCGACTGCGTTGGACATGGTCGACGTCACCGGCGGATACCCGAGCGTCACCAAGGTCGGGAATGTGATGAGGGTCCCGGACCCGACGACCGCGTTGATTCCGCCCGCGCCTACGCCGGCCAGCGCAATCAAGGCCATGTGGAAAACGGACACTCGAAAACCCTAGGGCGGGACCTCAACGCGACCGCGCGGGCCCCAACGGCGACCGGGCGGGACCCCGACGCGACCGCGCGGACCTCAACGCGACCGCGCGGACCTCTTCTCGCGCACCCGCACATTGATCCGTATCGGGCTGCCTTCGAAACCGAACGTCTCGCGCAGCCTCCGTTCCAGGAAGCGTCGGTACCCCGCCTCCAGGAAGCCCGTCGTGAACAACACGAACGTCGGCGGCCGCGCGGTGGCCTGGGTCGCAAAGAGGATTCTCGGCTGCTTGCCGCCGCGCACCGGGGGCGGCGTCGCGGCCACCACCTCCTTGATCCACGAATTCAACTGCCCCGTCGAGACCCGCTTGTCCCACGACTCAAGCGCGCCATCGAGTGCCGGTACGAGCTTCTGAACCGCCCGGCCCGTTTTGGCCGAGATGTTCACTCGTTGCGCCCACGGCACTTGCGCCAGCTCACGTTCGATCTCACGCTCCAGCTGATAGCGGCGGTGCTCGTCGACCAGATCCCACTTGTTGAACGCCAACACAAGCGCGCGGCCCGCCTCGATCACCATCGAGATCACTCGCTGGTCCTGCTCGGTAATCGGTTGCGACGCGTCGATCAATACGATCGCGACCTCGGCCGCGTCGATCGCCCCGCGCGTTCGCACCGATGCGTAGAACTCGTGGCCACTGGCCTGACCAACTTTGCGCCGCAAGCCGGCGGTGTCGACGAACCGCCACACCTCGCCGTCCAGTTCGATCAGCGAGTCCACCGGATCCACCGTGGTGCCCGCGACCTCGTGCACCACGGACCGCTGATCCCCCGCCAGCTTGTTCAGCAGCGAACTCTTCCCCACATTCGGCTTGCCCACCAACGCCACTCGCCGCGGGCCGCCGACCACCGACCCAAGGTCGTGTACCTCCGGCAGCGCCGCCACCACGTCGTCAAGCAGGTCGCCGATGCCCCGTCCGTGCATCGCGCTGATTGCGTATGGCTGCCCGAGACCGAGCGACCACAGCGCGGCGGCGTCGGCCTCCCCCTTTTCGTTGTCGACCTTGTTGGCAGCCAGCAGAACCGGTTTTCCCGACCGGCGCAATGTACGCGCCGCCGCCTCATCCCCTGTCGTCGCACCGACCACGGCGTCGACCACCAGAATGATCGCGTCTGCGGTTCGCATCGCGACCGACGCCTGCTCGGCCACCAGCTGCTGCAGACCCTTGGCGTCCGGTTCCCAACCGCCGGTGTCCTGTACGACGAACCGCCGCCCGGTCCACGACGCGTCGTATGAGACACGGTCGCGAGTCACGCCGGGCAAGTCCTGCACGACGGCCTCGCGCCGCCCCAGGATCCGGTTGACCAGTGTCGACTTGCCGACGTTCGGCCGTCCCACCACGGCCACCACGGGCAGCGGTCCCGACGCGTCCTCCGACGGCTCCCCCTCGACGTCTTCGACGCTCTCCCAATCGCTTTCGTTGAACCACGTGCCGTCGGTCACCGCGCTACCCTCGTCCGCTGCTCGACCAGCTCCAACAGGTGCGCGATCACCTGTTCCTCCGTCATGGCGCCGGTGTCGACCACCACCGCGTCCTCGGCCGCCCGCAGGGGAGACACCGCACGCGTCGAATCCAGATGATCGCGACGCCGTACATCGGCCAGCACGCCCCCATAGTCGTCACCGAGGCCGCTGGCGATGTTCTGGTCGTTTCGCCGCTTGGCCCTCGTCTCGGCCGACGCGGTCAGGAAGAATTTCACATCCGCATCCGGCAGCACCACCGTCCCGATGTCGCGGCCCTCGACGACAACATTGCCTGGCCCCGCGGCCAGTTGGCGCTGCAACTCAACCAGCCGCTCGCGGACCTCGGGCACCGCAGACACCGCCGAAACCGCACCGGTCACCTCGTCTCCGCGGATCTCCGCCGAAACATCCTCTCCGGCAAGGAAACCCTGGTCATCGTCGGGACCGTAGCTGACCGACATCTGCACATTCGCCGCCGAGGCGGCCATCGCCTCCGGGTCAGTCAAGTCGACCCCCGCCCGCAGAAGCGCCAACGTCACAATGCGGTACATCGCGCCGGTGTCCAGATACCGCGCATCCAGCTCACGTGCCAAACCCCTTGACACCGACGATTTTCCCGTGCCAGCCGGACCGTCGACCGCGATCACCACCGAGTCGGTCACAGGCCCACCGCCCGGTAGAGCTCGCCAACCTCGGTGCGGTTCAACGGCCTCATGCTGCCGGGCCGCTGGTTTCCCAACGACACCGCTCCGATGTCCGTGCGCACCAACGACTGCACGGGATACCCCGCGGTGGCCAGCAACCGCCGTACGATTCGATTGCGTCCCTCGCGCAACGTCACCCGCACCAGCGTCTTGCCCGGCACCGCATCCACCACCGCGAAGTCGTCGACGTGCACGGGCCCGTCCTCCAATTCCACTCCTGCGCGCAGTTTCTTGCCGAGACTCCGTGGCACAGTCCCGTTCACCGTCGCAAGGTACGTCTTGGGCACCTGATACGAGGGATGCATCAGCCGGTGCGCCAGTTCCCCGTCATTTGTCAGCAGGATCAGTCCCTCGGTGTCGGCGTCGAGGCGCCCGACGTGAAAGAGGTTCCTGTTGCCGCGGACGCGGTGCTCGATCAAATCCCCGATGCAGGGGCGGCCACGATCGTCGGACATCGTCGAGTGCATGCCGCGTGGCTTGTTCAGCGCGAGATGCACCAGTGCGTCGTCGAGCATCACCCGCGCGCCGTCCACGCGCACCACGGACTTCTGCGGGTCGATGCGTGTGCCAAGCTCCGTGACCACGCGGCCGTCGACCTCGACGCGGCCTTCGGCAATCAGCTTCTCGGCCGCGCGCCGTGACGCAATTCCGGCCTGCGACAACACCTTCTGCAGGCGTACCCCCGAATCAGCCGACGCCGCCATGTCACTCCCGGTCCACGTCGAACGCCCGCAGCTGCTCATCGGCCGTATCCCTGCCACTCAGCTTCACGAATCGCGGCTCTTCGTCGAGGGATTCGCTGATGTCGTCGATCACGTCGATGTCGGGCAGCAGCGGCGCGATGTCGGGCAGGTCGGCCAGCGAAGACAACCCCAACCGCTCGAGGAACATCTCCGTAGTCGCGAATGTGACCGCACCGGTGTCCGGATCGGTGCCCGCCTCGGTGATCAGTCCCCGGGCCAGCAGCGTGCGCATCACCGCGTCGACGTTGACGCCCCGCACGGCGCTGACCCGGGCGCGGGTCACCGGCTGGCGATACGCAACAACGGCCAGCGTCTCCAACGCCGCGCGGGTCAGCTTGGACCGCGCGCCGTCGAGCAGTAGCTTCTCCACGTACGGAGCAAACCTGGCCCGGGTGTACATCCGCCACCCACCGCCGGCTTCACGCAGGTCAATGCCGCTCCCCCGGTCCGCCAGTTCGGTGGCCATCCGGTCCAGCGCCGCACCGACCCTGTCCGTGGTCTGCTGGGTCACCGTGGCCAGCGTCGCCACCGACACCGGTGTGTCGACCACCAGCAACAGCGCCTCGAGCACCGCGGTCAGCTCGTCGTCGTCGAGCTGGGTCTGCGGTTCCAACTCGAGGCCAAGGTCGAGATCCGGGATTTCCTCGCTCA
>NZ_DATFYW010000060.1:0-13844 GCF_035314905.1 Mycobacterium sp.
CAGCCTCATCCACTCGATGAGGCCCGCGACGTCGCGCCGGGACACCAGGAAGAACCAGCCGAACCGCAGCCACTCCTGTAACAGCAGCCGGCGCAGGCCCCGCTGCGACAGCAGGTAGCCGCGGTTGCGGTAGGTGAAGAATCGCTTGGTCGGGTTGTCGGGGTACTGGGTGTGCATCCGGCCGCCGAGGATCGGCTTGAACTCGTCGGCGCCGTGGGGGTGTAGGTAGGTGGCGTCGAGGCAGGTGCCGAACGGCAACCCCGAGCGCGCCAGCCGCCGGTGCACCTCTACCTCGTCGCCGCGGACAAACAGCCGCAGGTCCGGCACGCCGATCGCCTCCAGCGTGGTGGCGCGGAACAGCGCCCCGTTGAACAGCGACGCGATGCCGGGCAGTAGGTCCTGCTCGGGTGAGGCGCGCAGTTCGCTGACGTGCCTGCGCCACGCGACGCCGCGGCGCAGCGGGAACGCGAGGCGCTGCGGGTCGTCGAGGTCGCAGACCATCGGCGACACCTCGGCGAGCCCGTGGCGTCGGGCGCAGGCCAGCAGGGTGGCCAGCACACCCGGATCCTTCGGCCGCCCGTCGTCGTCGGCGCACCAGATCCAGTCGGCGCCCGCCGCCAGCGCGTGCAACATGCCGAGCGCGAATCCGCCTGCGCCGCCGAGGTTTCGGCGTGATCCGAGATATGTCGTGGGGATCGGTTGACCTGAGACCAGATCGCGGACCCGCTCGTCGGCGTCGTTGTCGACGACGATCATGTGGTCGGGTGCGCGGGTCTGCGCGGTGAGCGCGTCCAGCGATTTGCCCAGTTCGTCGGGACGCCGGTGGGTGACCACCACGGCGTACACCGTGTCAACCATCTGTGCCGGCATCGGCCAGGATCTCCGCGACGTGCCGGGCGGCGTCTTCGCCCTCGTAGGCACGCACGACCTCTTCGATCCCCCCGATCGTCTTGATGGTGCCGTGGTCGATCCAGATCGCGGTGTTGCACAGCCGCGCGAGAAACTCCGTCGAGTGGCTGGCGAACACCAGGATGCCGGAGCGCTCGACGAGCTTCTGCAGGCGCACTTGCGCCTTTTTCAGGAAGTCGGCGTCCACCGCGCCGATGCCCTCGTCGAGCAGGAGTATCTCCGGGTCGATGCTGGTGACCACGCCCATCGCGAGCCGCACCCGCATGCCGGTGGAATAGGTGCGCAACGGCATCGACAGGTACTCGCCGAGCTCGGTGAATTCGGCGATCTCGTCGATCTTCGACAACATCGTCTTGCGGGTCTCACCGAGGAAGAGCCCCCGGATGATGATGTTCTCGTAGCCGGAGATCTCCGGGTCCATCCCGACGCCGAGGTCGAACACCGGCGCGACACGGCCCTTCACGACGGCCTTCCCGCGGGTGGGCTCGTAGATGCCCGACATCAGCCGCAGCAGCGTCGACTTGCCCGCGCCGTTGTGCCCGACCAGGCCCACCCGGTCGCCGGTGCGCAGCGACAGCGTGATGTCACGCAACGCCTCGATGACGAGGACGTTCGACGTGTTACGTCCGATCGTGCCGCCGGCCTTGCCCAGGAACGTCTTCTTCAGCGACCGCGACTTCGCGTCGAAGATCGGGAACTCCACCCACGCGCCGACGGTCTCGATGCTGACGTCGTCAGCCGCGGGTCCGCCCTGCGGGAGCGGCCCGGGTTTGACGCCGTTGGCGGTCGGATCGAAGACGGACACCGTGCTCTGTCTACTACAGGTACTGTCCTGTTCCCGGGTGCATGGGAGCCTGCTGCGGTCCGATGCCCGGTGGCAGCGCCCCCTGGCGCATGTGCTCGAGCTGCGCCCGCGCCGCCATCTGCTGCGCGAACAACGCCGTCTGGATGCCGTGGAACAGCCCCTCCAGCCAGCCGACCAGCTGGGCCTGCGCGATCCGCAGCTCGGCATCCGATGGCGTCGCATCCTCGCTGAACGGCAACGTCAGCCGCTCGAGCTCATCCCGCAGCTCCGGGGCCAGCCCCTCTTCGAGCTCCCGGATGCTGGTCGCGTGGATCTCGCGCAGCCGGTTACGGCTGGCGTCGTCCAGCGGGGCGGCGCGCACCTCCTCGAGCAGCTGCTTGATCATCGTGCCGATCCGCATCACCTTGGCCGGCTGCTCGACAAGGTCGGTCACCGAGGGTTGGTTGTCGGAGGCGTCCTGCTGGCCGCGGGCACCGCCGGGGCCGTTGATGATCTCGATGTTGTCGTCGTCGGTGCCGGTACTCATGTCCTTACCTGCTCCCCTCAGCTCGCACCCGGTGTCGCACCCGGTGTTCCGGCCGGTTGGCTTCCACGCCACTCGTAGATTCGGGCCTCGCCGTTGTCGTAGATCTTGGCCCATGATCGTGACTTATCTAGTGACACTAGCCCGTCGGGCATCACGAACCCTCTGACCACGGGTGTGCTCGTCAAAACGTAACGGATGTTGAGTGCCCGCACCGCGTCCGCGACCCGCGGGTCGGTGTCCGCGTCGTCGGCGTAGGCCCAGAAGATGAAGCGGTGGTAGCCCGGGCCCTGCTGCACCGGGTAGTCGTAGTGCGTCCACAGCGGGTGCAGTCCTGCCACCGCGTACATCCACGCGGTGCCGTCGGTGTTGGCGTCGCCGATCAGTGTGTCGCGGGCTCCGGGCAGCGTGGCCAGGTATGCCATCGCGTCGAGGGCTTTGCGGTCCACGATCACCGAGTCGTACTTCTCGCCCATCAGGTAGCGGTGCCGCGGGAAGTAGTGCCAGGCGTAGCCGATGCTGATCCCCACCAGCAGCGCAGCGGTCACCGCGTACCACGCCCGCGGGGAAACCGTGGCTCGCCGCTCCACCAGCCCGCGCAACCCGTCCACCACCGCCGTGACGATGGTGACCAACGCGATGCCCGCCATCGGCGCCAACAGCAGCGTGACCACGCCCGAAAGCCGCCGCGGGTCGCTGTAGAACAAGTCGCTGAACCGAGCGGTGAGGCCGCCGATGACAGTCCCGAACGGCGCCGACGAATGCACGATCGCCGCCACCAGCAGCACCCACGCCGCCAGCGGCCACCAGATCTTGCGGATCAGCAGGATCACCCCGCCGACCGCTGCGAGCGCGATCAACGCGTACTGGACGCGGAAGTCGTTGAGGTGACGGGTGTGCTGGAAGACCGCGTCGAAGAGCGCCTTCTTCTTGCCTTCGTGCGTGACGAACGCGTGGCCGACGATGATCTCGGCCTGCCGCAGGATGCCGATGAATTGCGGCGTCAGCACCAGCACCGTCGGGATCCCGATGACGAGCAGCGCCGCAAAATCGCTGAGCCGGCCCCGCACCGGGTGCCACAGCCCGTCGAACAGCCACCAGGCCGCGACGAACAACACGACCACGACGCCGCCGGTGGTGTGCACCGAGAACACCCCGATCAGCGCGAGCACCGCCAGCGGGATGCGGTCAAGATGCCGCAGCGCCGAGACGATCAGCACCATGGTCGGCGCCGCGACGCCGTACGCCGCCAGGTTGGGCATCGCCGCGGTGTCGAACTCGACGTAGGGCAGCGCGGTGAACGACGCCGACAGCGCCGCCGCCGCGGCGGCCGCCCCGGCGGTCCGCCACTCGGGCGTACTGGTCCGCAGCAGATGCCAGGTCAGCGTCGCCGCGCTCACCGGAAACAGCCAGATCGCCGCGGCCAGCGAACTGAGCGTGTACGCCGTCGTCGGTGCCGCGCCGGTGAGCTGGCTCAGCACCGCGGCCAGGGCGTGAAACGTCGACGGGTAATAAAGGGGGTCGTGGGTTTCGACGTTGCGCAGTTCACCCATGTGCGTTGACGAGGCCTGACCGGTGTCGAGGATGTAGCGCACGGCGTTGGCGTGCCACACCGCGTCCCAGGTGCTCGGCACCGACTGCCAGTGCGGCATCCCGCTCACCGCGGCGTAGCCGATTGCCGCCGCTCCGAGCGCGACGCCGGCCGCCACCACGATCGCCGGCCCCGGCGACATCGTGCGCGCCTCGGCGTCGCGGTCGCGAAAGCGCGACAGCAGTGACCGCAGGCCGATCACCGCAGCGGTCACGACGGCCAGCGCGGCCAGCGCGGTCCATCCGTTCCAGGGAATGCCGAGAGCGCCGTAGGGGATGATGGCCAGCCCGACGACGCCGTACGTCGCCGCGGGCCCCACGGCGATGGCGAGCGGCCTCGGCAGCCCGGCCGCCAGCGCGACGATTGCCCCGGGGACGATCAGCAGCGGCAGCGCGACTAGCACTCCGAACCCGAGGCTCACTGGACTAGTATGGCTGGCCAGGTGACCTGGTCCATCTGTGCAGGATGTGACCGGAAGCCCATGACAAATGCGTC
Source organism: Mycobacterium sp. (assembly GCF_035314905.1). Lineage (GTDB taxonomy): Bacteria > Actinomycetota > Actinomycetes > Mycobacteriales > Mycobacteriaceae > Mycobacterium. The sequence continues at coordinate 4,324 of NZ_DATFYW010000060.1, forward strand.
GGTTGTGTGCGATCTTGGACGCTCTAAGGTGGCTGGCATGGTTTTCGACGTCGCCAGGGTGCGGGGTTTGCACCCTTCGCTGGGCGACGGGTGGGTGCACTTCGACGCGCAACTGGGCATGCTGATCCCCGACTCGGTGGCCACCACGGTCTCGACGGCCTTTCGCGGGTCGATGCCCAACCCGAACGGTCCGTACCCGGCGGCGCGGCGCAGCGCCGCGGTCCTGGAAGCGGCGCGTCAGGCGGTCGGGGATCTGGTGAACGCCGACCCCCGGGGCGTCGTGCTGGGCGCCGACCGCGCGATTTTGCTGACATCGCTCGCGGACGCTTCGTCGTCGCGGACCGGCCTGGGTTACGAGGTGGTCGTCACCCGGTTGGATGACGAAGCCAACATCGCACCGTGGCTGCGCGCAGCCAATCGCTTCGGCGCGAAGATCAAGTGGGCCGAAGTCGACATCGAAACCGGCGACCTGCCCGCTTGGCAGTGGGAGAGCCTGATCACGAAGGGCACTCGGCTGGTGGCCATCACGTCGGCGTCGGCGACGCTGGGCACCGTCACCGATCTGCGCGCGGTGAGCAAGCTCGTGCACGACGTCGGTGGCCTGGTGGTCGTCGACCACTCCGCGGCCGCGCCGTACCGCCTGCTGGACATCAATGAAATCGACGCCGACGTGGTGGCGGTGAACGCGGTGGCGTGGGGAGGGCCGCCGATCGGTGCCCTGGTGTTCCGCGAGCCGGCGCTGATCGAATCGTTCAACTCGATGTCGCTGGTTCCGTACGCCACCGGGCCGGCGCGACTGGAGGTCGGCGTCCATCAGTTCGGGTTGCTCGCCGGGGTGGTCGCCAGCATCGAGTATCTGGCGTCGCTTGACGAGTCCGCGTCGGGTACCCGGCGCCAACGGCTGGCTGTGTCAATGCAGTCCGCGGGAATCTACCTGGACCGGGTGTTCGACTACCTCGTCGCGTCGCTGCGGTCGTTGCCTCGGGTGATGCTGATCGGGCGTCCCGAGGTGAACATCCCGGTGCTGACCTTCGCGGTCACCGACGTGCCTGCTGACCGCGTGGTGCAGCGGCTCGCCGACAACGGCATCTGCGCCATCTCCAACGTCAGTTCGCGGGTGCTCGACCTGATCGGGGTCAACGACGTCGGCGGCGCGGTCTCGATCGGGTTGGCCCACTATTCGACAACGGCCGAGGTCGACCAACTGGTGCGGGCGCTGGCTTCGCTTGGTTAGTCGCCGACCCGCAGGATGACTTTGCCGGTCACGTTTCCTGACGCCAGCAGTTTGTGGGCTTCAGCGGCCTGCTGGATCGGCAGTTCAGCGCCGATCGACGGCCGGACCCGTCCGTCGGCGATCATCGGCCAGACGTTCGACACCACCTCGCCCACGATGGCGCCTTTGCCGTTGGGGCCGTCCACGGGGCGGCCGCGCAGCGTGGTGCCGATCACGCGTGCCCGTTTGCTCATGAGCTTGCCGAGGTTCAGCTCGCCTTTCGTTCCGCCTTGCAGGCCGATCACGATCAACTGCCCGTCGACGGCGAGCGCGTCGATGTTGCGGTCCAGGTACGCCGCCCCCATGATGTCGAGGATCACGTCGGCGCCCGCGCCGTCGGTTTCCTCGTGGATCCGGGCGACGAAATCCTCCTCGCGGTAGTTGATGGCGATGTCGGCGCCGAGCCGCCGCGCCAAGTCGAGCTTCGCGTCCGACCCTGCGGTGACGGCGGTCCGGGCGCCCAGCGCTCGCGCTACCTGAATGGCATGGGTCCCGATGCCGCTCGCGCCGCCGTGGATCAGCAGCGTCTGGCCTTTCGCGAGGTGAGCGGTCATTGCGAGGTTCGACCAGACCGTGCAGGCCACCTCGGGTAAAGCGGCCGCGGCGACCGGCCCGACACCCGGCGGGACGGGCATCACCTGGGCGGCGGGTACCGCGACGAATTCGGCGTATCCGCCGCCTGCCAGCAAAGCGCAGACTTCTTGCCCGACGGACCAGTCGCCGACCCCTTCGCCGAGTTCGGCGATGTTCCCGGAGACCTCCATGCCGAGGATGTCGCTGGCGCCCGGCGGCGGCGGATAGTGCCCGGCCGCCTGAAGTAGGTCGGCCCGGTTGACGCCCGCCGCCGCGACCTTGATCAGCACCTCGCCCGGACCGGCGCGCACATCGGCCACCTCTTGCCACGCCAGTTGCTCTCCAGACCCCACCACGACCGCTCGCATGTGACCCAAAGCTACTAGCTCGTCAAATTTGGTCCGTGGTTCAGCGGATTGGACCTAGGATCTTCGCGCATGGAGGGGTTGATCGCCGGGCGCACTGCCAGCGAAATGCCGGGGTTGGACATTGCGGAATTGCGGTCTTGGCAGAACTTCCTGGAAGCGGCGCTGAGGTTGTCCGCGGCCCTGAACCGCAGCCTGGTCGACCTGCATCACCTGACATTGATCGATGTGCGGTTGCTGGAGATGCTCACCAAGTCGCCGAACGGTTCGGCGCGGATGGGGGACCTCGCCGAGGGGCTGCTGTCGTTGCCGAGCCGGATCACTCGCCAGATCCGTCGGTTGGAGGGCCAGGGTCTGGTCCGCAGGGAGGCCAGTCCCGACGATGGCCGCGGCGTGCTGGCAACGATCACCGATGAGGGCCGTGCGGCGGTCGGGCGGGCGATGATCACCTACGGCCAGGGTGTGCGTGAACATTTCCTGGGCCAGCTCTCCCGCCCGCAGGTGGCCGCGATGGGCGAGAACTGCCGGCGCATCAACGCCGCGCTCAAGGTCGCCGCGGCGCCCGCGCACCTCGGCCGGGCCTGACACCCCGCTACGCTTGTCGGCGGTGGCGTGGCAGAGCGGCCTAATGCACTCGCCTTGAAAGCGAGAGACGGCTAACACCGTCCGGGGGTTCAAATCCCTCCGCCACCGCCAGTTCAAGGGACCGAAAACGGCTCTGCCTGCGGAAAGACATCACTGTCGTTCACACTGCATCACCCAAATTTGTGGGCAGTTGTGGGCCAAATGTGGGCACGGGCAGCCAGGCAATGATTCCGGCGCATTCTCGTCGAGCTAATCGACACGCGCTGCTGCCCGGCGACCTCGAGGTGTGGGACGGCCACGTCGCGATGGTGGTCGGCAACGGCAGATGATCGAAGCCAGGTATCAATAGGGGTACAGCACGAGGACGCAGGTCATCAGAAGTGCGTGAAAAAAAGTTCTTGACACACCGGCGTCGAACACAGCAGGAGACAAAAACCCCCGTCAGGGGCCTCGTCTACAACGCTGTGCCCCCGCTGGGGGCATTCTGTATCCCGTGGCTCGCATCGGTGCTCGGCTAGGCTAGATGCCCTGCTGGAGGACGTCTGCGGTACGGCATCGTTCCTGCCAGGGGCCGCATGCAAAGGCAACCCTGCTGCCTGGACGCTGCTGCGGCGAAGCCATCCGGACGCATAGAAGCATGCACAGGCAGCCATCAAACCCGTGGCTTCACGGTCACGTTTCTTCTCTACAGGGTGCAGATGGACCTTGCTCGCGCACCCTGATGGCCAGGACGGTCCGGCACTCCGTACCCGGTTCGGCGCAGGTTGTGTGGTCGTTCGGAGGTCAAACCACGCCAACGAGACCCAAAGTCAGGTAGACCACCATAAATACGCCGAACAGGATGGCGAAGATCAGGAAAACCTTCGCGAACTTCATAGAGGGAGGAGCGGTTTTGAAGTCCTTGCCGCGCGGTGTGGGCGGTTCCCACCCCCGGCGCGGCTGACTACTGCTCATTGGTTGGGCCGCTTTCGCTCATGGCTGCTTAGGCTACTCGCGCAGAACGATCGGGGTGCTGAGTCAAATGCGTGGCGGCGGGTTTGACTCAGGATGCGCTGCTGCCCGGCGACCTGGCGGTGTGGGACGGCCACGCGCGATGATCGTCGGCAACGGGATGATGATCGAAGCCAGGTGTCAATTAGGGGCACAGAACAATCGCCGTCATGGCATACCGGTGATCGTCCCGAACGTCGGCAGCGTGAGCTAGCGATGTGCCAGGCGGCAGACCGGACGAAGGTGACGGCATACAAACGATGGTTGCTGTGTCACCGGAGCGGTCACCGCCGGAGGCGGCGGGGCTACCTCGATGGTCTGCGCGTTCGGTCGTGGCAGCGCAAGCGGGGGCTGAGTCTCCGGCGCAGCCGCTTGCGGTGTGGGCGCCGCGGTGCCCGGAACGACCGTGTTCGCGCTGGTGCTTGGCCGCTGATCGACGGTCGGTCGGATGCTGGCTGCCAACGAGATCACCAGCGCCAGCACGCCCACCACGAAGATCGCGGTCAGTGAGCTGCCCACCAGCAGTAGCGATTTACGGTCTTGCCGGGCGTCATCGATAAGCACCAGCGGCGCGGCAACGTCGGTTGGACCGTCTGGGTCCTGGGAATAGGCCAAGCCGACGGTGGACACGTCGAATTGGGGTGCATTGGCCGAGGCCAGTGCCGCCCCGCGGGCCAAGGCGAGTTCGGGCTCCGCCGGGGCTATGACCGGCAGGGGGACTAGGTCTTCTAGGTGCGCCTTGACCGAGGTGACGTCTGCACCGGAGCCGACGATGAACATGCCCCGCGGACGCGACTTGGGGGCTTGCACGCCGGTCGCCATCTCGGCGAGCACGGCCATCGCGTCGGCGCTGTGCAGGCTGCGGCTGAGCACCTTGACAATCGAGCCGTCAGCGGTCTCGACCACTGCCAGTGTGGCGGTGTCCCGCTCAATGAGGATCAGGGCGGTCGTGTCATAGCCCACCGCGCGGCCGACCGCCTGGGCGAGCGCGCCTGCAGCGTGCAGCTCGGAAGCCAGGGCCACGTCTTCGATGCCGCGGGCGGCGAGAGCTTTGCGCAACTCAGCCGCTTCGGCGTGGTCGCTCCACGTCACCCCGGTGGCGACCAGGCGATGGCCGCTGGCGAGCGCGCTCTCGCGGGTTCCCAGGATTGCCGCGATCACCTGATCTGACGCGCTCGGAGTTGCCGAACCCTTGATGGCCGTGATGTCAAAGACGTCATGCTCGATGGTCAGGCCATCGGCTTGTTCGCCTTCAACCAGCACCATGCGGACAGTCGTGGGTGTCATGGACACACCGAGGACGATGTCCACAGGCCCTCCAGAAACGTTTGCTGCTCGGTTTTCCGTCTTCGCGTGCGCCGCCGCTCCGCGGGCTGGTCGACCACATTAGTCGCGTCGATTTCCATTCGTCGGTGTCCCAGTTCTCGAATGCGGTTCCGGTGACTGGTTCAACGTGGGCCTCGCGACCGAGGGTCACCACGATGTCGACGTCGCGAACGAGTTGCGGATCAACGGGCTTGGGCGTCTCGTCTCTGATGTCGACACCGACCTCAGCCAGCGACTGGGCGGAGAGCGCGTTGAGGGAGTTTCCAGGTCGTGTGCCCGCTGAGTGCACCTGCACGGCATCTCCGGCGATCTTGCGCATCAGCCCGGCGGCCATCTGGGACTTACCGCCGTTATTGACGCGGACGAACAGCACTGACGGCTTGCCCGTCGCTTCGGTCATGCGGGCTCCAATTAGTCGGCGGGGGTGATGTTGAGTTCGCCGAGCAGGCGGCGGACCCGCTCTTCGATGTCGTCACGGATCGGGCGGACCGCGTCGATGGACTGTCCGGCGGGGTCGGGTAGTTCCCAGTTCTCGTAACGCTTGCCAGGGAAGAACGGGCAAGCGTCGCCGCACCCCATCGTCACGACGACGTCGGAAGCCTCGACGATTTCGTCAGTCCAGGGTTTCGGAAACTCGCGGGTGATGTCGAGGCCGACCTCGGCCATCGCCGCGATGGCTGCCGGGTTGACCTCGTTCCCGGGTTCAGAACCGCCAGACCATGCCACGCCCTGGTCGCCCGCGAGGTGGTTGAAGTACCCCAGGGCCATCTGGGAGCGGCCCGCGTTGTGGGTGCACAGGAACAGCACGGTGGGTTTGGTGTCGGTGATCTTGCCTTCGACGCGGGCCAGGGCGTTAAGGCGTTGGCGTGCCCAGCGTTCGGCCAGCAGCGGCAGGAAGTTGGGGATTGTGGCCCTGCCTGCGAATTGGTCGTAGCAGGAGTGCAGGAACCGTTCGATGGTCTCGACACCGAAGTGTTCGCCGAACTCGGAGTGCAGTCTGGTCGCAGCGGTCCGTAGTGCGAGCCGCTGGTCGATGGACAGATCGGGGTGGTGGTGGGTGGCCAGGGGGACGGGACTGTCGGTCATGTCGAACTCCGTTGATCGGCGTGATGGGCATCGGTCTGGTGCGGGATGACGACGTCGTTTGCGGCGGCGGCGGCGTCCGGGTAGAGGGTGGCGATGAGCGCCAGTCCGAGAAAGCCTCCGATGACCTGAGCGGCGATAAAACCGGGCGCGGAGCCCGGCGCAATACCGGCGAAGCTGTCGGAGAAGATCCGACCGACGGTGACGGCGGGGTTGGCGAATGACGTGCTGCTGGTGAACCAGTACGCCGCGCCGATGTATGTGCCGACCGCTGCGGCGGATAGTGCCGCTCGCCCGGTGCGCGCCAGGGCGAAGATCAACGCGATCAGGCCCGCTGTGGCGACTACCTCACCGACGAGATGGCCTGTGGTGATGCGGTCCTTGGTGGCGATCTCGAACACTCGGCGGTCGAACATGATGTTGGCCAGGACCGCGCCGACGATGCCGCCCAAGGTCTGGGCGACGGTGTAGGAGGCGACGTGGCTGGCGCTGATACCCGTGCCCGCGCGGCGGCCCAGCAGCCAATCCGCTGCCGAGACGACCGGGTTGAAGTGCGCCCCGGAGACCGGTCCGAACAGCAGGATCAGCACGGCCAGGCCGAACACCGTGGCGGTGGAGTTCTCCAGGAGCTGTAACCCGACGTCGTTCGGCGAGAGCTGCTGTGCGGCGATGCCGGACCCAACGACCACGGTGACCAGCAGGGCGGTGCCGGTGAACTCGGCCAACAGCCGACGCGGTAGTGAGTTTGCAGCCATGACGGGTCCGCGCTTCGTCACAGGATGCTGGCCACCAGCAGGACAGCCGCAGAGGTGGCCAGCAGCACCGGACAGACCTTGAACCACACGATTGGGGTGCGAGCGCCAGTGAGTGCGGTAAGCACCGCAAGCGCCAGGAGCAACCCGGCGACGACGCGGTAAACGATGGCTGTGACCTGCGTGTGAGGTCCTGATACGGTGACCGCTACCACCGCGGCTGCCAGACCCCACATAGTGAAGGATTCAGCCAGCCACTCCTGGGTGAGGACGCGGCGGTTGTCCACCGTGATGGGCGCAAACCCTGCCACAACCTGCCTGGTCGGTACGGCGTGGGCGATCCCCCACACTCCGATGAGCGCCGACGCTATGTAAGCCAGCACCTGCATGAGACAACACCCCGTGGAGATAACGGTTCCGTGTTCAGCGGCAGGCCGTAGTCGCGGACTTGTCGCGCGATGGCTTCTCGGGGCTGTCACTCGCGGTGCAGGAGCATCCGCTTGTTGGCTCGGCGGCGAGCAGCTCGGGGCTGGTGCCGAAGGTCTCGGAGTCGGCCAGGACCGTGTAGACCTCCCACCGCTCCCCGGCGGGTCCGGTCACCCACACCTTGTCTTGGGTGGCGAAGCAACAGGTGGTTCCGATCTCCTCCTGGGTGAACATGCCCTCGCCAGCGAGGCGGGCGATTTCTTGGTGCACCTTGTCGCTGGCCTCGACCTCCACGCCGAGGTGGTTGACGGTGCCCCCGTGGCCTGGGTTCTCTAGCAGCACCAGTTTCAGCGGGGGTTCGGCGATGGCGAAGTTGGCATAGCCCTCTTTGAGCTTCGCGGGTGCGGTGTTGAACAGCTTGGAGTAAAACGTGACCGCTTCATCAAGGTTGTCGACGTTGAGGGCTAGTTGGATACGGGACATCATGACCTCCGCACCTGTTAGACATATGTCGCAGACGCGACCGATCCTGCCACCTCTTTGATATATGTCAATAGCCTGTGGCAGGATTGCTGGTATGCCGAAGACGCTGCCGATGGTCGATATTTCCGCGCCGGTGTGCTGCGCTCCTGTTGCCGCTGGCCCGCTCGATGACGGCGCTGCGCTGGAGATCGCCCTGCGTCTCAAGGCGCTGGCCGATCCGGTCAGGGTCAAACTGGTTTCGCTGCTATTCAGCTCACCTGCTGGCGAAGAATGCAGCCGCGACCTCGCCAGCGCCGTCAGCCTCAGTGAGGCCACGGTGAGTCACCACCTCAATCAGCTCCGGCGTGCTGGCATCGTGGAATCCGCGCGCCGTGGGATGAACGTCTACCACCGTCCACGGCGGGATGCGCTCATCGCCCTGTGCTCCGTGCTGGACCCCAATTGCTGTACCTGATTCGACGCGGGGCAGGTTCTCGGTGTTGGGCCCAAGGCCGGAGGCGACGACATGAAGACGACGACCAGAACGGGCGAGTGGTACCGGCTCAGGTTGGGCCACCACGCGATGAGCGTCTGGGTCGGCGACGACCGGGTGACGTACCGTTCCGTGGGTGGGACGCACGGATGGATCGCGGTCAACAGCGTGGCCGGAGCGGCACCACACCTAAGACACACAAGGCCCGTGCCCAACCTGGACCCGCGTACCCGGAAAGGAAAACGCAATGAAGACGCTTGAAGGCATTCTGGCTAAGCATCCGTTCTTTAGCCGGGTGGACCCGCGTTATCATCAACTGGTAGTCGGATGTGCGTCGAACGTCCGATTCAACGCCGGTGAGTTCATCTTTCAAGAAGGCAAAGAAGCCAACACCTTCTATCTCATCCGCGAAGGAAAAGTCGCGCTCGAAGTCGTTGCTCCTGGTCACGGCAGATTGACGATTGAGACTCTGGGCGGCGGCGAGATGCTCGGATGGTCGTGGTTGATACCCCCCTATCGCTGGCGGTTCGACGCGCGCGCGGTGGAGATGACCCGAGCGATCGCGCTGGATGGCAAGTGCCTCCGCACAAAATGCGAAGAGGATCACGAGCTGGGATACGAGCTGGTAAAGGAAGTGGCTTCGACTCTGGGCCAGCGTCTCGATGCGACACGATTTCGACTCCTGGACATTTACGGGCTCGTCTAACAACCTGATCGGGTGTGCGGGGACTCGCCCGGGCGGAGCAGCGGACCACCATCCTCGGCGATCCCCGCAAGACCCTCCGCGCGGCCAAGGCAGCCGTGCAGGCCGACTGGGAAACGGGGCTCCTCTGAGCAGGCGCGCTGATCCTGTGGGCGGGTGGTCAGTCTCTCCCTGCGCACTGAGTCCAGCAGTCCTGGTCTGCCTGCGCGGGTTCCACGGGGAAGTACTCGTCCTCCGCGTCGTGACAGTCTTCAATCTCATCCGCCGGTGAATCAGCCGCGACAGGTCCATCTCGACTAGCTCGGCGTCCACAACCCCCAGGCCGTTGCACCGCACTCATCGCAGAACTAGGCGTTCACCCGCAGCGCAGTCCCACACGACCCGCACACCACGCCCGCCACGGTCATGTCATTGCCTCGGCCCAGGCGATATGCTCTTCGAAGCCAAGCAATTCGCCATGGTGCGATAACGATCGACGAGGTCCCGGTAC
>NZ_DATFYW010000061.1:0-7353 GCF_035314905.1 Mycobacterium sp.
ACTCGTGGCCCTCGCCGCCGCGCTGGGTGTGCTCGTGATCGCCGATCTCAGTTGGCAACGCGCGGTCGCCAACGCCGAAGCCGACGGCCTCGTTGCCGGCCACGCCACCGACGCGCCGGACGCGTAGCCGGTGGCCATCACGCCGCCGCGTACGCCGGCACCCGCGCATCGGTAGAAAACGAAACGGCCCACTCCGGCCAAATGGTTGGACGATCATTGAGGAACCATCGAATAGTCGTGCGGCGAACAGGTCACTGACCCGGTCCCCCGGGCCGTAGCGACCACGCGGGTTTTGATAGCTCGGCGTGACAGTGACGGTTTGGGTCGAGGTTTGCGTGGACGTTTGGGTTGCGGTCTGCGTGTCGGTTTGGGTCGCGGTCTGCGTGTCGGTTTGCGTTGCGGTATCGGTGACGGTGCTCGGCGCCCCGGGCGCCGCCGGCGCGCCGCCACCGCCACCGCCGTGAGACCGGTGAGCGCCCCCCGAGCTCGCGGCAGACGTCGTCGTCGTGGTGGTCGTGGTGGGCGTCGGCTTGCTGTTCGAACTGCATGCAACGGCCAGCGGGCCCAGTGCCAGCGCGGCGGTGAGCCCGACTAGCGCCGAAAGTCCCCGGCAGCCGCGACCGACAGTCGCCCGTTGAGAGGGTCTAGGTTCAACATCGGTACGTGTCATCGAGCCGAGCCTGCTTTCATCAGTCACCGTAGTTTGTTTGCGGGTATGCCGTCAGCCGGTTGGGCCCGCCGTCAGCGCGTCGCGACAAGGCGGCGCCGACACCGTCCTGGGGTTCGCTCTACGAGTCGGTTACCTTACCCAAGCGAGTTCAATCCCGCGGGCACCCAACCTGGCAATTGGCTGATACGAGATGCTCCGAAATATCAACGGCAACAGTATCTTAAGCGGACGATTCTGCTCTTCACGCAGCTAGTCGACCGGCACGCAGTAACTCTTGTCACGGCGGGCGTAGTCCGGCGTTCAGGAGACCTTACGATAGAGCCCTACCTACGATCCAGGTTGACGGCCAGGGACTGCAGCGAAGCTCTCGTCGCGTGACCGAGTTTGCCCGCCTTGACGCTGCGGCAGTCATTTCGACCGCCGGACCGCGGCAGTGCGAGGAAGTTGCCGGCAGGACAGCAGTTATCCGGGCTCACCGCCGGATATAACTCACGGTTGATGCTTGCGTTGCTCACCGTCCGAGATCGGTACCTGGAAGCGCCCGAGGCCTCGATCCGCGAACGCCGTTTCACCATCGCCCGGCGATTGGCGCTCGGCATCTGGGCATTCGTGCTGGTGTTCAGGTCATGGACCTCCGGGCTGGCGTTCAATCGCGAACTGTTGCTGGTCTACATCTGCACCGGCTTGATCGCGGCCAGCATCGGTCGCCGACGCCTGTCTCTGGTTCTGCGGGACTGGCTTCCTTTTGCAGCGATTCTCCTCGTTTACGACTTCAGCCGGGGTGCTGCCACGCTGCTCGGCGCGCCCACTCTATGGGAAGTCCAGCCTCGAATGGACCGCTGGTTGTTCTTCGGCGTCGAGCCGACCGTCTGGCTGCAAGAGCACCTCAAACAGGCCCAGCCCCCGTGGTGGGAGGTGTTGACGAACATCGTTTACATGTCGCTGTTCCTGGTCCCCTATGCGGTCGGAGCCGTGGCCTGGCTGCAGGGTAGATCCAGCTGGCAGGCATTTGTTCGCCGCTTCGTGCCACTGTGGTTACTCGCGTTGGTCTTCTACGCCGTCATACCCGCGGCGCCGCCGTGGGCCGCCAGCCGATGCACCGCCGATGAAGTTGCCGGCGGTCCGTCGCAATCCCGCCTGCATGGCGCGTTCTCCGGCTCGGCTTTCCGACGGCGGAATCCTCGGTCCGATGCACAGCAGCCAGGGCGGGGCTCACCAGTTTGTCGAGCGCATCTCAACCCGGGGCTGGACGACGCTGCATCTCAATGCCGCACGGGCGTTGATCAACGAGGGCCAGGCAAGCGTGAATCTCGTGGCGGCCATACCGTCCGTGCACGCCGCCCTCTCGGCGATGGTCGCGCTGCTCCTCTGGCGCCGAGTTCATTTCGCATGGCGCCCGCTCTTGGTCGCGTACGTGCTGGTCATCGCGTTCACCCTGGTTTACTCCGCCGAGCACTACGTCGTCGACATTCTGGCTGGATGGGCACTTGCGGCGGTCGTCGCGTTCGTCGTCGACCGCCTCGAGGCGTATCGGGGGCGCGGAAAATCACAGCGCCCAGCACCAAGAGCCGAGCTCGAGCGCCTCACTACAGCCGTTTAAGGTCATCGGGACGACGGTTTTACTACCTCACCTCGCAGGAGAACCCGATGCTCCGACGTCACACCCTGACTGTGCTGACCACTTTGGCGGCCGTCGTCGCGCTCGCGGCTGCCTGCTCGTCGAACTCGACCTCACCCGGTCCGACCTCGACATCGACGGCGGTCAGCAGCACCTCGGCCCCGCATGCGCACGGCGTCTACGAGCGCTGCCTGGCCGAGCACGGCGTGCCTGTACCCGGCGGCCCCCCGCCGTCCGGCAGCGGGCCCGCGCCTCAGGGACCACCGCCCGGGCCGCCACCCGAGGGCACGCCGGGGACGCCGCCCCCGCCACCCGGTGTCGACCAAGCCACCTGGGACAACGCGACCTCCGCCTGCAAGTCGCTCGCGCCGTCACCACCCGCGGGTAACCGCTGAGCTAGCATCCGGAGAGCGGTGCACCAGGCCGCCGACCCAGAAAGGCTGGCTGACAATGCCGTCAGAAGCTGCCCCTGTCGATCCACTCCTCCCGGTACCCGACATCCCGGGCGCCGATGCGGGCGCCCGCGGTCTGCCGGACCGGTCGGAACTCACCCCCGGGCAGCGGCTCATCATCGACGCGTCCGCGGTCGCCGACCTCGGCCTGCGCACGGCGGTCGCGTCGATGGTCGGCGCCGCGATGATTCCGCCGATCGCGGCTGAGGTGATCCGACATCCCACCCGCCGCGAGCGACAGAATCTGCGCTTCTATTCCGAGCTCGCCGCCGGGCACGACCCGGCCGCGTCTTTCCCGGCACCGAGCTCGGTACCACGGATCCACTCCCGGCCGGCCAATCCGGTGGCTGAGTGGATTGCGAACGGCCGGGTGCACAACATCAATTTCAAGAGCAGCTTCGAGCCGGTCAACCCCGCCATGCGCGAGTCGTGGCGCGCGCTGACCCGCAACAACGTGGTGCGCGCTCAGCACTGGCGCCACGACGACGGCCCGCATCCGACGCTGTGTGTCATCCACGGCTTCATGGGGTCCCCCTACCTGTTCAACGGACTGTTCTTCTCGCTGCCGTGGTTCTACCGCTCGGGCTATGACGTTCTCTTGTACACCCTGCCGTTTCATGGTCGGCGAGCTGAAAAGTATTCGCTCTTCAGTGGATACGGCTATTTCTCGCACGGGTTGACCGGCTTCGCCGAAGCAATGGCACAGGCGGTCCACGACTTCCGCTCTGTGATCGACTACCTGCAGTTCACCGGGGTTGAGAAGATCGCACTGACCGGGATATCACTGGGCGGCTACACATCCGCGCTGATCGCCGCCGTCGAGGACAGGCTCCAAGCCGTCATCCCCAACGTACCGGTGGTGTCCGTGGAAGCCGAGCTCGACGCATGGTTCCCGGCCAACAAGCTGTTCACGCTCGGGCGGCACATCGGCGGTCTCAGCCGGGACGAGTTCGCCGCCGCAGCGGCCTATCACTCGCCGCTGAATTACGCGCCGGTGATACCGCGGGATCGTCGACTGATCATCACGGGTCTTGGAGACCGGCTCGCCCCACCCGGGCAGGCCGAGATGCTCTGGCACCACTGGGAGCACTGCGATTTGCACTGGTTCCCCGGTAACCACATCATTCACGTCAGCCAGCCGACGTATCTGCGTCGCATGACGCGGTTCCTCCGCGAATTCATGTTCGACTGACTTCGCGTGTCCGGGCGCTGATCGGCACACGGGTGCGGGAAAATCCCTGCCATGACCATGCCCGCAGTGGAGTTGCTCGTCCGAGTCGGGCTGGCGACCCTGCTCGGCGTCGCGATCGGCATAGAACGCCAATGGCGAGCCCGCATGGCTGGGCTGCAGACGATGGCGCTGGTGAGCATGGGTGCCGCGTTGTTCTTGATCCTGGGCGCCTACACATTCCACCACGAGCAGGACCCGACGAGGGTGGCCGCCCAGATCGTCACTGGCATCGGGTTTCTCGGCGCCGGTGTGATCATGAAGCAGGGCTCCTCGGTGACCGGCCTCAACACCGCCGCCACGCTGTGGGCGACCGCGGCGGTGGGCGCCCTGGCGGGTGCATGGATGTGGCGCGAGGCGCTCACCGGCGCTGCCATCGTCATCGCGGGCAATGTGTTCCTCTACCCGTTGGCGAGCCGCATGGACCGCGCCCGTACCCGATTCGGCCGTGAGACGCCGCCCACCGACTACGTTTTCGAGGTCGACTGCAACTCCGACGCGGAGGCCGCCGTGCGGGCGTTGATCGTCTCGTTGATCACCGGGCCCAACCTGCACCTGAAGTCGCTGCGTTCGGTCGCAGCCGCCACGACCGGCGCGGTGCGGCTGGTGGCCGAGCTGTCCGCTTACACACGAGACGACGAAACCCTGGAGGACGCGGCGCGGAGGCTCAGCGTGGAGCCCGACATCAGATCCGTGCGGTGGACGACCCGCCACGAGGGCGCTGCTCAGTGGACAAGCAGCGCCAGTGACTAACGCAGGCGTCTGGCGGTGACGAGGCCGACCGAACTGAACATCCGTCCCGCATCTTCGTCGTCGCGATGGGGCACCGGGCGGCTCAGGCGCTGCACGTATTCGGTCAGGGGCGTGGCGGCCGCGGCCCAGCCACGCTCGCCGAACCACTGGACAGCGTCTGTGGTCTTCTCGTTGTAGACCAGGCTGATCCAGGGATCTCCGTTGCCCTCTGCGCGTTCCCGGGCGTCCTCGAAAGCAGCCGAGTCCATCGGCTCGCCCTCCTCCAGCGCGACGTGGCTGCCGGGAGAAGCCAGCGAATCGATACCGGTGAACAACTGCGCCTGCGCAGCTGCCGGCAGGTAGATCAGCAAACCCTCGGCCAGCCATGCAGACGGCTTGGCCGGTTCGAACCCTTTGGCTCGCAACGCTTCCGGCCAGTCGTCGCGCAGATCCACGGCGACCTCCCGCCGCTGCGCCGTGGGGGCGTCGCCGTGCCGTTCGAGCACCTCGCGCTTGAACTCCAGCACCTTTGGCTGGTCGAGTTCGAAGACGACGGTGTTGTCCGCCCACGGCAGCCGGTAGGCGCGGGAGTCCAAACCCGCGGCCAGGATGACGATCTGGCGCACCCCAGCGCTGACGACGTCCCGGAAGTAGTTGTCGAAGTAGCGGGTACGCGCACCCTGGAAGGTCTGGAAGAACTGGCCCCACTCGGTTTTCAGCCTGTGGTCCGGGGCGCCGCCGTCGAGCAGGTCTGCCCATTCGCCGCCGACCGCTCGGCAGAACACCTCCGCATACGGGTCGACGGCCAGCGGCTCGTCCCGCTGAGCTTCCAACGCACGCGCCGCGGCGACGAAAAGCGCGGTGGATCCGACGCTTGTTGTGATGTCCCAGGTATCTCCTTCAGTACGCATGCGACCGAAGATACGCGGGCAACCTGACAGTCTTCACAGTCATCGGTAGCCGCGACACGTCAGCCGTCAAACCTGGTCCAGCCTGGGAAAAAGGACCTCCTGCACCAGTAGCTGGATGGCGGCGGCGATCGGGATCGCGACCAGCGCTCCGATGATCCCCAGTAGGGCCCCGCCGACCAGAACAGCGACCAACGTCACGACCGCCGGCACCTCCACTGCCTTGCCGATGATCTTGGGCACCAGCAGATAGTCCTCTGCCAGCCGAAACGCGATGTAGAACCCCAGCGTGGCGATGCTTACCGGTACCGAGACCGTCAGCGCCACCGCGGCCACGATGATCCCCGCGACCGTCGACCCGAACGGAATCAGATCCAACAGCGCGACAAAGATTCCGAGCAGCAGCGGATACGGGACGCCGAAGATGATCAGCCAGATGAACGTGGCAACGCCCGCAATGACGGAAATTACGATGTTGCCGATCATGTAAGCGCCGACCTTGGCGAAGATCCGATCGCCGATGAGGATCGCCCGCGGCCTGCGCGAGTTGGGCACGAACCGATACAGCGTCGCGCGAATGTTGGGTAAGTTGGCCACGAAGTACACCGTCAGGACGGCGCCGATCACCAGATCGGTCAGCGTGCCGAACACCGTCTTCCCGGCTTTGACGACTTCCGACACGGCGTTCCCGCCGGAGGAGTTCACCGTGTCCGTGATCCGTTGCTGCAGATGAAAACGATCGTTGAGTCTGCCGACGAGCGACGAGTGGTTCTGGATCTGCTGAACGTAGTGCGGCGCGTGGTCGATGAACTGGCGTGCTTGCTCAAAGAGCGGCGGAACCGCCGCCGCCAGCGCTGCGGCGATGACCCCGAACGACGCGACAAGCACGACCGTGACCGCGGCCCACCGTGGAAACCTGCGGTTGATCAGCCACGACACGGCCGGCTCGAGCCCGAGCGAAACGAAGAATGCGACGCCGATCAGCAGCAGCATCGATGACACCAGGACCAGGCCGCGGACCACCGCGTAGGTGACCGCGACGCCGGCGGCAGCACTCATCCCGACAAAGAACGGCGACCGCCTGTCAAGCGGCGGCCCCGGCGGCCCGAGGGGTTGGTCGTCAGAACTCAGCTTCCAGGCAACCCGTTCGGCGTCGGCGATCGGTCCTTCGCCATCGAGTTCCGTCTTGCGGTCCGTTTCTGCCACTGGGCGGGTCTCCGTGTCATCAAGGCAAAAGCTTTTCGCTGGGGACTACCCCGTAAGCGCCGCTTTCAACCTGCGGGTCAGCCAACCCCGTGACCCACGCCCTCTCGGCGTGGCTGGGACCGGATTAAGTCAGCAGGCCCCGGCCGCACCAGTCGTTGGCGTCCGCAACACCGCGCAGCACAACGAAGTACCCGCCGCCGAAGGGTTGGACATAGTCGGTCAGGGGCTCGTCGACCAGCCGCGTTTGAAGGGTCTCGACTGCCGGTGCACGTCTTGCTGGTGGGCGACGAAGTCGTTGGGGAACAACCTCATCGGTACCAGCCGTGCGGGGGCCCGATTGGCCAGACCGAAGCGGTCGGCGGAAAGTGTTGATCCGACGGACGCCGTGACGGTCAGGCCGTCGGCCGCTAACCCAGACTCTCATAATTTACACAGCAACCGGATGGGGCCAGATTACAGCGGTATCCAGTTTCCGAAGAACCAGAATCCCCACCCGTTCTGGTCGGGGCTCCAGGCCGGCTGGGCCCATGGCGCCCACG
>NZ_DATFYW010000062.1:0-14988 GCF_035314905.1 Mycobacterium sp.
ACGCCGTTCTGCGTGACCGTGGACTTCGAGACGCTGCAGGATCAGGCCGTGACGGTGCGCGAGCGCGATGTGATGACGCAGGAACGCATCGCGCTCGACGGGGTGCGTGACTACCTGGCCAAGCGCCTCACCGGCTGCTGACGGGGGACCACACGCGGATCAGAACCGCCCGCCGCCGCCGAACATCCCGCCCCCGCCCGCCGACCCGCCGTAGGTTGTCGAACTCCAGCCACCGCCGCCCCCGAACCCGCCGCGCATCCCGCCGGACAGGATGTCGCCGATGATGATGCCGCCGACCATCGCGCCCATGTCGGAGCCGCCGCGGCCGTAGCGGCCGGTGTACGCCCGCTGGCCGGCCTGCACGTCGGCGTTGGCCATCGACTGGGCCTGGGCGGCGAGCGTCGATGCGCTGTTCGCGTACGCGATCGCTTCGGTCAGGTTGGTCGTTTTCGACGCCTGCGCCGCCTCGAGTTGGCGCACCGCCTCGGCCAGCCGGGTGCGGGCCTCGGGGCCGATGCTGCCGCGCCGGGTGTCGATGTAGTCCGACACGGACCGCACCCGCGACTGGGCGGTGAACAAAGCCTGGTCGAACGCGCGGCTCAACCGCTCGGCGGCCTCGCGTTCCTCCGCGACGCTGGCCAGCAGCCGGTCCAGGTCGGCGTCGGCTTTGGTCAGCTCTGTGAACGTGCCGAGCGGGTCGGCCGCGCCGGTGCTCTGCGCGTCCGCGACGGCTTTGACCGCGGCGTCGCGCGCCGCGCCCAGTTCGGCGGCGTGGGGGGTGTCGGCCTGGGCAAGTTGCGCCGCGGCCGCCTCGATGCCGTTCTGGATGTCGCTGATCGCCGACGGCAGTGTTGCCACCGCTCGCCGGATGTCACTGGCGGCGCTCTCGACGGCGTCCAGCATCGAACCGGCTTGCACCAAGGCCGATTCGGTGGCCCGGATGCAGTCGACCAGTTCGGTCTGCGTCTTGGCGGCGGGCCGGGCCACCAGCTGGCGGGCCCGGCTGATCGACTGGTCCGCGAAGGTCAGCCGCTCCTTGGCTGCCGCCACATTGCGGGCGACCGAAGCCAGAGCGGTGTCGGCGAATTCGGCGTGCAGCGCGGTGAGCCTCTGCTGCGACGGGTCGATCCGTGCGGTCACGTCGACCAGCTGCCGAGTCAGCGAGTCCAACCGTTCCGGCGCGTTGACCACCAGGTCCCGCAGGTTGTGGAAAGCGTCGGTCTGCGCTTCGAGCTCCCGGTTGGCGCGGGCGGCGGCGACGATCACGCGGGTCAGCAGGTCGCGCTGCTGCGCGGGGGTTTCGGGGATCGCGTCGTCGAGCTGCTGGCGGACGTTGAATGCCTGCGCCACGGTCGCCTTCGCGTTGTCGACCGCCTGCGTGAACGGCGCGGTCCGGTCCTCACCGAATTCCTCGACGGCGAGCGCGAGCTCGTTGCTGCTGGTCCGCACCGCGTTGTCGACCTGCACGACCATCGACTTCGACAGCTCGTCGAGTGCGTCCACCGACACCGCCGCCAGCGCCTCGGGGTCGGTCGGGTCGACCCGGCGGGCCGCGGCGAGCTCGGCCGCCTTGCGCCGCGCGCGTCGCCGGCGGCCCCACAGCACCAGAGCCACCGCGCCGACGGCGACGATGGCCAGTGCGATCAGCAGCGACGACGACGACAACCCGCTGCCCTTGCCGCTGGTCGTCGCGTCCAGGCCGGTGGCCGCGGCGACCGCCGCGCCGGCCCACTCGTTGGCGCGCAACGCCGGCTCGATCTTGTTGCGCCGCAGGTCGTCGACCTGCTGAGCGGTGACGCCGCCCACCGAGGACGGCACTTCGAACGCGTAGGCCCGTTCGCCCGTGGCGATGGCCAGCAGCGCGTCGAAGTTGCCGAGGTCGCTGACGCTCATCGTGTTCCGCGCCCAGCTGACCGCGCCCTGCCCGGAGAAGGTGTCGACGTAGACCACCCACAGCCGGATCTTGCGGTCGTTGTAGAGCTTGTCGACGGCCGATTGCACCTCGCCGCGCTGCGACGCGCTCAGCGCGCCGGCCTGGTCGGTGACCTGTCCCGGCAGCCGGAACGGCGGCTGCGCGGTGGCCGCCGGGGCGACGAGGAAACCGGCGGTGAGCACCACGGCGAGCAGGCCGAAAAGTCGTGCGATCCGCATGGTCGTCAATGTAGTGCGATGCGGCGCCGTCGCGGGCGATGCTGGCAGACTGTGCGGCAGTGGCCACCAATCAACACGACGCCTATGGCGCGCACGACCGCCAGCGGAGGGTTGCCGAGGCGCCCAAAGCCGCCGCGCTTCCGGGCACCGGCACCGAGCACCGCAGCGACTTCTCCCGCGACCGGGCCCGTGTGCTGCACAGCGCCGCGCTGCGGCGCCTGGCCGACAAGACCCAGGTCGTCAGGCCGCGGGAGAGCGACACCCCGCGCACCCGGCTGACCCATTCCCTGGAGGTCGCGCAGATCGGGCGGGGCATGGCCGTCGGGCTGGGCTGCGACCCCGACCTGGTCGACATGGCCGGCCTGGCCCACGACATCGGGCACCCGCCCTACGGGCACAACGGCGAACGCGCGCTCGACGAGCTGGCCGCCGGGCACGGCGGGTTCGAGGGCAACGCCCAGAACCTGAGGATCTTGGCCCGCTTGGAGCCGAAAGTCGTTGACGCCCAAGGTGTCAGCTTCGGCTTGAACCTGACCCGCGCGGGGCTGGACGCCGTGACGAAGTACCCGTGGCTGCGCGGGCGGGGTCCCGGCAAGTACGGGGCCTACGCCGAGGACGCCGGCGTGCTCGCCTGGGTGCGCGACGGCGCCCCGGCCGGCCGGCCGTGCCTGGAAGCGCAGGTGATGGACTGGGCCGACGATGTCGCGTACTCGGTGCACGACGTCGAGGACGGCGTCGTCTCCGGGCGCATCGAGCTGCGCGTGCTCGCCGACGACGACGCCGCCGCGACGCTGGGCCGGCTCGGTGAGCGCGAATTCGGCTATGTGGCCGACGACCTCGTGGCCGCCGCCGGCCGGCTGTCCCGGCTCGAGGTGGTCGCCGCCGTCGGCAAGTACGACGCGACCCTGGCCGCATCGGCCGCCCTGAAGCGGCTGACCAGCGAGCTGGTCGGGCGGTTCGCGTCGGCCGCGATCGCGGCGACCCGCGACGTCGCGGGCCCGGGCCCGCTGGCCCGCTTCGACACCGGCCTGCGGGTGCCCGACGTGGTCCGCGCCGAGGTAGCGCTGCTGAAGGTCCTCGCGCTGCAGTTCATCATGTCCGATCCCCGCCACCTGACGTTGCAGGCTCAGCAGCGCGACCGGGTGAAGGCCGTCGCGCACTGGCTGCTGGCCGGTGCTCCGGCGACGCTGGACCCGCTGTTCGCGCCCACGTTCAACGCGGCCACCGACGACGGGCAGCGGCTGCGGGTGATCGTCGACCAGATCGCGTCGTTTACCGAGGGCCGCCTGGAGCGGTTGCAACCGGCCTAAACTGAGCCCGTGCCCGGCCGCATCCCTGATCGTGACATCGCGGCCATCCGTGAACGGGTCCGCATCGAGGAGGTCGTCGGCGACTACGTCCAGCTGCGCCGGGCCGGAGCCGATTCCCTGAAGGGCCTCTGCCCGTTCCACGACGAGAAGTCGCCGTCGTTTCACGTCCGGCCCAACCACGGACACTTCCACTGCTTCGGCTGCGGTGAGGGCGGCGACGTGTACGCGTTCGTGCAGAAGATGGAGCACGTCAGCTTCGTGGAGGCCGTCGAGCGGCTGGCCGACCGCGTCGGCTACACCATCACCTACAGCGGTGGCACCGCGGTGCAGCGTGACCGCGGCAGCCGCAGCCGCCTGATCGCCGCCAACGCCGCCGCCCAGGAGTTCTACGCGGCCGCGCTGAACTCCGACGAGGCCGAGCCCGCCCGCCGCTACCTGATCGACCGCAACTTCGACGGCGAGGCGGCCCGCCACTTCGGCTGCGGGTTCGCCCCGTCGGGTTGGGACACGCTGACCAAACACCTGCTGCGCAAGGGTTTCGAGTACAAGGAGCTCGAGGCGGCCGGGCTGTCGCGGGAGGGCCGGCGCGGCCCGATGGACCGCTTCCACCGCAGGCTGCTGTGGCCGATCCGGGCCAGCAGCGGCGAGGTGATCGGCTTCGGCGCGCGGCGCATCTTCGACGACGACCCGATGGAAGCCAAGTACGTCAACACCCCCGAAACGGTGCTGTACAAGAAATCGTCCGTGCTGTTCGGAATCGACCTGGCCAAGCGCGACATCGCCAAGGGCCACCAGGCGGTCGTCGTCGAGGGTTACACGGACGTGATGGCGATGCACCTGGCGGGCGTCACCACCGCGGTGGCGTCGTGCGGCACCGCGTTCGGCGACGAGCACCTGGCGATGCTGCGCCGACTCATGATGGACGACAGCTTCTTTCGCGGCGAGCTGATCTATGTGTTCGACGGCGACGAGGCCGGCCGCGCCGCCGCGCTCAAGGCGTTCGGCGGCGAGCAGAACCTCGCCGGGCAGTCGTTCGTCGCGGTGGCCGCCGACGGGATGGACCCGTGCGACCTGCGGCTGAAATCCGGCGACGGCGCCCTGCGGGACCTGGTGGCGCGCCGCACCCCGCTGTTCGAGTTCGCGATCCGCACCACGCTTGCCGAGATGGACCTGGAGACCGCCGAGGGGCGCGTCGGCGCGCTGCGGCGCTGCGTGCCGATGGTGGCCCGGATCAAGGACCCGACGTTGCGCGACGAGTACGCCCGCCAGCTTGTCGGCTGGGTCGGCTGGGACGACGTGGCGCAGGTGATCGGGCGCGTCCGGGAGGAGGCCCACCGCCACGGCCGCACGACCAGGCGCGACGTGCGGCGCGCCGCGGCACCGCTCGGGCCGTCGAAGTCAGCGGAACAGCCGGCGAGGCCGGACCCGCGCGACCCGACGCTGTGGCCGCAGCGTGAGGCGCTCAAGTCGGCGCTGCAGTACCCGGCCCTGGCCGGCCCGGTGTTCGACGCGTTGGCCGTGGGAAGCTTCACCCATCCCGGCTACGCGGCGGTGCGCGCGGCGATCGCCGCCGCCGGCGGGGCCGCGAGCGGCGTCACCGGCGCCGAGTGGATCGAGGCGGTGCGCGAGCAGGTGCCCGCCGCCGCGGGCCTGGTCAACGAGCTTGGGGTGGAGGCGATCCGCGTCGACGACGACGACAGGCTGCCGCGCTACATCGGCGGCGTGCTGGCCCGGCTGCAGGAGGTGTGGGTGGGTCGCCAGATCGCCGAGGTGAAGTCCAGGCTGCAGCGCATGTCGCCGATCGAGCAGGGCGACGAGTACCACTCGCTGTTCGGTGACCTGGTCGCGATGGAGGCCTACCGCCGCAGCCTGCTCGAACAGGCAAGCGGAGACGGAAACGACCTGACCGCGTAGGGTTCCCCCCGTGAACAAGCGAGTACAGCGGTCGCTGATCGTCGGCGGCCTGGCGATTGCCGCGGCCGTCGTGCCGGCGTTCGTGGGTGACAACGAGCGCGTCCAGGCGCAGTGCCTGTCGGCGTTCGGCTCCCTCACCGGCGGTGTGTGCCTCGATCAGCCGGGCGGCGGTGGGTCACCGGGTGCGAGTTCCCCGTCGGTTGGGATCGGGCCGACCGGTAACGGGGGCGGCCCGGGCATCAGCACCAGTCCGTTGTTCCCCGGTCAGACCTTCAACGTACCGCTGGGCCCGTAGCGTTCACCCCTGCGGACGCGCCTCCGGGGCCTGGGGCGCCAACACCGTGGTCCGCCCGTCGATCTCGGTCAGCGCCACCATCGCCGGGTCGGGGGAGACCCGGTCGGCGATCTTGCGCCGCCCGGCGTCGATGATCGACTTGGCGGCCGGGCTGCCGGTCATGGCCTTGTAGGTGCCGGCGATCTGCTCATACCGACGCCGGCCGGCCTTCGCGCCCAACACATAGCCCAGGGCAAGCACGACGACATACCGGATCACTGCGGTTCCTCCAGGGGTTGAAGCGGTCTCCCCATCCTGCCTGACGCGGGCGGCGCCGTCGCGGGGGCAGGCGCGTCTTGGCGCATGGCCTGTCCCGTACGCTAAAGTCGGCCGTCAACGCGCACAGTCCCCTGTAGCTCAATTGGCAGAGCATTCGGCTGTTAACCGACAGGTTGCTGGTTCGAGTCCAGCCGGGGGAGCGGCATCGTTGCAGGTCAGGAACTTGTTTTGTTTGGCGCGTGTCAGATACATGCCAGATGGTCACAGCAAAGGACCGGCCACAGTGCACGAGTAGCATCAGCGGCCATGACCGATGACATCCTCGAAGAGATACGCGAGTGCATCGAGCTGGTGGCCGACGCGGAGCGGCGGAGCACCAGGCGGGGCGAGGAGGACGTGCTCCTCACGACCGACGGCGCACACCGGGTCATCGCCGCGCTCGCCGAGGCGGCCGACGCGATCGAGCGGGCCGGCTAGACGCCTGCTGCGACGCGCCGCGGCGGCCAGCGGCGCTCAGCCGATCGCCGTGGTATCCGGCAGTTCGCTATGCGGACCATCAAGGGTGTGAGCTCTTATCCGATGGCACGGTAATTCTTGCCAGACACACGCCGAAGCGAACGGCTCGCAGCGGCTGTTCCTTCACGACACCCTCAAGAACCCCGTCACGGTAACGATGTGGAACGCCAAGTGTGCGTGGATCTTTCGTGTGCTCAGACTGACTAAAGTTTGAGTACCCTCTTCGCCGTGTCTGACCAGATGGGTTAGTTGATGAGGTAATCGTCGGTCATCTCCGGATCGGGGCTGAGAGGCGCCTCGAACATGCGTATGTTGCCGCCCTCCGCCATGCGGCGCTCCCAATGGTCGTCCATCAGGGCGTTGACCTCCTCGATCTGGTCTGGCGACAGGTAGATCGACACGCTGGCGACCGTCCCGACCGACCCGGGGTTCGTCATGCACGAGCTGCCGCTGTTGCGGATGCGGGCGCTGCTGGCACGCGCCCAAGGAGACGAGGACGGTTACCGGGACTTCGCGAATCGGTATCGAAAGATGGCCACCTACCTGAGTTTCGACGGACTCATCGCGATGGCTGAGGCGATGACGAGTTCAACATCAGCCGTGCGTACAGTTCCCCTCAGGGTTGGTGGTTGGTGCGTCCATAGCGGTGCAGCTGCAGACGAAGGGGTAAAGACCACCGAGACCCTCATCCGTTACCAAGGAATTCGGTGACGTCGTCATGCAGATAACGTTCGATGACGGCAGGCAGGTCGGCGGACAGCACGAGCTGCAGTCCGGAGGCGCCGACATCCCACCCCATGGTGCGCGACGAGTCGGGATACAGATGGCTGCGCGAGTCGAGCACGTCGGGCCCGGCGGCGCCCATCTGTTCGGCACGGCGTTCGCCGACCGCGACGACCGCCGCCGCGCCGTCGGCGAACAGCGCTCGCCGACGACGAGGATGAACAGGTAGTACATGGTCGACCCCTCACCAACTCAGCAGCAGCAATTCGACGCTGAACCCCGGACCCATCGCGAGCATCACTCCAAAGGATCCTTCGGGTGGCGGCTCGGCGATCGTCCGGCGCAGGACGTCGAGCACCGACGCGGAAGAAATATTTCCGTTCTCCCGCATGGAGTTCCTGCTGTGCGCAAGCGCTTCCGGTGGCAGGCCAATCGCGTTCTCGATCGAATCGAGCACCTTGGGACCACCGGGATGGCAGACCCACCTCGAGATGTCCGCGGTGGACAATCCGTGGTAGGCGAGGAACCGGTCGACCTCTTCACCCAGGTAGTCATTGGCCATCTTCGGGACGTCACGGGACATCACGAGCTGGAACCCACTGGAGCTGACGTTCCAACCCATCACGTCGACGGTTTCCGGAAACAGCCGGCTGCGAGTCGCCAGGACGCGCGGGCCTCGAGTTGCGCTGGGGCCCAACGGGGCTCGGTCGGCCCCGGTGGCAACCACGGCGGCCGCACCGTCACCAAACAGGCACACACCGATGAGCGCGGGAATCGAGGTGTCATCGCGTTGCAGCGTGAGTGAGCACAACTCGACCGACAGCAAGACCGCCGCGTGCGCCGGGTAGCCCCGCAGGTAGTCGTGGACGCGTGCCATCCCGGCGGCACCGGCAACACAACCGAGTCCGAACAACGGAACCCGCTTGACATCGGGCCGCAGTCCGATTCGCGAGATCAACCGCACGTCGACGGTCGGCACCGCCACACCGGTGCTCGAGACCGTCACGATGGCGTCAACCTCGTCGGGCTCGATGCCCGCCGCGGCAAGCGCCGACAGTACTGCCTGCTCACCAAGGTCGACGGCGACCTCGATGTAGGCGGTGTTCGCTTCGGTGAAGCCAGTCAGTCTCGGGTAACGTGCCAGCGGTAGCGCGAGACTGCGATGGTCCACTCCACTGGTCTGGGCGAAGCGCATGAACCCCGGCTCGGCGAACGTGGTCAACTCGCGTGCCACTTCGTCCTGCTTGTACCGGTACCGTGGCAATGCCACCGAGGTACCGGCAATGCGCGGAGCGCCGCGGCCGTGACGAGCAACCGGGTCCGCGGATTTGGAATACGTCGTATCGGTCATACCTGTGACGCCCGCAGCAGGGTCTCCTGCACCACGTCGTCGGCGTGGGCCGGATCCCCGGTGAGCCGGGGGGCGTAGCGCCAGAGCGCTGCCGCATGCTCGTCGTAGAGCACCCGCATCAAGGCGGCCTCCTTTGGCAACTGCCCCTGAAACATCACCTCAAGTGGCAAAATGGCCGAGTTGTGTTCGGGCACCACCGACTCTCCCTTCGCGACTGACTCATGTGTTAATTCGAAGCCGTTGGGTCGGTGGATCGCTGGCGGCGGAAATATTCTTCCAGGATCGTTGCGGCGCAGGTCAACGCCCGGCTGCGACTACGTCACCGAGCGTGCCGTCAGGGGCGCGGGCCGAAATCAGAGATTGCGCTGCAGCAGCACGTCCCCGGTGTCGGCCGAGACCACCTGCACGGCGGCGATTTCATCGATCGGCATCGACTTACTGCCGGTAGGGGAGGCGGTCACGCATGGAAACGTGCAGCTGGAACGTGACGGCGATGACGAACAGCCCCATCAGCACGATGGTGGCGAGCAGGTTGCCGAGCTGGAAGGTCTGCGAGACCATGTCGCCGGCGGTTTCCCCCAACGTGGTCGCGATGGTCTTGATCACCCAGAACAGCGCGGTGACGTGCGCAAGCTTCACACCTCGGGGGCGACTGCTCGACTGATCTGGGTCGATGCCAGCGGTATCACCGGAGCCTATGTCGCGGGCAGCGCCTGTCCGAACGCGCCGCAAGGGACTCCATACAGATCAGCCGACGGCTAGATGGTGATGTGCATCGCCCCCGACAACGGGACCGCCTACCTGCCCGGGGGCGTCACCTTGCACAAGGTGACGAGTCCGATCTGGCAGCTGTTCAGTTCCTGACGATCGCGCCGGGCCAGCTACATACCAGGGCGGGCGCGTTCGCGGCGTACAGGGCCACTCAGAGGCCCGGTCATCCTCGGCGGCGGGGTGCGCACCGGGGCGCGCCGGGGAAAGGGACCGGCCCGCCAGCCAGCGGTTCCTCGGACCGACCGTGGGCGTACACCGCTGCCGACACGGACTCACTGGTGCTGGGCGCAGGAAACGGACTACGGCACGAAACGAAGGACCACTGGCGTACCTAGAGCCTGGGCGGCGTTAACTACCATTTGGTCGGTTATCCATGGATCTTGTGTGGCGCCCGTGTCGTACATCCATCCAGGTTCGGAACCGTCGGCACCTGCGGGCGCCGCAAATGTTATTGCGCCGGCTACCGCAACCGCGCGATCATCCCCCTCACGCGGCGATGCTAGACCGAGATACCGATTACCTGGGCGTGTAGGGGCCTCGGCGGTGGTGCGCGCACCAGGGCGGCCGGGGAAAGGTGGACCCGACGCACCGCAGGGGTTCCTGAGTCCGTGGGCGACGGCTTGTCTGTAAAATTTTCGACCAACAGCGGCGTATGAGCTGGTCAGAACGTGCGATACATGCGTAATACGTGCGTGCTTGCACGGCCTTTAACTACACATGTGGACGACGTGATGAATCAGGCGGTGCGGTGGTGGCCGCGGTGAATCCCAGTTGGACGGGTAGGGGGTGCTGTCGGTCAGCTGATGGCGTTGACGGCAGTCAGCTTGTGTCACGGGGTGGCGGGGGTGTCGGGTTGGCGCGGCGGGCCGGGCGTTGGGGTCGGCTCGGGTTCGTCCTGGGCGAGGGTGAAGTAGTTCTCTTCCTCCTGCAGGAAGTGCAACCGCAGCAGCGTGTACAGGCCGTAGAGGCAGGCCAGTAGGTCGTCGACCTGGTCGGGCTGGATGGCGCCGGTGGTCTGGGCGAGTGCCAGGTGGGTGCCGATGCGATCCGACAGCCGTTGGATTTCGGCGTGGGTGCGGCTCATGGTGGCGGTGGCTTCACCGCTGCCGAGGGGGTGCGCCAGCGCCGGGTAGAGCTGGGTTTCCTCGGCCCGTTCGTGGGGCAGGATCTGATCGGTGAGAAACCTCTGAGCCCGGGCCACCGCCTCCAGCGCGGCCGGATCGCCGGCGGCCACCCGGTCGGCCGCCTCCCGCAGCAGCCCGAGGGTGTCGCGCAGTTGGTCGTGTTCGGTGGCGAAGCGGCGCAACATGTCTTCGGTTTCGGCCGATAGCTCGACCTTGGTGGCCGGGTTGCCTCGCAAGGCGCGCAACGCGTTGAGGATCACCGCGATGTCGATGCCCTCCTGCAGCAGCGCCCCGGCGGCGGGCGGCAACCAGCCCAGCGCGGCGATCACCATGGCCGCAAGTGACAAGGTCATGCCGACGACGGCGCTTTGCACGGCGATGTGCCGTGACCAGCGTGCGATGTCCATCGCGTCGGCCAACCGGTCCAAACGGTCGGTGGTCAACACGACATCGGCGGCTTCGGAGGACGCGGTGGCCCCGCGCGCACCCATCGCGACCCCGATGGTGGCCGCGGCCAGCGCGGGCGCGTCGTTGATTCCGTCGCCCACCATCATGGTGACCGCGCGTTCGCGCTCGGCGCGCACCGCGGCGACCTTGTCGGCCGGGCTCTGGTCGGCGTAGACCTCGTCCAATCCGAGCACGGCGGCGACTTCGCGGGCCGGCTCGGCGCGGTCGCCGGTCAGCATCACCAGCCGGTTCAGCCCAGCCGCGCGCAGCCGCCGCATCGTGCGGGGAGCCGTGCGGCGCAGCGGGTCTCGCAGCAACACCGCACCGATGGGCTGCCTGTCGACACACACCCAGGCGATGGCCGCGGTGTCCAGCTGGGCCCGGTTGACCGCCGCGCGGGTCCAGCCCGCGTCGGTCGTGTCGGCGGGCAGCTTGCCGACCTCGACGCGGTGGCCCTCGACCGTCGCGCTGACTCCCCGACCCGGCTGTTCGACAACGTCGGTCGGCAGCGACAGCTGCAGACCCCGCCTGAGGGCTTCGGTCACAATGGCCTCGGCCAGCACGTGCGGCGACATCTGATCCACCGAGGCGGCCAGTCGCAGCACCCCATCGGCGTCACGCCCCGGCGCGGTCACGACCTCCACGACGACCGGCTGCCCCCTCGTCAAAGTGCCGGTTTTGTCCATCACCAATGTCTTTGCCTGCCCGAGGTTTTCCAAGGCGCCGCCGCTGCGGATCACCACCCCGTGCCGCGAGGCGCGCGAGAGCCCGGACACGATCGCCACGGGCGCCGCCAACAGCAGCGGACACGGGGTGGCCACCACCAGGACCGCCACCGCCCGCACGGCCGACCCGCTCGCCAGCCACGCAACCCCGGCGACCGAGATTGTCAGCGGCACGAACCACGCCGCATATCGGTCGGCCAGCCGCACGGTCGGCGCGTTCTCGGCACCGGCTTGTGCCGCCAACCGCACGATGCCCGCATAGGTGCTGTTTTCGGCGGTGGCGGTGGCGCGCAACTCAAACGCACTGCCGGCGTTGACGACGCCGCTGCGCACTGGCTCGCCGACGCCACGTTCCACCTGCAACGGTTCCCCGGTGAGCGCCGACTCGTCCAGCACCGCGACCGTGTCAAGGATGCGCCCGTCCACCGGCACCACCTCGCCGGGGCCCACGACCAGCACGTCGTCGACGGCCACCTCGGTCACCGGGATCACACTCACCTCGGAGCCCACGCGCCGGCGCGCGAATCGCGGCGCGCGCTCCAGCAGAGCCCGCAGGTCGTGGGAAGCCCGTCGCTCGGCCGCCGCCTCCAGGGCGCGCCCACCGGCCAGCATCACCGCGATCAACGCCCCCGCCAGGTACTCGTGTACCAGCAAGGTGCCGACCAGCGACAACACCGCAATCAGATCCACCCCGACGCGGCCACGGCGCAACGCCGCCAGCACCCACACCACCGCGGGCACCAGCGCCACTACCGTGCCCGCGATCCAGCACCCGTCGGCCACCGCGCGCCAGCCGGCCAGCCACGCGATCCCGCCGGCCGCCAACGCGCCAACCGTGATCACCACCAGCGTCGGCTCTACCCACCGCCGCAGCCGCAGCAACGACCGGCGCACCACTGATTGCACGCCCCCCAGTCGACCAGGCGCAGTTTCACTGAACACAGAGCCGCAGTACCCCGAAGCCGAGGTCCAAGGACCCGCCCCCGCCTTGCGAGTCGCCGGTCCCCGGCCACAGTTTCGTTGTGCCCTAGCCGACGGCTGCTATGTGCCTGCATCCTGGGTCGGTCGACGTGAGCGGCAGTGCTCAGACCGCGCCGTCCCCGTAACCGGCGATCGAGGTGAGATGGTGAGTTTCTTTCAGATGGTCAACCCGCACGCGGAAGCCCACCGCGGCCAGCATGCCGGCTGGTTACGGGCCGCGGTCCTGGGCGCCAACGACGGATTGGTCTCCACCGCCAGCCTGATGGTCGGCGTCGCCGCCAGCGGCGCGGCGGCGGCCGCGGTGCTGACCGCCGGCGTGGCGGGACTGGTGGCCGGATCGATGGCTATGGCGGCCGGCGAGTACGTCTCGGTCAGCTCCCAGGTCGATGTCGAGCGCGCCGACCGCGCCAAAGAGGCGCGCGAACTGGCCGCCGACCCTGAGGCCGAACTGGCTGAGCTGGCGGGCATCTACCGCGAGCGCGGGGTGCCCGAGCCATTGGCTCAGCAGGTCGCCCAGGCTCTGCACGACGCCGACCCGCTGGGAGCGCACCTGCGCGATGAGCTCGGACACTCAGACATCAGCGCCGCCCGCCCGTTGCAGGCCGGAGCCGCGTCGGCGGCCAGCTTCTTCATCGGGGGTTTATTACCCCTGCTGGGGTTGTTGGCTTCGACCCCGACCGCTCGACTGTGGCTGATCGTGGCCATCACCTTGATCGGCCTTGCAGTCACCGGGATTCTCGGGGCGTGGATCGCCGGCACCGGCGTCGTCCGACCCGCGCTGCGGGTCCTCATCGGCGGCGGGCTCGCGATGGCCATCACCGCCATGGTCGGTCAACTCGTTCACGTCTCCGGCATCTGACGGAGCCCGGACTGGCCAAGCCGAAAGGTCTGAGGTGTCGGATGATCGCCTTGGACGCTGACGCAGCCGCACCCCCCCACCCAGCCAAGGAGTCACATGACCGTTGTCAACGGCCTACCCGCCCACGTTCTGCTCGTTCATTTCATGGTGGTCCTCGCGCCGCTGACTGCCCTGCTGGTGATGGTGTGTGCGCTGTCGCCGGCCGCGCGCCGGCATTTGGTGTGGTTCACGCTGATCCTTGCCATCGTGACAACGGTGCTGACGCCGATCACCACCGAGGCCGGCGAGTGGCTGTACAACCTGAGGCGCAACCCAGACCCCATTTTGCGCGAGCACGCCGCGCGTGGCGGCTGGATGATCTACTTCTCGGTCGCGTTGCTCGTCGTCGCGCTGGCGCTTGCGATCCTGCATGTGATCGAACGCCGATCCGCCAAGCGCCGGTTGGCCGCCAACGTCATCGTCGCAATCGTGGCTCTCGCCGTCGGAATCTCGTCGATGGTTCAGGTGTACCGCATCGGTGATGCCGGCGCCCAGTCGGTGTGGGGCGACGAAATAGCCAGGCTGAAGGAGGCCAACGGAACCTGATGCGGTGGCAGCGCGGCCTGAAAGGCTAACGCGCACCCGAACCTCGTCCGGAAATCAGGCTCTACGCTCGATCAGTGCGGAAAACGGGCGCTAGGGCAGGTGCGCCGACAACAGCCAGGCCGGGATCGACTTGCGCCCGTTGCCTTCGTCGCGGACCCCATCTTGAGCAAAACCGCGAAAGCCGTCGTAGTCATCGGGGATATGGACATGGATGCGGGAGGGACGAATCTCCTCGGCGGTTCCAATACCGGCCCACGATCGAGTCCAACTCCTCGGCGGTCACCGAGTTCACCGGACCGACCGGCACCGACGCGCTGTCGAAGACCAGGACGTAGTACGACGCACCCGGTGCCGCGGCCCGCACGATCGACTGCTGGTAGCCCTCGCGCCGGTCCACCGGCATCGCGTGGAAAACCGTGCTGTCGACGATCGTGCCGAAGCGGCCGTGATAGCCGGTGAAGGAACTGATGTCGGCCGCCTCGAAACGGGCATTGGTCAGCCCGCGCCGGTCCGCCTCGGCTCGGGCCAACGAGACCGCTGTCGCTGACTGGTCGAGGCCGACGGTGGTAAAGCCACGCTGCGCCAGATACAGCGACACTGCGGCCTCCCCGCAGCCGGCGTCAAGGACCTCGCCGTGGAACTTCCCGTCGTCGATCAACGCGACGATCTCGGGCTGCGGCTCACCGAGACTCCACACCGGCCGCTGAGCATTGCGGCCGCGATAGACCGACTCAAAAATCCAGCACCTCATCAGAAGAAGACGTCATGGCCCCTGTGTAGCGTCCAGCATGAATCATGTCAATGAGTTGATAGAACCGAGTCTCATTGATTTACCCTGGGGTCAAGTTTCACAGGGAAGGGCGGTGGCATGACGTTTCAGGGATGGCCGATCGAGGCCGTCGAGTTCTACGAGGGTCTGGAGGCCGACAACTCCAAGGTGTACTGGCAGCAGCACAAGGGGATCTACGAACGCTGCGT
>NZ_DATFYW010000063.1:0-6466 GCF_035314905.1 Mycobacterium sp.
GCAGCCCGTCGCGGTAGGACGGCCAGTTGCGGGCGTCGGCGGAGAGCAGCCCCGCGCCAAGCAGCCCGGCACGCCGCGCCCCCTTCGGCCCCTGATAGCCCATCCAGATCGGAAGCGGGGTCTGCACGGGTTGTGGCAGCACGCCACCTGGTGACAACAGCCGGCGTATCTCGGCGGCCTTCGCGTCGGTCTGCGCGTAGCGGCGGCGGAGGTCGGCCCCACTCATACTCCGAAACGCGGTATCCCGTGCCCAGGCCCAGCTCGAGGCGGCCGCCGGAGATCAGGTCGACCATTGCCGCCTGCTCGGCGATTTCCACCGCGTGATGCAAGGGGGCAAGGACCACCGCACTGCCGAGCCGCACGCGAGAAGTGCGGGCGGCCGCCGCCGCCAGAAACGTCAACGGCGCCGCAACGTAGTCGTCCGCGAAAAGGTGGTGCTCAGAGAGCCAAATCGAGTCAGCGCCGAGGTGCTCGGCCTCCTCGATCGCCTCGAGAGTGAACGAATGCAGGCGCGCGGGATCCTGTCGCCACGCGTGGGGATTGCGCAAGTCGAAGTACAGGCCGACTTTCATGTGGGTTCCTCACAGCAACGCCGCAGCCCTAGTGGAAATGGCGATCCTACCGGCGGATCCTGCTCAACGGGGGCGGCTTTCGGGATCAAAGGTGACCGGCAGGGTGTTCGGGCCAGTTGCAGATCGGCCCGTTCGAGTCCGCGGTCTCACGGACGGCCCGGCAACGCTAAATCCGTGAATTGACGTCCACCGCATCACGGGTTATGAAACGTGTCGAGAAGCCCGGTAGCGCAGGCGCCTCCATTAACATGGAAATCAACTGATCGCGCCACCTCGAAGAATGGAAGCCATGCGTAGAGCGGTTCGACCTGTACTTGCGGCTTTGGTGTTTGCAGCAATGACAATCCCGGCGTCAGCCACCAGTTTCGCGGCGGCACCAGGCGCCAACCCGGCATTCGCCGTCGCCGGCGTGCAACCCTCCCCAGGCGAGGTGGTGGGCGTGGGCTATCCGTTGAGGATCACGTTCGCCAAACCGATCGCCGACCGTGCCGGCGCGGAGCGGACCATCAGCATCAGTACGACCAAGAGCATGACCGGCCGGTTCAACTGGGTGAAAGACGATACGCTGCAGTGGATTCCGGATGGTTTCTGGCCCGCCCACAGTAAGGTGACGGTGCTCGCGGGTGGCGCGCCGACGCAGTTCGATACCGGCGCTGCCGTCGTCGGTGTCGCCGATATTTCGGCGCACACGTTCACCGTGAGTATCGATGGCCAGGTGGCGAGGCAGATGCCGGCATCAATGGGTAAGCCCAGCCGCCCGACGCCGGTCGGCAACTTCACGATTCTCGAGAAGAACCGCAGTGTCGTGATGGATTCGCGGACCATCGGCATTCCGCTGAACTCTCCCGAGGGCTATTTGATCACCGCTCAGTACGCGGAGCGAATAACGTGGAGCGGGGTCTACGTGCACTCGGCGCCCTGGTCGGTGGATTCGCAGGGCCATGCCAACGTCAGCCACGGCTGTATCAACCTCAGCCCCGACAACGCCGCCTGGTACTACAAGACGGCCAACGTCGGTGATCCCGTCATCGTGCAGGCGTAGTCGGCTGTCGCCGGCGGGGCCTTGTCAACCGCTCTTGTTACGTTCGGCCGTGAAGGAAACGGCGACGTCGTCGGCCACCTTCATCGCCCCCATCAGCATCGAGTAGGGCTTGATCCCGAACTCGGTTTGGCGGACACCGGCTTCACACGACAATCGCCATGCCTCGCCGAGGTCCGCCACCCGCACGTCGACGACCCGCTTTCCCGACTCGCCGCGGATCTCGAGCATGCCACTCAGACGGTAGCCGTCGGCCGTCTCCTCGATGCTGTCGGCGTGAAAGCGGATCTGCGGAAAATGCTCTGCATCAAGAACTTTCAGCGCGTTCGTACGTACCAGCGCCTTCTCCGGACCCGACAGCGGGGTCACTCCACCCTCGCCCCGGAGCACTTGGAGCGAATCGACGTCGACCGTCACCTCCGCCGCAGTGGGTTTGCCTCCTCGCCAGCGCACCCTGACATGCCACGAGTCCATCCTGATCGTCAGGCGGTGCCCCATTTTCGCGGCCCTGCCCGTGACCGCGGTACGAACAAGCAGTTCGCCGTCGGACGGATCCAGGGTGTCTAGTGGGTTACCGGGCATCTCGCGCCGGAACCGCCAGCCGAACCACCTTGGTAGTCGACCTGCCAGTGCTTGATCCCGTTGAGCCACCCCGACCGCAGACGCTGCGGCTTCGAAATGGGGGTGAGGTCGGGCATCTGATCCGCGATCGCATTGAACATCAGGTCGATGGTCATCCTCGCCAGGTTGGCACCGATGCAGTAATGAGCGCCTGTGCCGCCAAAACCCACGTGGGGGTTGGGATCTCGGAGGATGTTGAACGTAAAGGGGTTGCCGAAAACGTCCTCGTCGAAGTTGGCTGAGCGGTAGAACATCACTACCCGCTGGCCCTTCTTGATCTGCACGCCGGACAACTCGGTGTCCTCCAGCGCGGTGCGCTGGAACGACGTGACCGGGGTTGCCCAGCGGACGATTTCGTCGGCGGCGGTTGCCGGACGTTCCTTCTTGAAGAGCTCCCACTGGTCAGGGAAGTCGGTGAACGCCATCATCCCCTGGGTAATGGAATTGCGCGTCGTCTCGTTGCCCGCCACAGCCAGCAGGATCACGAAGAACCCGAACTCGTCGTCGGAGAGCCGGTGGCCTTCGACGTCGGCCTGGATCAGTTTCGTGACGAGGTCATCGCCGGGGCTCTTGCCCTTTTCCGCGGCCATCTGCATGCCGTACATGATCAGTTCGACCGACGCAGCGATTGAATCATTGCCGGCGAACTCCGGGTCCTGGTCGCCGACCATCTGGTTCGACCAGTCGAACAGCTTCTTGCGGTCCTCCTGCGGCACACCCATCAGCCCGGCGATCGCCTGCAGGGGAAGCTCGCAGGAGACCTGCTCGACGAAGTCACCGGAGCCCGCCGCCGCGGCTGCCTTGGCGATGTTCTGTGCGCGCTCGCCGAGATCGTCCCGCAGGCGCTCGACCGCCCGCGGCGTGAATGCCCGCGAGATGATCTTGCGCAGGTGGGTGTGGTGTGGCGCGTCCATGTTGAGCAGGACGAACTTCCCTCTGTCGACCTCTTCCTGCACGGTGCCGTCCCGATAGCGGGGAAGCGCTGTCTTCTCCAGGCTCGAGAAGACATCGCTGCGCAGCGACACTTCCTTGACGTCCTTGTGCTTGGTGACGACCCAGAAGCCGCCGTCGCCGAAGCCACCCTTACCGATTGGTTGTTCGTTCCACCAGATCGGTGCCGTCCTGCGCATCTCGGCGAGTTCTTCAACGGGCAACCGCTCGGCATAGATGTCGGGGTCGGTGAAATCGAAGCCGGGCGGCAGATTGGGAGTCGGCATCGGTTGGCACTCCTCACGACGACGGGTTCTCGTGCCAGTAAAGCATTGGTAGAGCGCCGGCGGAACGTCTCGGCCATCGGATAACTGAAACCTGTTCTGGTCCGACACCATGCCGTCAGCGCACGCCTACAACCCTTATCCGTGCCTTGCAGTCGACCGCGGGTGGCGGATCCTGCGCGCCAACGCGGGCGCGGCGGTGCTGCTGGACGGTGTGGCGGCCGACGCGAGGCCGCCCTGAGCGGTTCTGCCCACGTGTCGTCACTGCTGGCCGAGATCGAGTCGTACCCGGGCGGGTTCGAAGAGACGCGTGATCTGGGCGGAGTTGCCGTTCCGCTGGAGCTGTTCACTTCCGACGGGCGCCTGCTGAGGTTTCTGACTACGGTGACGACGTTCGGCACGGCCCTGGACCTGACCGCGGCCGAGCTGAGCATCGAAGCGTTCCTCCCGGCCGATGACGCTACTGCGGCGACGCTACCTCGCCGGTGTGAGCGCCGCGGACGTCGCCTGCGGGCCCGGCGTCGCCGCGCCGCTCTGCGCCGCGAACGGGTGAGGCTGCCGGTACTCGAGCATTGGTTCCCGATTGATCACCATTGCGCCGGCGGTGACCGGGAGCTGAGTCGATGAATACGCATACGTCACGCATTCCCGCGTCAGAGAAGTGCCACCAAGGTGTTGCGTGCCACCCACAGGGCCACGAACACGAAAACGCAGCCCAGACAGAGCAGATGATCCCGGCATACGGACCTGGCCAGGCGTGTCTGTCCGGCGGGGTTGTCCGTCCGGTTGCCGAGCCGGACCGCGGCCGACACCGTCCGCGTCAACGCCAACAGGATCGGTCCACCTGCCACGACTGCCGAAACCGCCAGAAACCACGCCGGGTCATCGCCGTGGACCGTTTGGAAACCCAACGCGCCCACCAAGATCAGCATCACCAGCACGATGAGCAGACTCATCGGCCGTGATGTGGTGGTCGCGCGGTGGTAATAGCCGGCAATGGATGCAAGCACCGGTTCGGGCAGTTCGTCACCCGAGTCGCGGTAACCCAGGACCTGAACATCGAAGATCAGATCCATCCACAGGACGGCCAGCAGAAACCCGCCGCAGGCGGTGAGCAATGGCGTCACGACACGAATCATCGCTGCCGAGACGGCCTCCAGTGAAGCGCCGGTCTCTGAAGCGCGTCGCCTTGGCATCGGTTCTGTAAATGTCACATCTGTCGCTTGAGTCACGCCAGTAACACGCTAGTTTCGGCCAAGACCTCGACGTGAAGGGGATGGGAGAACAATGTCTCGGATCAGGAATCGCTTCGCCGCCGGCGCCATCGTCGCGGCAGGCGTGTGCTCGGCCGCTCTGGCGCTGAGCGCCACCGCATCGGCCGACCCGGCCACGCCCGCCAACCCGGGCCTGCCGGGTCTCAACATGATTCAGCAATTCGCAAACGCGCCGGCGCCCGCCATCACCGGCTTGCTGCAAGCCGCCCAGTCGGCTCTCACCGGAGTC
The DNA here is from genome assembly GCF_035314905.1 of Mycobacterium sp. Lineage (GTDB taxonomy): Bacteria > Actinomycetota > Actinomycetes > Mycobacteriales > Mycobacteriaceae > Mycobacterium. The sequence continues at coordinate 4,950 of NZ_DATFYW010000063.1, forward strand.
CCGCCGGCGCCGGCCACGCCTCCGGCACCGCCGGCCGCGACCGCGTCTGTCAGCCTGCCGCTGCCGCAGGCACCGTCCGCGGCAACCACTGCACCACTGACGGGCATCCCGGGGGCCGCTTCGACGACGCCGATGAATCTGCCGAGCATCCCAGGGCTATCGCAGCTCTCGGTGCCGACCAACCTGGCCGCCCTGGTGCCGAGCGGACTGCTGCCCAACCTGGCGGCCCAGCCGGCCGCTGCTGCCGCAAACTCGGTGGAGACGGTGCCCGCCGGGACGGCGAGCGCGGGAGCGCAAAACCCGCTCGCGGCGCTGCTGCCGTTCTCCGCGCTGCCCTGATCCGCCGTCGGCGCAGCCGCAGCCGCCGCCGTCGTCAGACGGTGGCGGCTGCGTTCAGCTCATTGAGGGTGTTAGTCGCCTCGAGGTACTCCTGCACCCAGCGCTCGATGACCGCAGCGGTTTTCTCGACCTTTTTCAGCTGCCCGACGACCTGACCGATCGGATTGAACGCCACGTCGATCGTCTGGTCCGGATACTTGTGCGTCGCGGCGACCGCCATGCCCGAGACCATGTACTGCAGCGGCATCCCCAGCGGGTCCGGGTTACCCGGCTGCTCCCAAGCGTCGGTCCAGTCGTTGCGCAGCACTCGGCAGGGCTTGCCGGTGAACGAGCGGCTGCGGACGGTGTCGCGGCTGCTCGCCTTCGCGTACGTGGCCTGCTGGACGGGGGTGTTCTCGGCCTCCTCGACCATCAGCCACTGAGATCCGGTCCACGCACCCTGTGCGCCCATGGCCAGCGCCGCCGCGACCTGGTAGCCACTGCCGATGCCGCCCGCCGCCAGCACCGGCAACGGCGCGACCTCCTTGACTACCTGCGGCCACAGCACGATCGAGCCGACCTCCCCGCAGTGGCCGCCGCCTTCGCCGCCCTGCGCGATGACGATGTCGACACCTGCGTCCGCGTGCTTGCGGGCCTGGGCGGGCGAGCCGCACAGCGCGGCGACCTTGCGGCCGGAGTCGTGGATGTGTTTGATCATGTCGCTCGGCGGGGTGCCGAGGGCATTGGCGATCAGTGTTACCTTCGGGTGTTGCAGCGCCACTTCAACCTGCGGTGTGGCGGTCGCCTCGGTCCAGCCGAGCAGCTGCAAGGCGTTCTCGCCGCTGTCATCGACCGGGACACCGTGGTCAGCAAGGAGCTTTCTGGCGAAATCCAGGTGCTCGCCGGGCACCATCGACTGCAGCGTCGACCTGAGCTCGTCGGCGGACAGGTGCGAGTCCATGCCCTCGTACTTGTTGGGGATCACGATGTCGACGCCGTAGGAGTGCTCTCCGATGTGCTCGTCGATCCAGTTGAGCTCGATCTCGAGCTGTTCCGGCGTGAAGCCGACCGCGCCGAGCACCCCGAAGCCACCAGCCTTGCTCACCGCGACGACGACGTCGCGGCAGTGTGTGAAGGCGAAAATCGGAAACTCGATCCCGAGCTCGTCGCATAGCGGTGTGTGCATGCCTGCTCCTTTG
>NZ_DATFYW010000064.1:0-10377 GCF_035314905.1 Mycobacterium sp.
CGATGGCCAAGCTGCCGGGAATCTCGATCGACAACGCGCTCTACAACGAGATTTTCGCCAACCACGTCACCGGAAATTTCGGCGGTGGCGTGAAGATGGTGCGCACCGGACTATTTAACGTCATCGGAGTGAACGTCGTAAGCGACAACAATCTTGGCGAAAACACAAAGTACCATTTCTTTGGTATCGAACTTGGCGCCGCATCGGCTGACCAGCCCGCCGCCGATCTGGACTTTGTAGGTTCCTCCGGCAACGTCATTTCTCGGAACACCATTCAGGGCAGCCATTATTCCGGCATATTTTTGGCACCCGGTTCGATACAGAATGATATATTAGATAACGGAATTGCCGGGGTGGAGGCGTTCGCCGTGGAATCCGCAAGCCGCTATTAGAGACCAGCAGCACGCCCGCACCGGCGCCACGATCTCGGGTGGTCCCGAGATCAGGACACCTTGATCAGGTTGAACCCCTTGTATCCGGCTTCGGCAACCTCGGTGCAGATGTCGTTGTACGCACCGAATCCGCCGGTGAACAACATGAACACCCTCGGCTTGCCCGGCACGTTGGCGCCCATGTACCACGAGTTGGCCCTGGTGAACAGCGTGGCTTCCGCCCGCCGGGCGCACTCGGCGATCCAGTTCTCCACCGCGTCCGGGCTAGCGTCGATGCCGGCGTAGCCGTGTTCGTCGAGGTAGCCGATGCAGTCGGCGATCCAGTTTACGTGGGCCTCGGCGTGCAGCACCATGTTGGCCAGCACGGCGGGCGCTCCCGGGCCTGAGACGATGAACAGGTTGGGGAATCCGTCGACGCCCAGACCCAGATAGGTCCGCGGGCCGTCCTTCCAGTCGTGGCGCAGCAGCTCACCTTCCCGCCCGACGATGTCGATCTTGGCCAGGGCTCCGGTCATCGCGTCGAAACCGGTGGCGAGCACGATCGCGTCGAGGTCGTAATGCGCGTCGGTGGTGTTTATCCCGGTGGCATCGACCGACACGATTGGTGTCTGGCGGACGCTGACCAGCTTCACATGGGGCTGGTTGAAGGTCTGGAAGTAGTTGCTGTCGGTGCAGATCCGCTTGGTGCCGATCGGGTGATCATTGGGGATCAGCAGATCGGCGACCTCCGGGTCGTCGATGACGGCGCGGACCTTCTCTTCGTAGAACTTCCTGGCCTCCTCGTTGGCGACCGGGTCGATCATCTGGTCGGGAAAGGTCTTGCTGAACAGCACACCGCCGAGCTGCCAACGCTTTTCGAACGCCGCGCGTCGCTCCTCGGGCGGCAGCTCCATCGTCTTCCTGGCGGTGCCGATGTAGGGCGAGCCGCCGCCACTGTGCCAGGACAACCATCGCCGCTCGTCGTAGTTCGCCTTGACCTCGGCCATCTCCGTGGGGGTTAGCGGCTTGTTGCGTGCCGGCACACTGTAATTGGGCGTGCGCTGGAACACACACAGCTGGTCGGCCTGCTGGGCAATGATCGGGATCGACTGGATGCCCGACGATCCGGTGCCGATCACCGCGACGCGCCTGCCGCTGAAGTCGACGCCCCCATGCGGCCAGTGAGCGGTGTGATAGATGTCGCCGCGGAACGTGTCCAGGCCCTCGAAGTTGGGGGTTAGCGCCGCCGACAGGGCACCCGTGGCCATCAGGCAGAACCGCGTGGTGACGACCTCGCCGGCGTCGGTCCTCACCGTCCAGTGCAACGTCTTTTCGTCGAGGACCGCCGAGGTGACCCGCGTGTTGAACGTGATGTCGCTGCGCAGGTCCAGCTTGGCAGCGACCCATTTGATGTAGCGCAGGATCTCGTCCTGGGTGGCGTACTTCTCGGTCCAGTTCCACTCCCGCTGCAGTTCGTCGGAGAACGAGTAGGAGTAGTCGACGCTCTCGACATCGCAGCGCGCGCCGGGGTACCGGTTGAAATACCACGTGCCGCCGACCTCGGGGGCCGCCTCGAACACGCGCACCGACAGCCCCTGCGAGCGCAGCTTGTGCAGCGCGTACAACCCCGCAAAGCCGGCACCGACGACCGCCGCGTCGAGGCTGGGCAGCTGTGGATCCGCCGTGTTGGTCACGAATAGACAACCTAGGCGACCCCGGCCGAGGCCCGGTGCCCGCATCCCGGTCACCGGACGCTGCGCTCGATCGAGCCGAAGGCGGAGTCTGCGCACCCGTCTACCTGAAACGCGGCGACACCACCGAGCAGGTGCGAGCGGCAGCCCAACGAGCGATCGGCATCGCGCTGGACGGATTGCGCCACGTGCAAGGCCGGGACGACCGATGAGCGGAGCAGAGTCCAATGGCCCTAGAGCGCCCCTCCCGCTCAGCCCTAGGTTCGCATCACAGACACCGAACATCGGCACGGGGTGCGGGGTCTGGCTCAATTCGGAGGATCGGGGATGATCACCAGCGCAGCTGCACGACCCGGCGCGCCGACGGTTTGTGCCAGAACGGATCCGCCGTGAGCATGGCGCCCGGAAGAATCGGCACCGGCCGCCGGCCTGGTGAACGGGTGCTGATCAGGCTTGACTCGTCGCCCGCGCGCTGGGTGGGCGTGTTGACGATGGTATGCGTTGTCTGTGGGCTCATCCTGCTGGCGGCACGCGGGCATCAGCCTGCCGACTGGCGCGCGGGGGGGCGGCCGGCGTGGTCACTGGCCCTGATGGCCGCGGCGGCGCTGATCGCGCGCGGCATCCTCCTGCGCCGGCCGGTGACCGCCGCGCACGCGCTGGCGGCCGCGGCCGCGCTGCTCGCCGGCCTGGCGGCGCACTTCCTGTCGGCAAGCCTGCTCGGCAACGTGCTGCTCGCCGGCACCGGGCTGGCACTGATGTGGCCGACCACAGCGCGCCCTCAGCCGGGCGCGCTACCGCAGGTTTGGGCCCTAGTGGACGCCACACGCCGAGATCCGCTGGCCCCGTTCGCGATGGAGTCGCTGAAGAGCTACCACTTCAACGCCGAGCGCACCGCCGCGGTCGCCTACCGCACCCGCCTGGGGTTCGCCGTCATCAGCGGTGACCCGATCGGGGAGGAGGCCGCCTTCAACGAGTTGGTGGGCGATTTCGCGCGGGTGTGTCGCAGCCGCGGTTGGCGCATCATCGTATTGGGTTGCAGCGAAGGCCGTCTCGCGCTGTGGCGCAAACAGGCCGTGGGTCACCCGATGCTGAGGGTGCCGATTGGGCGCGACGTTGTTGTCGACGTGCAGCGGTTTTCCATGGTGGGGCGTCGATTCCGCAATCTGCGCCAAGCGGTGCAGCGCACGCATAACGCCGGGGTCAGCACTGAGGTCGTCGACGAGCAGCAGCTCGGGGCGGCGCTGACCGCCGAGCTGGCCGCCGTGCTGTGTGCCTCGCATAGCGGCGCGCGCACCGAACGCGGGTTTTGCATGAACCTCGACTGCGCACTCGAGGGCCGCTACCCCGGTGTCCAGCTCATCATCGCGCGCGACAGCGGAGGCCGGGTACAGGGGTTTCACCGCTACGCGAGCGCCGGACATGGATCCGAGGTCAGCCTCGATGTGCCCTTCCGCCGCCCCGGCGCACCCAACGGCATCGACGAGCGGCTCAGCGTCGACATGATCGCGCATGCGAAAGCCCATCACGCGCAGCGGCTCTCGTTGGCATTCGCGGCGTTCCCGGAAATCTTCGAAAATAGAAACCGCGGACCGCTTCACGGCGTGTTCTATCTGTTGATCCATCTGCTCGACCCGCTGATCGCGCTCGAGTCCCTCTACCGGTACCTGCGCAAGTTCCACGCCCTCGGCGAGCGTCGCTACGCCGTGCTGAGCGCGCATCACATCCCAACCGCCTTGGTGGTGCTGTTGTCACTGGAGTTCATGCCGCGCAGGCGCCATCTGCGGGTTGCTGATCGCGATGACGTGAAAACGAATCTGCGACAGCACTGAGCACTATTTCGTCGGGACGAGCGCTTCCAGATGCCGCAGCACCACTTTGGCGCTATTCAGTCCGGGGAGACAGGTGACCCCTGGACCGGGATGGGCCGCCGAGCCGCCGATAAACAGGCCCTCGAGCGGGGTGCCGTATGTCGACTCGCCCGGCAGTCTGTCGGACCACATCTGCCCTGCGTCGATCAGTCCCTGCGCATAATCGCCATCGGTGGCCCCGAAAGTGCTGTGGAAGTAGCGGTTCGCCAGCACCACTTTGTCATTGATCAGGTCAACGAATCCGGGAGCGTGTTGCTCGAACACCGCGATGCAGTTGTCGGCGTACTGCTCCTTCAACGACCGGTGGGCGTCCGGCGTGAGGTCGGTCGGGAAGTACGGCGCGAAAATCGTCGCAGTGTGCTTGCCTCGGGGCGCCAGGGTCGGATCAACCAGGCTCGGCAGATACAGATACGCGGGCGGCCGCTCAGGTAGCTTGCCTCGCCGGTACTGGTCCCATGCGTCGCTTACGTACTCGGCAGACGGCGTAAATGCCATTGTGGGACAAGTCGATCCGTTGTCAGTCGCGAATGGCTGCAACCAATCCACCCAGGTGGGCTCGCCGTCGAGAGTCAGATGTGCCTGAATGTATCCCTCGTTGTAACGCACCTCCCGCACCTTTCGTGCGAAGTCACCGGGCAGGTGCTCTTCGCCGAGCAGGCCGAGGAAGGTTTTGTTCGCGTCCAGCGTCGACACGACCGCGCGGGCGGAGATTTCCGAACCGTTCTTCAGCCGCACTCCCGTGACCTTGCCTCCGTCGACCAGCAACGACCGAACCTCGGTCTTGACGTTCACTTCGGCGCCGTAGTGTTCGGCACGGCGCTGCAGCGACGCGCTCAACGCGCCGATGCCGCCGCGGGGCATCATGAACTTCGGGGTGTCCAGGCCGTTGAGCAGGTAGTGGAAAAGCGTTGACGCGCCGGTGCCCGGAGTCCACGGACCGGCATAGCAGCCGTCGATCGACATCGTCGCGAGCGATCCCTGTAAGCAGGGTGCCATCTCCGGCGTCATGAATCGCCGCACGATGTCCATCGTGCTGCCGAACCACATCTGGGCAAAGTCGCGCCGCGACTGGGCATCTGGCTGGTCGGCGATCACCTCGTGGATGTTCGGGGCGGCACCGTAGGCCGATTCGGAGAAGTACGGCCCGAACTTACGGATATGCATGAACAACTGGGCCAGCGCCGTCGCGGTCTGCTCGCCGTGATCATCGAAGACATGCGTGGCCTGGCGCTCGAGATTGTTGTACATCACGAACGGGACCGAACCCTCGTACCCGAACGTGCATGCAGACGACCACGGGTCGATCAGCTCGAAACCAAACTGCGGCAACTCGAGTCGATCGATCAGCTCGGGCCGGAATGCGATCAGCGCCCAGGCCCCCACGCTGTGCTTGAAGCCCGGGAACAGTTCCCGGGTCGCGGCCATGCCACCGATGAAGTGCGCGCGTTCCAACACCAGGACTCGTGCGCCGCCTCTTGCCAGCTCGCCGGCCGCCGTCAACCCGTTGTGCCCCGCACCGATCACCACGACGTCGAAGTCGGTCATCGAAGCTCTCCTCGCTCGCGCCTGCGGACAATGTATTCCCCTGGACGCGTGGCTCGCCAGCGGCAACCTCGACAACGACGAGTGGCTGACTACAGCTCATCTCATTTGGGTGTGCGCAGCAGGGCGCCCCCGATGATGGATGCGGTGACCACGACGTCACGTTGCTTTGCGGGCGGTGTTTCGCGCCAACGCCTCCGCCGGCATGGCCCGCACGGCGCCGATGATCGCAGATCCGGCAAGGCCGGCATCGATGCCCGGCGCGTGCATTGGCACCCTACCCAGCTCGTGGCTGGTCGGCGAGTTCAGTGTCCGGCGTCGAATTCAATGGGCAGGGTTGTCGGGCCGGTGATCCCGAGTAGCGGCTTCCAGGGGGCAGGGCCGCTGCGGTGTGGGTTGGGCATGCGGCGCGTGATGACGGTCAGGGCTTCGGCGAGTTCGAGCCGGGCGAGGTGTGCTCCCAGACAGTAATGAATGCCGCCGCCGAAGCTCAGCATGGTCGGCGGATTTGCGCGGGTGATGTCGAGGCGGTCGGGATCGTGGTAGACGGCAGGGTCGCGGTTGGCCGAGGCAGTGTTGGCGAGCACGAGCGTGCCGGCGGGAATAGTGACCTCCGCGAGTTGGACGTCTTCGGCGGCCTTGCGCATGGACGTGAAAATGACCGGGCTATGGCGCATGAGCTCCTCGACGGCCTGCGGTGCGAGCTCGGGATGCTCAGCCAGGAGGGCCCACTGCTTGGGGTGGTCGCACAGGACCTGCACGGCGGCGGCCAACTGATTGCGGGTGGTGTCGGTGCCTGCCATCAGCAGGACTTCTGCGAGCATGGTTAGCTCGTCGGCGCTGAGTCGGTTAGTTGTTTGTCGAAAGTTGGCGATCGAGCTGGCGGCCGCGCGGGTGCGGGCATTGTCGCTGGCCGAGATCCTCGATGGCCTGCATGACCGGTTCCGGTTGTTGACCGGTGGTGCGCGCACCGCGGTGCGCCGCCAGCAGACGCTGCGCGCCTCGGTGGATTGGTCGCATGGGTTGTTGAGCGAGCCGGAACGGGTCTTGTTTCGCCGGCTGGCGGTGTTTGTGGGCGGGTTCGACCTGGACGCCGCCCAGGCGGTCGGCGGCGGTGCTGACATGCCGCGCTTCCAGGTGCTCGACCTGCTCACGTTGCTGGTGGACAAGTCGCTGGTGGTGACCGACGACAGCGGGGACCGAACCCGCTACCGGTTGCTGGAGACGGTTCGCCAACACGCGCTGGAAAAACTCGGCGAGTCCGGCGGGGCCGACAGCGTGCGCTCGCGTCATCGTGATTACTACACGGCGATGGCCGCCGTGCTTGACGCGCCGGCAGGCCGTGATTATGAGCAGCGTCTCGATCAGGCCGAACAGGCCGTGGCGATCGCGCGAGACGTCGATGACCCGGCCCTGCTGGCCCGGACATTGACCGCCTGCGGGTTTACCGCCGGCCTGGGCTATCACGTCGAGGTGGCCCGGGCATGCTTCGCCGAGGCGATCGGCCTGGCCCGTGCCGTGGACGATCGGTGGCGGCTGAGCCAGATCCTCGCCCTGCAGGCGCAGGGCGCCCACATCGTTGACCCGCTCGGGATGCGCGCAGCTGGCGAGGAGGGACGTGACCTCGCCGACTCGATCGGCGACCGGTTCAACTCGCGTGTGTGTCGCTTTTACCTCGGGGCGGCGCAGCACCTCAGCGGCGATTTAGCCGGATCCGCCGCACAGTTCGGCGAGGTGGCGGCCGAGGCCGAGGCGGCTCACGACGAGATCTGGAGGGTGTTCAGCCTCGCCGGCCAGAGCCTGGTACTCGCACGTCAGGGTGAGGCGGCGGCGGCCCGGGCGGCGGCCGAGGCGATCCTTGAGGGCGGCGCGGAGCTTGGCGGGAGGTTCGCGGTAGTGGGGCACATGGTGTTGGGATTCGCGGCCCTGGCCGCCGGGGATGGCGCGGCGGCGCACGAGGCGCGCGAGGCCGCCCTCCAGTTCATGATTGTCGTGAGTGGTGGCGCGGAGGCATTGCAGCGCATCTGGAATGCCGAGGCCGCGCTGGCAGACGGGGATCTCGCTGCCGCCCGCCGTTGGGCCGACGAGGCCGTGTCGACCACGACCGGCTTGTGGCTGACGTGGGCGCCGAGCACGCGCGCCCGGGTGGCGATCGCGCAGGGTGAGCCGGAGCAGGCCGAACGCGACGCCCACGACGCGCTCGTCCGCGCCGCCGACATCCAGGCGTAAGCGGGCATTCCCGACACCCTGGAGTGCCTCGGCACCCTGGCCGGGGACGCCGGTAGTCACCGCGAAGCCGCCCGGCTGTTCGGCGCGGCACACGCCATCCGGCACCGCATCGGGGAGGTCCGCTTCAAAATCTATGACGCCGTCTACGAAGCTTCGGTGGCGGCGCTGCGAGATACGCTGGGTGAGAACGGCTTTGACTCCGCGTGGGCGGAGGGCGCGGCCCTGTCCACCGAGGACGCGATCGCCTACGCCCAGCGCGGCCGCGGTGAACGCAAACGGCCCACCAGCGGCTGGGCCTCGCTCACCCCGACCGAACACGACGTCGTGCGACTCGTCAGCGAGGGGCTCGGCAACAAAGACATCGCCACCAGGCTGTTCGTCTCACCGCGCACCGTGCAAACCCACCTCACCCACGTCTACACCAAACTCGGGCTCACCAGCCGCGTGCAGCTCGTCCAAGAAGCAGCCCGCCACAGTTAACGGACCGCCTACTCCGGCGTAGCGCGACTGGCTCGACTGCTGTCGCGGCACACCGAGAACGAAAACCATGGGTGCCTGTGTGACACGAGGGTCTTCTCGTCATCTAATCCGGTTCACGCCGAGCCGGTGTGGGTCAGCGTGAACGTGTCCCGGAACCCGCCCGGTGCGCCGTCGCAATCCGCCGCCACGGTGCCGTTTGCGGTGCCGGTCAAAGTGGTCGGGTCCACCGAATAACTCACCGTTCCCGGCAGGCGCCTCCCGTCGTCGCAAATCGACAGATCCGGCCTTGTCACGGTCATCTGCCAACCACCATCGATGAGTCGCAGGTCTCCGTCGTATCCGCCGCCTCCGCCCGGCCCCCGATCCGGTGAACTGCTGACGTGAGCGCATCCGGGACCACATGGTGTAACAGTCCACGTGCGCAGGGCGTTGATGTCTACCGGGGCGCCGCGATCGAATTCTTCGGTGACCCAATATGTGTACGTTCCGTTCAAGTCCTGATCAGCTGAAGCAACGGTCGGAAGCACCAGGCTGAAGCAACCAAGCCCAACAGCGAGCGCGACAACAGCTCTGATCCCCATCAGCTTTCCTATCGATTCGTCGCGCACGAGACAACGGTACGGAAACCGGTCGAACAATTCGGGGCCAGCCCGCAGCCGACGTCGCCCCAGCCTTAGCGCATCAGCTCACGGGCTGACGGTCAGCCTGTGAGCTCCAGCTGGTCCTCCTGGTGGAACTTCTCCTCGAGCGCCTCGGGCGACGCGTCGCGGTCGATGGTGAGCACATCGGCGCCGCGGGCGGATTCGATCGCCCCGAGCCGGCGGGTGAGTTTGTCCAGGGCGTAGGCGGTCATCTCTTCTGGATCCAGCCCGAAGGGGGGCTTGTTGCCGAACTTGCGGAAAGTCTCGGCGACCGTTTCCGTCGCCAGGCCCATGAGCTCGCCCATTCGGTCCTGGACGACTTGCCAGAGTTCGTCGTTGGCCGCGACGTGTCGGCGGCAGGTGAAGGTGCCCCACGCCATGTGCCGACGTTCGTCGTCGCCGATGTGCTTGATGACTTTCTGCATCCCGGGCAGGATTCCGCGGCTGCTGCACACCTTCTGCCAGGCGTAGTAGCCGGTCAGAGCGAGCGTTCCCTCGATCACGTGGTTGTAGGTGACGGAGGCCCGGATCTGGTTACGCGGGGTGGAGTCCTGCTCCAGTGCGTACAGGCTGGCCGGCAGTTCTCGGGTGAACATCTGCATGTAGGGGTCGTTGAACTCGATGTATTCGTGCAGGTCCTCGGTAAGGCCGACAGCGTCGAACCAGAGCCGGAAGCCCAGCGTGTGCTTAGCCTCCTCGTACACGAACTGGGTCAGATACATCTCGTCGGCGAAGCGGCCTTCCGCAGCCATCGCCGCGACAAACGGTTGTAGGTCCTGGGTCACCGATTCCTCTCCGGCGAGAAACTGTGCGGCCAGCGAGGTGGTCATCCATCGCTCGTCGTCGGTCATCGCGGCGAAGTCCTTGGCGTCCTGCGTGAAGTCGATGTCCGCCGGGTTCCACTGCTTTGCGTTGCCCTTGGCGAACAGGCGCATCGGCAAGGATTCCTGGCTCAAGCCGCCGGCGCCCAGGGAGGCGTAACCGTTCCGATTGCCGTGTCGGATCGTGCGCGTCATTGCTGGCTCCTTTGCCGTGGCTGGTGGAAGCCCGCGTCACGGGTGAAGCGGGTTCACCCGCAGCTTAGGTTCGATTCGGCCCTACGATTGCCGTTTCGGCGCCCAGGCCGACAGAAACGGTTTCGGAAATGTTGGGTCAGCCCCGCTCGGCAGAACTGAAGAGGGACCTACTGCCCTGAGGTGTCAGGCCCACTCAGCACGCCCTGAGCCGCCCGCGCGCCGGCCGCCGTAGCCCGACCCTTCAGGATGTATTCGAACCCGACCGCAATGGTGGCGCCGATCATCGGTCCGACCAGGTAGATCCAATATGTGCCTACCTGGCCCGCGACTGCGTCGGGCGCCAGCGAGCGCATCGGGTTCATCGACGCACCGGTGACCGGCGCACCCCACACGGCGGCGATGCCGATGTACCCGCCGACCGCAATCGCCGCATTGGTTCCGATATTCCGGGCGCCCGACGACGTCCCCAGGATGACGCTCACGAGGCCGAGCGTCAGCACACCTTCGATCGCGACGGCCACCCAGTCCGAGACACCCGG
>NZ_DATFYW010000065.1:0-38071 GCF_035314905.1 Mycobacterium sp.
CCCTCGGGCACCGGCTGTTTCGGTGGGAGGCCGTTCGGGGTAGCTTTCGCATGTGACACTTGGCCCCGATTCCGACGAACCCATCGGTGAAGAGGTCCCCATCGCCGATGCGGTGGAGCAGCGGCTCCCGGTCGGTGAAACGCGCGAGCTCTCCGAGGACTTTCAGCCGACCGAGGCCAGCCAGATAGCGGCCGGGAACCCCGCGCCCACCGACGTCGATCCTGCGGACTGGCAGGAGCAGTTGACCAGTGCCGACACCGGCGACGAGGACTGGGACGACCAGGACAACTCCTAGCCCCGGCCCACCGAGGTTTAGCCCCGTTAACCAACGGGAACCCGGTGCGGGGGCGGGCAACGGCGCTCGTCGCCCTACAGAGCGACCGCGCTCACCGAAAAAGCCAACAAGGAGGAATTCATGGCGGAAAACAGCGGACCCGAGGAAGCCATCAAGGGCGTCGTCGAGGACGCCAAAGGCAAGGCCAAGGAAGCCGTCGGCACCGTGACGGGTCGCGACGACCTGGTCGGTGAGGGAAAGGCCCAGCAGGACAAGGCCGAGGCCGAGCGGGGCGCCGCCAAGAAGGAGGCCGAGGCGGAGTCGGCTCGTGCCGGTGCCAAGGCTGCCGAACAACGCCAGAAGTCCCACCAGTAACCCGTGCTCCGTGGCGCGGGTGGGCCCAGTCCGAATCGGACTGGGCCCACCTTTTTTAGATTTTGGCGCGCGAAATCAGCCGTGCGTTGGGCGACTGCCGCGCGAGCCGTGCGACGCGGCGGCGCTCCAGGAGTACCCACACCGACCCGGCGGCGGCCACGACCGCGATGACGCCGAGCCCGACGGTCCAACCGAGACGGCCTATCCCCGCAGCAGCGAGGCAGGCCACCAAAGCCACTGTGGCCAAACCGATGAGGAAGTAGCCGGGCAGGCTGCGGGTGTCCTTCATCGCCTCGCCGGCGCGCGGGACGGTGGTGCGGGCATGGTCTGTCGGATCTACGTCTGCCACCAGTTTGTCCTCCCGTGATCAAGTCGTTTAGCCTGGCTAACCTCACGGCGGCATCACGAAACTCCCCGGCGGATGGTCCACGTCGGGAAGCGGGCGCGCGCCTGCGTTAGGCCGCGTGCCGATGCGAGCTGCCGACCGGGTGGTCGGCCCTCCAGCGCGCCTCGATGCGGCGCACCCGGCGATGCTCGACGGCAATCCAGGCCGAGCCGGCCGCGACCGCGGTGAGCGCGATCACACCTGTCGCCAGGAGCCACTCGTGATGTTTGTAGGCGGCAGCCGCCACACAGCCAACCAACGCGACTAGCCCCACCGCCAGCAGGAAGAACCCAGGCCAGAAGTAGACGTCGATCATCGACTCGCCAGCGTGCTGGTGATGTGTGCGGGAGTGATCAACCGGATCGTGATGCGTATCTCCCATCGCATCTCTCCTTAACTAGAGATACCCATCAGGATACTCACGAAATGCGCATGCGGATGCCCGAATTTGGCTGTGACGTGGGGCTATGCCTCAAAGCAGCGCAACCGGCGCGGTCATCCCCAACACGACCAGCATGAACAACATCAAGAACCAGCCCGCGCCCTGCCAGATCCACCAACCGCCACGCGCCCGCCACACCTGAAAGGTCCGCACGAAGGCCCAGATCCCGCCGACCGCGAGGATCAGCGCAGGCCCGATCGCCAAGGCGTTGCGCTGCAATCCGCTGCAGTGCGCCAGGGACCCCTCGCCCGTGCCTGACTTGCAGCCGCTGAGCCAGGCGAGGCAGGCCAGCAGGACCACCAGCGCGATCGCCACGACGACGCCGCAGAAGCGCGCCGCCGCCGCAAAGGTTTGCCGATCGCGGCGCGGCTCGCTCGTGTCGGGCGCCATCTTCATGATTGTCCCCTGTGATGTGGCGTTCGGCTCATCGCGTTCCCGCTACGCCGCAACGGCAAACGCGTCGCGGCAACCTGTCGGTGGTCGTCGGTGTGCTTGTGGGACAACACGATTTCCGTGGTGGGCCCGACCTCGCCGGGCTCACAGCCATGCATGCGCTCTACCCGCGGCGACCATTCCCACCGCTGGTCAGCAAAGTAGAACCGAAACCACCCGACACGCTGCGGCGCTCCACCGGCCAACGCCCGCCCGATGGGGGATGCGCCCATGTCGTCGACCGGATTCTCGGCCACGGCACGAAGAATATCCCGTCCACCGGGCACTTCGTGCGCGCTTGGTCGGCCATCAGAACGTGGGCACCTCAGGAGCCGGACAGCTCCCAGACCGTAGCCGACATCCGGTTCAGGATCGCGTCGGCGTTTGCTTGGCCGCCGTCGTCGCCCTGACAGGACATGGCTTGAACGATCGCATTGATGCGGACCCGGGCCTGCCCGTAGCACACCCAGAGCATCGGCAGGTCGGTCTGCTCCTTGTTCCACCGTGCGGTGTCTGCGGTGATGTCGTTGACGGCGAACTTCCACGCGGCCTCGGCCTTGACGTTCTTGCCGTCGCAGGGCGGCAGGCCCGACGTTGCTGTCGTGAATGCCGTTGTGGCACTTGGCGCGTCGGGGTAGACGGCCACAGCCTGCGTGATGACGTGGTCGTGCACAGCAGAGCTGCCGTCGGACAGCAGCAGCAGATGGAATGCGCTGAAGCCGTTGCCGATGAAGGGTTGCATGCCGACGGTGTCCAGCGCGGCGCAGGGGCCCTCCGCCGGATCACCCGCCACCGGGCGGCTGACGTCGGCCTGCAGCTGCAGCTTCGCCCCGACGATGTCGCTCAGCTGCGACGGGGTCAGCAGGATGCTGTCGAGGTCGCCGCCGGACACCGGCCGGCTCACGTGTGACGGCGGCGCGACGGCACGACCGCCGATCGGCTGCGCGCAGCCGGCTAGCAACAGCGCCGCCGCGAAAAGTCCCGCGAGGGACACCGGCAGCCGCATGACGGCATCCTACCTGCGCGTGCCGTGCCCTCCAGCAAACGGATGCGGGGGCTCAGCGGCGCGTATTCTCCGCCGGCGGGGCAGGGCGTCCGGCTCTTGGGCTCCCTCCTCGCCCAGCAGCCGCTGTTCGATCAGCTCGGCGCCGCGGGCCACGCCCCCGGTGGCGGCGAACCCTTCGGCAACGCGGCGGGCCCCGTCGGCCATCGTCATGGCCTGACGGACTTTGGCCCGGAGACGCTGGGGGGTGAGCTTTTTCGCGGGCAGCCGGGTGCCGCAACGGGCCACCTCGACCCGACGGGCGACCTCGGCCTGGTCGCGTGCGAACGGCACCGCACAGACCGGCACGCCACGACTCAAAGCCTTCTGCGTGGTGCCCATCCCGCCATGGGTGACCGCGCAGATCGTGCGGTCGAGCACCGCGCCGTGCGGCACGAACCGCCGGACGGTCGCGTTGGCCGGCGCGACGACACCGTCGGGCACCCCCGCGGGAAACGTCACCACCATGTGGACGGGTTCGTCGGCCAGCGCCGTCAACGCGGTGAGTGCGAGCCGGGTGTCGGCCTGCCGGATGGAGGAAGTGGTGACCAGCACGATCGGTCGGTCGATCGTGGCGAGCCAGTCCGGAACGGCCGGCGCGGGCTCGAACGCGCACGGGCCGATCATGTGCACCGTGTCACCCCAGTGGGTTTGCGGGTACTCGAAAGGTTTGCCGCTGGCCACCAGCATCAGCGGCGGCCGCCGGAAGAACTCGTCGACGGAGCGGACTTCCGGCGCGCCGACCGACACCCGTATGGCGTTGACGCGCGGCAGCATCGGCCCGTCCATCACCCGCCGGACCACGGCGCGCACGCCGGCGTCGCGGAAGCGCCCGGCCAAGCCGGGCCACGGGGCGAGGCCGGGACCGAACGGCGGCGTGCCCGGTGATTGCAGAAACGGCGTGAACGGCGAGAACACCGACCAGGGTGTGGTGCCCGCGTCGGCCGCCGACATGGCGCCCCAGCAGTTGGCGTCGATGATGAGCGCATCCGGGTGAACCTGATCGATCGCGGCAGCCAGATCGCCGACTTCGAGCGCGGCTCGATGGCAGAGCACGTCGATCGTCATCTTCAGCACGCCGAACGCGTTGCCCGCGGTCCAGTCTTCGCCTGCGATGTCCTCGATCCGCGGGTTCACGCAAGCGGTTTGCACGCCGAGGCGGCGGCCGGTG
The DNA here is from genome assembly GCF_035314905.1 of Mycobacterium sp. Taxonomy (GTDB): domain Bacteria; phylum Actinomycetota; class Actinomycetes; order Mycobacteriales; family Mycobacteriaceae; genus Mycobacterium. The sequence continues at coordinate 4,122 of NZ_DATFYW010000065.1, forward strand.
GCGAGACCGTCAGACAGGGTGCGCAAGTGGACGTCGTGGCCACGCCCGACCAGCTCGGACAATAGCGGGCACATCGGGTACAGGTGACCCAGTGCCGGGGAACCGTAGGCGAGCACGACTGCCATATCCCATATTCGTACCCGCCGGGGGTCGGTTTTGTTCAGGTTCACGCCGGGCAGGGCGACCAGAACCGCCGTGTTGAGCATGTACTCAGCTTGACGCGAACACCCGCCGACTTGTCGTACCCGGTTGGCACCATGGATGGGTGACTGTGGATCGGTCTGCCCGCTCCCCGCTTGCGCGTTTCGGCATCGCCACGCGCGAGTGGTTTGAGGGCACCTTCGACGCGCCCACGCCGGCGCAGGCCCAGGCCTGGTCGGCGATCGCCGACGGCGCTAACACGCTGGTCATCGCCCCCACCGGCTCAGGCAAGACGCTCGCGGCGTTCCTGTGGGCCATCGACCGGCTGACCGCCGAACCCGAGTCGGGCCGCGGGCTGGGGGTACCACCCGCTTGCGGGGGACTCCCCCGCGCGGGGGCGGGCACCAAGGTTCTTTACGTCTCGCCGCTGAAGGCGCTCGCCGTCGACGTCGAGCGGAACCTGCGCGCCCCGCTGACCGGCATCACCCGCACCTCCCAGCGGCTCGGGCTGCCCGATCCCGGGATCTCCGTGGGCGTGCGGTCCGGCGACACCCCACCCGCGCGCCGCCGTGAGCTGATCACCCGGCCGCCGGACATCCTGATCACCACCCCCGAGTCGTTGTTCTTGATGCTGACCTCGGCGGCCCGGGAAACCCTCGCCGGGGTGCAGACGGTCATCGTCGACGAAGTGCACGCGGTGGCCGGCACCAAACGTGGCTCGCATCTGGCCTTGTCGCTGGAAAGGTTGGACCTGCTGCTGGAGCGGCCTGCGCAGCGGATCGGCCTGTCGGCCACGGTGCGTCCCGCCGGGGAGGTCGCGCGGTTCCTGTCCGGGCAGGCCCCCGCGACCATCGTGTCGCCGCGCGCCGAAAAGACGTTCGACATGTCGGTCGTCGTCCCGGTGCCGGACATGGCGAAGCTGGAGAACAACACGATCTGGCCCGACGTCGAGCAGCGCATCGCCGACTTGATCGAGGCCCACCAGTCCACGATCGTGTTCACGAACTCTCGCCGGCTTGCCGAGCGACTCACGTCCCGGCTCAACGAGATTCACGCGCAGCGGTTGGGAATTGAGTTGGTCGCCGAACCGAACTCGCAGGTGCCCGGCGGCGCGCCGGCCCACATCATGGGCATGAGCCAGACGTTCGGCGCCGAGTCGCTGCTTGCGCGGGCGCATCACGGCTCGGTCAGCAAGGAGCAGCGGGCCGCGGTAGAGGACGACCTGAAAAGCGGCAGGCTCAAGGCGGTCGTCGCCACGTCGAGTCTCGAACTCGGAATCGACATGGGCGCCGTCGATTTGGTGATCCAGGTCGAGGCGCCGCCGTCGGTGGCCAGCGGTCTGCAGCGCATCGGGCGCGCCGGCCACCAGGTCGGCGAGATCTCACGCGGCGTGGTCTTTCCCAAGCACCGCACCGATCTGGTGAGCTGCGCGGTGACCGTCCAGCGCATGCTCGCCGGCCAGATCGAGCAGCTCCGCGTCCCCGCCAACCCACTCGACGTGCTGGCGCAGCACACCGTCGCCGCCTGCGCGCTGGAGCCTCTGGACGCCGACCACTGGTTCGATACGGTCCGGCGCAGCGCGCCGTTTGCCACCCTGCCCCGCAGCGCGTTCGAAGCGACGCTGGACCTGCTCAGCGGGAAGTACCCGTCAACCGAATTCGCCGAGCTCAGGCCGCGGCTCGTGTACGACCGCGACGCCGGCACGCTCACCGGTCGGCCCGGCGCGCAGCGGCTGGCCGTCACCTCCGGCGGCGCGATCCCCGACCGCGGCATGTTCACGGTTTACCTGGCGGCAAGCGCGGACTCCGGGAAGCCCTCCCGCGTCGGCGAACTCGACGAGGAGATGGTTTACGAATCACGTCCCGGCGATGTGATCTCTCTGGGCGCTACCAGCTGGCGTATCACCGAGATCACCCACGATCGGGTTCTGGTGATACCGGCGTTCGGCGAACCCGCGCGGCTGCCTTTTTGGCACGGCGACGGTGCGGGCCGACCCGCCGAACTCGGCGCCGCGCTGGGCGCGTTCACCGGTGAGCTAGCGCGGCTGGATGACGAAGAATTTAAGAAACGATGCGCGACTTTGGGTTTCGATGGGCACGCCGGCGAGAATCTGCGCCACCTGCTCGACGACCAGCGCCGGGCCACCAACGCCGTGCCCACCGACACCACGCTGGTTGTCGAGCGATTCCGCGACGAGCTGGGCGACTGGCGCGTGATACTGCACTCGCCGTACGGGCTTCGCGTGCACGGGCCCCTCGCGCTGGCGATCGGCCGGCGGCTGCGCGAGCGATACGGGATCGACGAGAAGCCGACCGCGTCCGACGACGGGATCGTCGTCCGGCTGCCGGACACGGAAGACGCTTCGCCGGGGGCTGATCTGTTCGTGTTCGAGGCCGACGAGATCGAACCGATCGTCACCGCCGAGGTAGGCGGGTCGGCGTTGTTCGCGTCGCGGTTCCGCGAGTGCGCCGCCCGCGCGTTGCTGCTCCCCCGACGCCACCCGGGCCGGCGGTCGCCACTGTGGCACCAACGTCAGCGCGCCGCGCAGTTGCTCGACGTGGCCCGCAAGTACCCCGACTTCCCGATCGTGCTGGAGACGGTCCGCGAATGCCTGCAGGACGTCTACGACGTGCCCGCGCTCACCGAGTTGATGACCCGGGTCGCGCAACGCAGGGTTCGCGTTGTCGAGGTTGAGACCACGACCCCGTCGCCGTACGCGGCCTCGCTGCTGTTCGGCTACGTCGGCGCGTTCATGTACGAGGGCGACGCGCCGCTTGCCGAGCGCCGTGCCGCGGCGCTGTCGCTGGACACCACGTTGCTCGCCGAGCTGCTGGGCCGGGTCGAGCTGCGCGAACTGCTCGACGCCGAGGTGGTCGCCGCGACGCACCGGCAACTGCAACATGTGAGCCCGGACCGCCAGGCCCCCGACGTCGAGGGCCTGGCGGACCTGCTGCGGCTGCTCGGCCCGCTGACCGGGGACGAAATCGCCGAGCGATCCACCGCGGCCGACGTCGGTGGCTGGCTGGAGGGCCTGCGCGCGGCCCGGCGCGCGGTCACGGTTTCCTACGCGGGGCGGATGTGGTGGGTCGCCGTCGAGGACGTCGGCCGCCTGCGCGACGGCGTCGGCATTGCGGTGCCGCCCGGGGTGCCGGCCAGCTTCACCGAGCCGGTTGCCGACCCGCTGACCGAGCTTCTCGGTCGCTACGCCCGCACCCGCGGGCCTTTCACAACCGCCGACGCCGCGGCGAGGTTCGGGCTGGGGCTGCGGGTGGCCGCCGACGTGCTGGGCCGGCTGGCGGTCGACGGCAAGTTGACCCCCGGTGAGTTCTCCGACCTGCCTGAGCCGGACCAGTGGTGTGACTCCGAGGTGCTGCGGTTGCTCAGGCGGCGGTCGTTGGCTGCGTTGCGGGCCCAGGTCGAGCCGGTCAGCACCGCCGCCTACGGCCGGTTCCTGCCGACCTGGCAGCAGGTGGGCGCGCAGGGGTCGTCGGGCGTCGATGGCCTCGCCGCGGTGATCGAGCAGCTGGCCGGGGTGCCGATGCCCGCGTCGGCGATCGAGCCGCTCGTGTTGGCCCAGCGCGTCCGCGACTACCAGCCGGCGATGCTCGACGAGCTGCTGGCCGCCGGGGAGGTCACCTGGTCGGGTGCAGGCATGATCTCGGGCAGCGACGGCTGGATCGCTCTGCACCCCGCCGAGACCGCGCCGCTGTCGCTCCCAGCGCCGGCCGAGATCGAGTTCACCGACCGCCACCGGATGATCTTGGACATGTTGTGTCACGGCGGCGGCTACTTCTTCCGGCAGTTGGCCGACGACGACACGGAGGAGCCCAAGCGGGCGCTGTGGGAGTTGGTGTGGGCCGGCTGGGTCACCGGCGACACGTTTGCGCCGGTGCGCGCGCTGCTGGCCGGATCGCAGCGCGGGCGGCGCTCAGCGCCCGCCCATCGGCAACAGCGCAGGCCGCCGCGGTTGAGCCGGTACAGCGTCGCGCACGCGCACGCGCGGGCCGCGGATCCGACGGTGGCGGGCCGGTGGTCGGCGTTGCCGACTCCTGAGCCGGATTCGACGGTGCGCGCGCACTTCACCGCCGAGTCGCTGCTCGGCCGCTACGGCGTGCTCACCAGGGGCAGCGTGCCCGGGGGCTTCGCGACGCTCTACAAGGTGCTGACGGCACTTGAAGACGCCGGCCGGTGCCAACGCGGTTACTTCGTGGAGTCACTGGGCGGTGCCCAGTTCGCCGCGGCCTCCACCGTCGACCGGCTGCGGTCGTTCCAGGACAGCATCGACCCGGACCGACCCGGGTACCGGGCGGTGGTGCTGGCCGCCGCCGACCCGGCCAACCCGTATGGGTCGGCATTGCCGTGGCCGTCCAAACGCTCGGCCGGCGACGACGAGACCCCCCACAGACCCGGCCGCAAGGCGGGCGCGATCGTCGTCCTGGTCGACGGCGAGCTCGTGTGGTTCCTGGAGCGCGGCGGCCGCTCGCTGCTGAGCTTCGGCACCGACGACGTCGAGACCGGGCGGGCGGCCGCGGAGGCACTCGCCGAACTGGTCGGGGCGGGACGCATTGGCGGCCTTCTCGTGGAGAGGGTCGACGGCGTATCGGTGCTGGAGCCATCACCGGCAGATGAACGCGCGGGGGTGGCGGCGGCGCTCGCCGACGCCGGGTTCGTCAGGACACCGCGCGGCCTGCGGCTGCGGGCCTGAGATGAGCGCCGGCGCGAAGGGCCGATGGTCCTGAGATGCCCGAAGGCGACACAGTCTGGCACACCGCCGCCAACCTGCGCGACGGGCTCGTTGGCAAGACGCTGACCCGGTGCGACGTGCGGGTGCCTGCCTTCGCGACGGTCGATCTGTCCGGCCATGCCGTCGGCGAAGTGATCAGCCGGGGCAAGCATCTGTTCATCCGGGTCGGGCCGGCCAGCATCCACTCCCACCTGAAGATGGAGGGCAGCTGGCGGGTGGCAGGCCCGCAGCGCCGCCGCTGGCGCGACAGCGACCACCGAGTCCGGATCATCCTGGAAACCAACGACGTGCAGGCCGTCGGTATCGATCTGGGCACGCTGGAGGTCCTCGACCGCGAACACGACCTGTCCGTCGTCGCGCACCTCGGCCCCGATCTTCTCGGCGACGACTGGAACGCTCAGCGGGCGGCGGCCAACCTCGCCGCCGGACCGCACAGGCCCGTCGCGGCAGCGCTCTTGGATCAGCGGGTGATGGCCGGGGTCGGCAACGTGTACTGCAACGAGTTGTGCTTCATCAGCGGTCATCTGCCGACTTCACCGGTGGCTGAGGTCGCCGATCCGCTACGTCTGGTGTCGCGGGCGCACGAGATGCTGATGGCCAACCGGTGGCGGTGGAACCGAACGACCACAGGGAACCGTAGGCACGGACACGAGCTGTGGGTCTATGGCAGGCGCGGGGAACCGTGCCGACGCTGCGGAACGCTCATCGAGTCCGACTGGGGGCTGGGAGTACCACCCGTTTGCGGGGGACTCCCGCTCGCGGGGGGCAGCGGCGATCGGATCACCTATTGGTGCCCGAGCTGCCAGCGTTAGACGCGTGGACGCCGGACCCGACCTGCTTCATTTCCTCGGCGATCGTGGCCTCGATGCTGTTGATCGTCGAGTCATCCATCGCTACAACGGTTTTTGCTGTTGATCGCGACAGCACCCGGTCCACCGACAGCTGGCTCTCCGGTGGCATGATGACGATCACCACAGCGGTCCCGGCGTCGAGGGCCTTACCGATCTCGTGGCGCAAGCGGGACCTGAGCTCGTGGTCGGCGAACTTCGCGACCGCAGCACCGGCGACGGCGCCGAGGGCCACCGTGGCCAGAATGGGAGCGGCGAACAAGCCCACGACGATACCGATCGCCACACCCCAGCCGGCGCCTTGGCGGGCGAGGTGGTTTCCGGTCTCCACCACTGTGGGCTTTCCGTCGGCGTCCTTGCTCACGAGCAACGCGTCGCGAACGTCGAACACCTTTTTGCGCAGCCGATCGGCGAGAAACACCCAATCCTGGCGGGCCGTGTCCAGATCGGGATACCCGGCGATCATGATCAGGTGGTGCTTCTCGCTCATGATTGCCATCGTCGCCCCCGCGGTCGCCGCCCACACGTGGGCGAAAGTCCTCGAAACCGGGGGATTGATGCCCTAAACGCGTTAGTCGAACAGGTCTGGGTGCGAGGCGATGTACTGCTCGACGGTCAGGGCCGGTTGCCCGGTGATGTGCGCGACGTCGTCAGTGACCCGGTTGTAGCGGTCTTCGCGATGCAGCCGCGCCATCGTCGCGATGTGCTGCTGAACGTGGTCGGGCAGCCCCGACGGTCGCAGGCATTGCCGCAGCCATTCGTCGTAGGGCATGTCCTCTGCCGCGATCGGACGCTTCAGCGCGCGTGAGTATTGCTCGGCGAGGCCGTGAATGTCGAGCGCCTGGGGGCCCGTGAGCTCGTAGACCTTTCCGATGTGGTCGGCGGGATCGCGCAGGACGGTCGCGACCACGCGCGCCACGTCGGACGCAGCGACAGGCGAGGTGCGACCGGTCCCGAACGGCAGCGCCAAGACTCCGCGGTCACGAACCGACCGCCGGTCCAAAAGTGTGAAGAGCGGATTGTCGAGAAACACCGTCGGCCTCACGTGCACCACCGGCACACCGGACCAGTTCATGATCTGCTCGGAGAGCCAGTGCAGCCGCTGCTGCCGCGATTCTTCGGTGCTGGTCAGCGTCATCTGCGACACCGTCATCTGCGACATGTTCGCGATCACCTCGAGACCGCCATAGTCGAGTGCCGCCGCACACACGACGGCGGTGGCCTGCAGGTAGTCGAGCGAGACGCTCATGTTGAAGAACATCCGGGTGACGCCGTGGATCGCGGCGACGACGTCCTCCGGCCGGGTCAGGTCGCCGACGATGACCTCCGCGCCGAGTTCGCGCAGCCGATCGGCGCGTATGTCGTCGCGGTGCACCATCCCCCGCACCTGCTCGCCCTTTTCCAGCAGAAGCTCGACAACGGTGCGGCTCACGCCGCCGACGGCGCCTGCCGCGCCGGTAATCAGGTACATGCCCTCAAATTAGCGCCCTCGGCAGCCTCGACCGGATTCACTACGACCCCGCCGGGACTACAGCGTGCGTCCGCTGACGAAGCGGCGCCGCTCACCGCTGCCCGGGTCGTTGAACTTTAGCCGGTGCGCCAGCAGCGAGAGCGGTGTCGAGAAGTCGTCCGGGCGGACTTCGGCGATGTCTGGATACAGCGGGTCGCCGATGATTGGCAAACCCACCGACGCCATGTGCACCCGCAGCTGGTGCGTGCGACCGCTGCGCGGCGTGAGCCGGTAGATGTCGGCGTGCAGCGCCTCGATCAGGGTCTCCGCGTTCGGCTCGCCCCGCTCCGTGACAGCCTGTAAAGATCCCCGGCGCTTGATGATCCGGCTTCGCACCACGGTCGGCAACTCGACCGGGGCCTGCCCTCGCGAGCGGGCCAGATACGTCTTGCGCACCAGTCCGCGCGCGAACAGCGACTGGTAGCGCCCGCGCAGCTCACGCCGCGTGGTGAACAGCAAGACACCCGCGGTCAGCCGGTCCAGCCGATGAGCGGGGCTCAGCTCCGGCAGGTCGAGCTCGCGGCGCAGCCGCACCAACGCGGTTTGTGCGACGTGGCGACCGCGCGGCATCGTCGCCAGGAAATGCGGCTTGTCAACCACGACGATGTCGTCGTCACGATGCAGGACCGGGATGTCGAACGGCACCGGCACCTCGTCGGGCGGCTCGCGATAGAAGTACACGTGCGCGCCCGCCGGCAGCACACTGGCCGCGCCCAGCACAGCTCCGTCGGCGTCGACCACCTCGCCGGCCAGAACCTTGCCCGCCGCAGCCGGGCCGAACCGTACCCGGAACTCGCCCACGACCGATCCGCCCCGCAGTCGCAGCCGCGCGGGGCCCAGGCCGTCGCGTACCGGCAGCGGGGGCGGTCTCAATTCAGCGGAACCGGCTCGAGAATTTCGGCGCGCGCCTCCGGAGCCGCCCGCCGCAGCGTGTCGGCCGACTCGTCGTCGGGCTGCTGCTGGGACCGGATCTCGGCGTCCACGCGCGCGGCGTACGTGTCGACCTCCCGCTGGATATCCTCGGCGTCCCAACCCAACGCCGGCGCGACGACTTCGGCGACCTCGCGGGCGCAGTCGACGCCGCGATGCGGGTATTCGATCGAGATCCGCATCCGCCGCGCCAGGATGTCTTCGAGGTGCAGCGCGCCCTCGGCGGCCGCCGCGTACACGGCCTCCACCTTCAGATACATCGGCGCTTCGGCGATCGGGGTCAACAACTCCGGCTTGTCCTCGGCCATCGCCAGCACCTCGCCGATGAGTGAGCCGTAGCGGTCCAGCAGGTGCCGCACGCGGTAGGGGTGCAGCCCGTAGTACGCCCCCACCCGCTCGGCCTGGTTGACCAGTGCGAAATAGCCGTCGGCCCCCAGCAGCGGCACCTTCTCGGTGATCGACGGCGCGACCCGGGACGGGATGAACTCGCTGGCCGCGTCGACCGCGTCGGCGCCCATCACGCGGTAGGTGGTGTACTTGCCGCCTGCGATCGCGACCAGCCCCGGCGCGGGCACCGCGACGGCGTGCTCGCGCGACAGCTTGGAGGTGTCGTCGCTCTCGCCTGCCAGCAGCGGGCGCAGCCCGGCGTACACGCCGTCGATGTCGTCGTGGGTCAGCGGCATGGCCAGCACGGTGTTGACATGGTCGAGGATGTAGTCGATGTCGGCCTTGGTCGCGGCCGGGTGGGCCAGGTCGAGGTTCCAGTAGGTATCGGTTGTGCCGATGATCCAGTGTGTCCCCCAGGGGATCACGAACAGCACCGACTTCTCGGTTCGCAGGATGATCGCGGCCTCGCTGACGATGCGGTCGCGCGGGACGACGATGTGCACGCCTTTCGACGCTCGCACCCGGAACCGTCCCCGCTGCTTGGACAGTGCCTGGATCTCGTCGGTCCACACCCCCGTGGCGTTGATGACCACGTGGCCGCGCACCTCGGTGATCGCGCCGTCTTCGGAGTCGCGCGCCCGCACACCGATCACTCGGTCGCCTTCGCGCAGCAGTGACACTACTTGCGTCGACGACCGCACCACGGCGCCGTAGTGGGCCGCGGTGCGTGCGACGGTCATCGTGTGCCGCGCGTCGTCGACGACGGTGTCGTAGTAGCGGATGCCGCCGATCAGGGAACTGCGCTTCAGACCCGGCGCCAGCCGCAGCGCGCCCGCCTTCGTCAGGTGTTTCTGCGCGGGAACGGACTTCGTGCCGCCAAGCTGGTCGTAGAGGAAGATCCCGGCCGCCACGTACGGACGCTCCCACCACCGCTTGGTCAGCGGGAACAGGAACGGCAGCGGCCTGACGAGGTGCGGCGCAAGCGTGGTCAGCGACAGTTCGCGCTCGTGCAGGGCTTCCCGCACGAGGCCGAACTCCAGCTGTTCGAGATAGCGAAGGCCGCCGTGGAACATCTTCGACGAGCGACTCGATGTGCCGGACGCGAAGTCCCGCGCCTCCACCAACGCCACCTTCAACCCGCGGGTGGCGGCGTCCAACGCAGCGCCCGCACCGACCACGCCGCCGCCGATCACCACGACGTCGAACTGCTCGGACCCGAGCCGCTCCCACGCGACGGCACGCTCGCGCGGACCCAAAAACGTCTGCCCGTTGCCTGGAGCCGGGGCAGCCTCGATCACAGGCCCTCCCTCTTGCTTGTTACTGGTCAGTCACTTGACCCCAGGGTATTCGCACACGGGCCTGGCCACGCACCTTGCGTTGGGGTCCTGAGAAAATCCTGAGCAAAGGGTGGGATATGCTGCGCGGGGCAAGGCCGCGGGCTAGCGTTTTAGCGTTTGGGGAGTCGGCCGGGGGTGAGGCCATCTGAATACAAACGGAAGTCGAGACAGGTGTCGATGATGACGAAGACGCACGGGGCATCAACCAGATCAGGCCATCGGCTCAGGATGCTGGTCGGTGTTGGGGGTGTGGCGGCGATGGCCACGCTCACGATTCTTGTCGGTGGTTGGGAATCCGATACGTCGACCTCGACCAGGATGATCGCAACTCACGGGGATGACACGCAGGCGACGAATGCGCCTGCGGCGCCCTCTGTTGCCGCCAGCGTTACAGCTACGCCTTTCCAGGGTGGAGGCTGGCCGGGGAGCGGCCCGTTCCACGGTGGCGGCTGGCCTGGCCCCTAGTCGCTGCGCTTGGGTCAATCGAGGTCGTCGTGCGCCATCAACTGGCGGGCGGCCTCGGTGATCGACCCGGACAGCGACGGGTATACCGACAAAGTCGCCGCGAGATCGGTGACGGACAGCAACTTCTGCACGGCCAGTGCGATCGGCAGGATCAGCTCCGATGCGACCGGTGCAACCACGACGCCGCCGATCACAACCCCGGTGGCGGGGCGGCAGAAGATCTTCACGAAGCCTCGGCGCAGGCTCGACATCTTCGCGCGGGCGTTGGTGTTCAGGGGCAGCATGATCGTGCGAGCGGGCACTTTGCCGCTGTCGATGGCCGACTGTGGCACGCCGACGGCGGCGATCTCGGGCCGGGTGAAGACGGCCGCGGCGACCGTGCGCAGCCGGATCGGGACGACGGCCTCACCGAGCGCGTGGTACATCGCGATGCGGCCCTGCATCGCCGCCACCGAGGCGAGCGGCAGCAGCCCGGTGCAGTCGCCGGCGGCGTAGATCGTCGGCACCGACGTGCGAGATACCCGGTCGACGGGGATGTAGTTGCCCTTGCCGAGTTCGATGCCGACCCGCTCGAGGCCGAGACCACCCGTGTTGGGCACCGACCCGACCGTCATCAGTGCGTGGCTTCCTTCGACAGTGCGGCCGTCGGTCATCTCCACTGTCACTCCGGCGTCGGTGCGAACGACCTTGTTGGCGCGGGCGTTCTTGACCAATGTGACGCCGCGCGCGGCGAATGTGTCCTCGAGGACCGCGGCCGCATCGGAATCCTCATGCGGCAGGATCTGGTCGCGACTGGCCACGACGGTGACCGTCACACCGAGTTCGGTGTACGCGTTGACGAACTCCGCGCCGGTGACGCCGGAACCGACCACGACCATGTGCTCTGGCAGCCGGTCGAGGTCGTAGAGCTGCCGCCAGGTCAGGATGCGGTCGCCGTCGGGCTCTGCGCCCGGCAGGATCCGCGGGCTGGCACCGGTGGCGATCAGCACGACGTCGCCCGCGAGCGTGCGGGTATCGCCATCGGGCGAGGTGACCTTCACGCGGTGCGAAGCCATGCCGGGGCTGTCGTCGACGAACTCACCACTGCCGTTGAGCAACTTCACGCCGTGGCTGCACAGCGTGTCGGCGATGTCGGCCGACTGCGCGGCCGCCAGCGTCTTGACCCGCCGGTACAGCTTGGGCACCACGATCTTCGCGTCCTCGAAGTTGAGGTCATAGCCGAGGTCGGGAGCGCGGCGCAGGTCGGTGCGCACCCCGGTGGACGCGATGAGCGTTTTTGACGGCACACAGTCGAAAAGGACGCACGCGCCGCCGACGCCGTCGGAGTCGACCACGGTCACGTCGACATCAGATCCGTGTGCGGCCGCGGCCAACGCGGCCTCGTATCCGGCCGGCCCTCCGCCGATGATCACGATGCGGGTCGCCACAGCCTCAACCGTAGCTACTGGCACAGTTGAGCGCCCAGCCACACCGAAACGCTTTAGGCTTTTCCCGTGCCGCTCTATGCCGCGTACGGGTCGAACATGCATCCCGAGCAGATGCTGCAGCGCGCACCCCACTCCCCGATGGCCGGAACGGGCTGGCTGCACGGCTGGCGGCTGACCTTTGGTGGCGAGGACATCGGTTGGGAGGGCGCCCTGGCCACCGTTGTGGAGGAGCCCGACTCGAAGGTGTTCGTCGTGCTCTACGACATGACCCCGGCGGACGAGAAGAACCTCGACCGTTGGGAAGGCTCGGAACTGGGCATCCACAAGAAGATCCGATGCCGTGTCGAGCGGTTGTCGTCGGACACCACCACCGATCCCGTTCTTGCGTGGCTGTACGTGCTCGACGCATGGGAGGGCGGCGTGCCGTCGGCCCGCTACCTCGGCGTGATGGCCGATGCCGCCGAAATCGCCGGGGCACCATCGGACTACGTGCAGGCGCTGCGCACCCGCCCGGCACGCAACGTCGGCCCCGGCCACGGCGGCTAGGCTCTGCGTTCAAAGTTCTTGGCACGCTGCGCTTTTGCTTGTCCGAAGAGAATTCGCCCGGCCTATCGGCGATTGCCGGGAAGGCCCGCTAGGCTAGGTCTCGAACGCGGCGGCCTGCTCGACGGTGTTGACGAGCACGCGGACCCCGATGGCCATTGCCCGCTCGTCCAAATCGAATGTCGGCTGGTGCAGGTCGACCTGCGGCCCGCGTCCCGGCCACACCCCGAGCCGGGCCATCGCGCCCGGCACCTCTTCCAGGTACCAGGAGAAGTCTTCGCCGCCGCCCGATTGACGCGTTTCGGCCGGCACGTCGGGTCCCACAGCCTCGATCGCGTGGGTCAGGATGCGGGTCGAGGTCTCCTCGTTGACCACCGGCGGCACACCGCGGCGGTACGCAAGCGCATGCTCGACGCGCAGCGGCGCCAGTAACGCGGCAACGATTTCCCGAACGATCGCTTCCAGCGAAAGCCAGGTGTCGTGGCTGGCTGTGCGGATCGTGCCGGAGAGCGTGCCGATCTGCGGGATCGCGTTCGCCGCGACCCCCGCATTGACCGCACCCCACACCATCACGGTGCTGTTGCGCGGGTCGATGCGCCGGGACAGCACGCCCGGCAACCCGGTGATCAGCGTGCCGAGGCCGTAGACGAGATCCGCGGTCAGGTGCGGCCGCGACGTGTGGCCGCCGGGCGACTGCAGCGTGATGTCGATCTGGTCCGCCGCCGACGTGATGGGGCCGACCGTGATTCCCACCTTGCCGACCGCAAGCCGCGGGTCGCAGTGCAATGCGAAGATCCGCGACACCCCGGCCAGCGCTCCCGCGGCGATCGTGTCGATCGCCCCGCCGGGCATCAGTTCCTCGGCCGGCTGGAAGATCAGCCGCACGCCGACGGGCAGATCGGGCACCGACGCCAACGCCAGCGCCGCCCCGAGCAGCATCGCCGTGTGCGCGTCGTGGCCGCACGCGTGGGCGACGTTCGGTATCACCGATGTGTAGGGCGCTCCGGTGCGCTCGGGCATCGGCAACGCGTCCATGTCGGCGCGCAACGCGATCCTCGGCAGATGGTCCGGCCCCAGGTCGCAGGTCAGGCCGGTGCCCGCGGGCAGCACCTTCGGGTTGAGACCCGCGTCGGCCAGTGTCGCGGCAACGAATTGCGTCGTCGCGAACTCCTGTCGGCCCAGCTCCGGATGGGCGTGGATGTGCCGGCGCCATGCGATGACGTCGTCGTAGTGGGCGGCCAGCCACGATTCCGCGGTGTCGACGAGGCTCATCAGGCTGCCCGCTCTGCCCTTGCGCGAAGCACACGTTCTCGCTCCGCCGGCGTCTCTGCCAGCTGGATCACCGTGCGCGCCAACGTGGTTGCGCCGTCAATGACGGCAGAATCCGCGCTGGAGCCGACGGCGGCAGCCGCGAAGCCCGGCTGGTGCAGCGACGCACCGCCCGAGTCGATGCCGACGATCGGGTGGATGCCCGGCAACGCCTGCGTGACGTTGCCCATGTCGGTGCTGCCCAGCGGCAGCGCGGCCGCGAGTTCGTCGGAGACCGGCGTGCGCCCGCAGCGCACCATCTCGGCGCGGAACACCGCCGACAACCACGGATCGGGCCGCAGTTCCTCATAGGTGGGTGCCGTTTCGTTGACCCGATAGTCGCAGCCGGTGGCGATCGCACCGGCGAGGAAGCAGTCGGCCACGCGTTCCTCGAGGGCCCGCAGCGATGCCCGGTCGGTGGCCCGCATCGTGTACTGCATCGCCGCACGGCCGGGAATCACGTTGGTCGCCAGACCGCCCTCGGTCACGATGCCGTGCACCAGCTGGCCCGGTGCCAGCTGCTGACGGAGCAGACCGATGGCCACCTGCGAGACGGTGACGGCGTCGGCGGCGTTGATGCCCAGGTGCGGCGCGACCGCCGCATGCGACTCGCGGCCGCGGTAGTCGACGGCGACCTCCGTCAGCGCGAGGGAACGCGCGGCCGCGATGTCCACGGGGCCGGGGTGAATCATCACCACGGCGGCGACGTCGTCGAACACTCCGGCTTTGAGCAACAACACCTTCCCGCCACCCGATTCCTCCGCCGGAGTGCCCATGAGCACGACGCTCAGGCCGAGACGGTCGGCCACCTCGGCCAGCGCCAGCGCCGCCCCGACCGCGGACGCGGCGATGATGTTGTGGCCGCACGCATGCCCGAGCCCGGGCAGCGCGTCATACTCGGCGCAGACCGCGACCACCAGGTCGCCGCTGCCGTAGTCGGCGCGGAACGCGGTATCCAGGCCACCGGGAGCCGACGTGATCGCGAACCCGCGCTCGGCGGCCAGCGCCTGCGTCTTCGCGCAGCTGCGGTGCTCGCGGAACGCCAATTCCGGCTCGGCGTGGACGTCGTGCGACAGCGAGATGAGGTCGGCGCGTCGCCGCGCGATCACCGCGGAGGCCACCTCCGCGGGCGCGTCGGCATCGGCGTGACGGCGCGTCGGCGAACTGGTGGGCATCATCGCAGTATCCCACCCACAGTTAAGCTCGCCGATCATGGACCACGTCGCCGAGCGCGCGGCGCGCCTCATCGCCGAACGCACCGGCGTCCCAGGTCATGACGTGGCGGTGGTGCTGGGTTCCGGCTGGGCGCCGGCCGCCGAGGCGCTGGGCCCTGCCACCACGACGCTGCCGACCGCCGAGGTGCCCGGGTTCATCCCGCCCTCCGCGCAGGGACACCGCGGGCAGATCCTGTCGATCCCCGTCGGAGCGAACCGCGTTCTCGTGCTGCTCGGGCGCATCCACGCCTACGAGGGTCACGACTTGGCCGACGTTGTACACCCGGTGCGCGCCGCCGCGGCCACCGGCGTGCGCGCCGTCGTGCTGACCAATGCCGCGGGCGGACTGCGCGAGGACTACACGGTCGGCCGGCCGGTGCTGATCCGCGACCACCTGAACCTGACCGGGCGCTCGCCGCTGGTGGGTGCGCAATTCGTGGACATGGTCGACGCGTATTCGCCGCGACTGCGGGCCTTGGCGCGCGACCTCGACCCGTCGCTGGCCGAGGGCGTGTACGCCGCCGTGCCGGGACCCCAGTACGAAACCCCCGCGGAGATCAGGATGTTGCGGGCGTTGGGCGCCGACTTGGTCGGCATGTCCACGGTGCACGAAACGATCGCCGCTCGCGCGGCGGGCATCGAGGTGCTCGGCCTGTCTCTGGTCACCAACCTGGCCGCCGGGATGACGGGGCAACCGATCGCCCACGCCGAGGTCTTGGCCGCCGGCCGCAAATCGGCTACCCACATAGGCTCGCTGCTGGCCGAGCTGCTGGCCGGAATCTGAATTGGCGCCGTGACAGCCGAGGAGTGGATCGCTCACGACCCCGACCCGGTGACCGCCGCGGAGTTGGCCGCGTGTCCCCCCGACGAGTTGGCCGCCCGGTTCGCCGGCTCACTCACATTCGGCACCGCCGGGTTACGGGGCCCGCTGCGCGGCGGTCCGGGCGGGATGAACCTGGCGGTGGTGCTGCGGGCGACGTGGGCCCTGGCGCGTGTGCTCGACCCTCCCGACTCCGCTGTGATCGTCGGGCATGACGCACGCCATGGCTCGCGGCGGTTCGCGGTTGCGGCGGCCGAGGTGCTTGCCGCCGAGGGCTTTTCCGTCACGTTGTTCCCGGGGCCGGTGCCGACGCCGGTGGTGGCGTTCGCCGTGCGTCACATCGGCGCGGCAGGGGGCGTGCAGATCACCGCGTCTCACAACCCTGCATCGGACAACGGCTACAAGGTCTATCTCGCCGGCGGGCTGCAGATCATCCCGCCTACCGACCACCATATCGAGACGGCGATCGCGGCCGCGCCGTTCGCCGACGAGATTGCGCGGACACGGGTCGGGGCGTCTGGGACCGAACAGGTGCAGCAGTACGTGGCCCGGGCCGCGGCTGTGCGGCGCACGACCGGCTCGGTGCGGGTGGCGCTGACGCCGCTGCACGGGGTCGGCGGCGCGACTGCGGTCGAGGTGCTCCGCCGGGCCGGCTTCGACGACGTCCACACGGTCGCAGCGCAATTCGATCCCGACCCTGACTTCCCCACCGTCGCTTTCCCGAACCCCGAGGAGCCCGGCGCCGTCGACGCGCTGCTGCGGCTGGCCGCCGACGTCGACGCCGATATTGCGGTCGCTCTGGATCCCGATGCCGACCGCTGCGCGATCGGCATTCCGGCGCCAGGCGGCTGGCGGATGCTGTCCGGCGACGAAACGGGTTGGCTGCTGGGCGAATACATCCTGTCTCACGCCGCGACCGGGTCCGTCGTGGCCAGCACCGTCGTGTCATCGCGGATGCTCGGGGCGATCGCCTCAGAGCACGGCGCGCGACACGTCGAAACCTTGACCGGGTTCAAGTGGCTCGCCCGCGCCGCGGGCAGCGAGCTGGTGTATGCCTACGAGGAGGCCATCGGGCATTGCGTCGACCCCACCGCGGTACGCGACAAGGATGGCATCAGCGCGGCGGTGTTGTGCTGCGACCTGGTGGCGGCGCTGTCGGCGGCGGGCCGTTCGGTGCCCGGGTTGCTCGACGACCTGGCTCGACGACACGGTGTGCACGTCACGACGTCTGTCACCGCGCGGACCGAGGATGCCGGGGCGGTGATGGCGCGACTGCGCGCACATCCGCCGGCGCGGCTCGCCGGGATCGACGTAACGGTCACCGATCTGCTTGCGCGGCGCGGCCAACTGCGGACTGACGCGTTGATACTGTCCGGCGGCGACGAGCACACGTCGGTGCGGCTCGCCGTGCGGCCCTCGGGTACCGAGCCGAAGATCAAGGGTTACATCGAGATTCGCCATGCCGTCAACGGCGAGCTGGCCGGTGCGCGCACAGCGGCCGAGATGCTGACAACTGCCGTCGCGGCAGAGGCCGCGCGGCTGCTTCAGCGCGGCCCGAATTGACGATCCCCGGCGTCGCCCAGCCCGGGCACGATGTAGGCGATGTCATTGAGGCGCTCATCGATGGTTGCCGTGAATAGGCGCATCTGCGGTGCGACCTTCTCCAGCTTTGCGATGCCCTCGGGAGCGACCACCACGCATATCGCGGTGATGTCGACGGCGTTGCGCGACTGCAGCAGCGCGACGGTGTACGCCATCGACCCGCCCGTGGCGAGCATCGGATCCAGAACTATCACGGGCTGCGTGCTCAAGTCTTCAGGGAGCGACTCGAGATACGGCGTCGGCAGATGGGTTTCCTCGTCGCGCGCAACGCCGACGAAGCCGACTCGGGCCTCGGGGATGAGGGCGTGCGCCTGGTCCACCATCCCCAGACCTGCCCGTAGCACCGGCACGAGCAGCGGGGGGTTGGCCAGCCGGCAGCCCGTGGTCTCGGCCAGGGGTGTGCGCACGGCGACCGGATGCGTCGGTGCGTCGCGAGTCGCCTCGTAGACGAGCATGAGCGTCAGGTCGCGCAGTGCCGCCCGGAATGCGGCGTTGTCGGTGCGCTCGTCGCGCAACGTGGTCAGCCGCGCCGCGGCGAGAGGGTGGTCGACGACGCGGACGTCCATGGCCGAAAACATTAGCCGCGCGACGATTACCCGGCCGCCGAACGCGGCGGGCGGTGCTGCGCCGGATGACCGCTGGTTAAGCTGTGCCGCGTGGCTGCAGACATCGTGCCCATCGGGCTGGCATTGGACGACCGCGACGTGTACACGCTGTGGGCGCCACGCTGGCGCGATGCGGGCGACGAGTGGGAGGCGTTCCTCGGCAAGGACGAGGACCTCTACGCCTTCGAATCGGTCCCTGACCTCGTCGCTTTCGTGCGCGCCAACACCGACAACGACCTTGCCGACCACCCGGCGTGGCGCACGCTGACCGCGCTGTCGGCACACGAGCTGGATCCCGACGACGACAAGCGGTTCGACCTGATCAAGGTCTATGAACTGCTCGCGGCGAAGCCGACGCAGGAATCGGTGGACGAATTGCAGGGCACGATGGCGATCGTCTCGGCGATCGGGTCGGTCTGCGAGCTGCCCGCCATCACCAAGTTCTTCAACGGAAACCCGGTGTTGTCGTCGCTGTCGGGCGGGGTGGAGAACTTCTCCGACAAGGCCGGGTTGCGGCGCTGGCATGAGATCGGCGCGATCGTGGACAAAGGCTGGGACAAGGTGGTTGACGCGATCGAGGAGATCATCTCCACGCCGGAGGTGAACAGCGACGCCGCCAAGCAGGCCGAAGCCGAGCTGCTCGCTGCGCCCGAGAACGAGCTCGACGATGTCGACGAGGACATCGACAACGAGGCCGAGGCCGGCGACACGGAGGATGTCGATACCGAAGAAGACGAAGACAAAGACCATGACGAGGCCGCCGCCGGCGACGAGAAAATCGTCCTCGGCAGCGACACCGAGTTCTGGGAAAAGGTCGGCATCGACCCGATCAGGATGATCACCAGCGCGGGCACCTTCTACACGTTGCGCTGCTACCTCGACGACGACCCGGTCTTTCTGGGCCGCAATGGCAGGATCAGCGTGTTCGGCTCCGAGCGGGCGCTGGCGCGCTACCTGGCCGACGAGCACGACCACGACCTGTCCGGCCTGGCCACCTACGACGACATTCGCACGGCCGCCACCGACGGCTCGCTGCGGATCGACGTCACCGAAGACAACGTGTACGTGCTGACCGGGCTCGCCGACGACATGGCCGACGGGCCCGACGCGCTGGACCGCGACCAGCTGGAGCTGGCCGTGGAGTTGCTCAAAGACGTCGGCGCCTACGCCGAGGAACGAGTCGTCGACAACACGTTGAAAGCCGACACCCCGCTCGGCAGGGTCGTGGCCTATGCGCTCGAACCCGACAGCGTGCCCAAGCCTGTGGCGCCCTACACGGACGCTGTCACCCAGTGGGAGCGACTGGAAGCGTTTCTGGAGTCGCGGCTGCGGGCCGAATAGCGGCCCGAGACCAGAGCTCCGCGGCTGTGGACGATGACGTGAGCACCCGCGATCACGTCGGCCACCGACCGCGATGAATTGCCCGGTTGGCGGCGGTCTGTACCCGCATGAGGCATATCGCACACCCCACCGGCGGCACTCTGGCCGTGCCGGGCGCCAAGCTGTATTACGAGGTCCGCGGCACCGGACCGGCGCTGGCGGTCATCGGATCGCCGATGGCTGCCGGCGGGTTCGCCGCGCTGGCCGATGCTCTGGCCGACGGCCGCACCGTCATCACCTATGACCCGCGCGGCATCTCGGGCAGCCCGGTAGACGATCCCGCACAGGACTCCACGCCTGAGCTGCGCGCCGACGACGTCGTTGCGCTGCTCGACGCGGTCGGCGCGCAGACCGCTGACGTGTTTGGTTCGAGTGGTGGCGCGGTCACGGGCCTGGCCCTGGCGGTGCGCTATCCGGACCGGATACGCACGCTCGTGGCGCACGAGCCCCCGCTGCTGGAACTTCTGCCCGATGCCGCCGAACAGCGGGCCAAGACCGACGACGTGATCGACACGTTCCATCGGCAGGGCGTGGGTGCGGCGTGGATGAAGTTCATGGCCAACGCCGGTTTCGACACGGGCCGCCAGGGGGCGCCGCGCCCGCCCGGTGAGCCGCCCGAACAGGACACCGGAGCCGCTGGGTCGCCGGCATCGAATCTGGCCAACAGCGCACGGTTCTTCGACCACGAACTGCGTCCCACGGCGCGCTATCTGCCCGACATCGACGCACTGAAGAACGGCCCGACCCGGGTCGTCGTCGGCATCGGCGCCGATTCGACCCGCCTGCTCACCTACAGAACATCCCTCGCGCTCGCCGAACTGCTCGAAGCACCGCCCGTCGTATTCCCCGGCGACCACGGCGGGTTCCTCACCTCGACGAAAGAGTTCGCGGACCGACTGGGCGAGGTGCTTCGCGAAAGCTAGCCGATCAGCACGGCGAACCGGGGCTTGATCACCTCGTCGATCAGCGCGAGGCGCTCATCGAACGGGATGAACGCTGACTTCATCGCGTTGATCGTGAAGCGCGCCAGGTCGCTCCACCCGTAGCCGAACGCCTCCACCAGCCGCAGCATCTCCTTGCTCATCGTGGTGTCGCTTATCAGGCGGTTGTCGGTGTTGACCGTGACCCGGAATCGAAGCCTGGCCAGCAGGTCGAACGGGTGCTCCGCGATGCTGCCTACCGCTCCGGTCTGCACGTTGGAACTCGGACAAAGTTCCAGCGGAATGCGCTTGTCCCGAAGTAGCGCGGCCAGCCGGCCCAGCTTGTGGCTTCCGTCCGGTTCTTCTTCGATGTCGTCGACGATGCGCACCCCGTGCCCGAGCCGGTCGGCGCCGCAGAACGCGATCGCCTCGTGGATGGACGGGAGGCCGAATGCCTCGCCCGCGTGAATTGTGAAGCGGCCGTTGTCATTTCGCATATATTCGAACGCGTCCAGGTGGCGCGTCGGCGGGTGACCGGCCTCGGCGCCGGCGATGTCGAAACCCACGACACCCTTGTCGCGGTAGCGGATCGCCAGCTCCGCGATCTCCAGCGACCGGGCCGCGTGGCGCATCGCTGTCACCAGGCAGCGCACCGTGATCGTCCGGCCTGCGCTGCTGGCGGCCTTCTCGCCGTCGGCAAAGCCGGCCAGCACCGCGTCGACCACCTCGTCGAGCGACAGCCCATGGTTGATGTGCAGCTCGGGAGCGAACCGCACCTCGGCGTAGACGACGTTGTCAGCCATCAGGTCTTCGACGCATTCGTAGGCCACCCGGTATAGCGCCGGCGCGGTCTGCATGACCGCAACGGTGTGGGCGAACGGCTCCAGGTACCGCTCCAGCGACCCGCTGTGCGCGGCGGTGTGGAACCAGGCGGCCAACGAGTCGGTCTCGCTCGCGGGCAGGTTGTGGTAGCCGATCTGTTCGGCCAGTTCCAGCACAGTGGCCGGGCGCAGCCCGCCGTCGAGATGATCGTGCAGCAGCGCCTTGGGTGCCTGCCCGATCATCTCCAGGGTCAGTGGAGTGGTCATCCGACGATCCGATCGATGATGAGTGGGCGGTCCCGGGGGGGTTCGCCGACGCTCCAACCGGATTCGAGCGTGGCGACCGCAGCGGGTATTCGCTCCGCGGTGTCGGTGTAGAGGGTGAACACCACATCGCCTGCGGCCACCGGTTCCCCGGGACGCCGGTGGATCCGGATGCCGGCCCCGTGTTGCACGCCTTCACCTTGGCGCGACCGGCCCGCGCCGAGCCGCCACGCCGCCAGCCCCACCGCCATCGCGTCGATGTCCCCCATTGTGCCGCCCCTTCCCGCGGCTACCGTCTCGGAGTGGGCACCCAGCGGCAGCGGAGCGGACAGATCGCCGCCCTGCGCGGCGACGAGCGCGCGGAACGCGTCCATCGCCGACCCGTCGCGCAGCGTGTCGGCGGGGTCGCGGCGATCGAGCCCGGCGACCTCCAGCATCTCGGCCGCCAGCCGCAGCGTCAGCTCCACCACATCGGCTGGTCCCCCGCCGGCCAGCACGTCGAGGGACTCGGCGACTTCGACGGCATTGCCCACGGTCGCGCCGAGCGGACGGTTCATGTCGGTGATCAGCGCGCGGGTGACTACGCCGTGCGCATGGCCGAGGTCGACCATCGTCTGAGCCAGCTCGCAGGCCTCCGCGACGGTCTTCATGAACGCGCCCGACCCGGCCTTCACGTCGAGAACCAGCGCGGACGTGCCCTCGGCGATCTTCTTGCTCATCACCGAGCTGGCCACCAGCGGCAGCGACTCCACGGTGGCGGTCACATCGCGCAGCGCGTAGATCTTGCGGTCGGCCGGGGCCAGCTCTCCGGCCGCGAAGATCGCCCCGCCTATGTCGCAAAGCTGTTGGCGGATTTGTCGTTTCGGCAACTCCGCGGAAAATCCCCGAATCGACTCGAGCTTGTCCAGCGTGCCCCCGGTGTGGCCGAGGCCGCGGCCCGAGGCCTGCGGCACCGCCCCGCCGCAGGCCATCACAATCGGCACCAAAGGCAGCGTGATCTTGTCGCCGACACCGCCGGTCGAGTGCTTGTCGACGGTCGCGAGCGGCTTTCCGGCGCGACGCAGGTCCGAGAAGTCGAAACGCTCGCCGGAGGCGATCATGGCCGCTGTCCAGCGCGCGATCTCGTCGCGGTCCATGCCGCGCAGAAAAATCGCCATCAGCAGCGCCGACATCTGCTCGTCGGCGACCTCACCCCTGGTGTACGCGTCGATCACCCAGTCGATCGCCGGACCCGAAAGCACGCCGCCCTCGCGCTTGGTCCTGATCACCGATGGTGCGTCGAACACGAACCGTAGCGGGTGCGCGGCCGTCACGACCCGGCCCCGAGGTCGTCGGGGCCGAAGGGCTCGGGCAACAACTCTCTCAGCGGCCGCGGGCCGTCGCGGTGGTCGACCAGCATCGCCGGGCCGCCGTGCTCCAACAGCACCTGGCGGCAGCGCCCGCACGGCATCAATGGTTCCTGCGCAGCGCCGGCACAGCTGATGGCCAGCAGCCTGCCCCCGCCGGTAGAATGCAGCGCGCAGGCCACTGCGCACTCGGCGCAGAGACCAAGGCCATATGAGACATTCTCCACATTGCAGCCGGTCACGATCCGGCGGTCGTCAACGAGTGCTGCGGCGCCGACCGGGAACCCCGAATAGGGGGCGTAGGCGTTTGTCTTTGCGGCTATCGCTTTGTCGCGCAGCAGCTTCCAGTCAACGTCAATGTTCATGGGAGCAGGCCTTCCGTGCGATCTGAATGGATTCCGACCGGTCTCCCGCTTTTTGGAGCGTGGGGTGGAAGGTCATCAAAATCACTGCGTGCGCCTCTCCCATGCCGTGCACCGCGGTGGTTTCGTGGATGGGGATGGGTTTAGAGTCCACCCGACGGTCCACCGATGGTGTTGGAGGTCGCGATGAGCGCTTGCGCAGCGATGGGCCTCTCGGGCGAAGAGCCGAAGGCGAAGAGCAAAGAGCAGATATGACCACGTCGACATCGACGGGAACGCCCGCGGTCGCGGCGCCGCGAGCCTCCCGCAAAACCTTGTACCGCGGCGACCCCGGCATGTGGTCGTGGGTCCTCCACCGCATCTCGGGTGCCACCATCTTCTTCTTCCTGTTCGTCCACGTGCTCGACACGGCGCTGGTGCGCGTGAGCCCGCAGGCCTACAACGAGGTTGTCGCAACCTACAAAACACCGATCGTCGGCCTGATGGAAGCCGGACTGGTGGCCGCGGTGCTGTACCACGCCCTCAACGGGATACGGGTGATCCTGATCGATTTCTGGTGGAAAGGCACCCGATATCAGCGGGTGATGCTGTGGGTGGTCGCCGTCGTCTGGCTCGCGGTGATGGTGCCCGCATTGGTCGTGCTCGGAGTGCACATGGCGGAGCGGTTCCTGTGACCGCGTCCGTGCCGGCGTCGGTCCCGCCGGACAGCAGGCGCGGCCAGCCCGCTCCGGTCCTGCAGCGCAGCCACGACCGGCCGGCCGCCCTCGACAATCCGCGCGCGCCGCGGCGCCGGTCCGGCATGCCGAATTTCGAGAAGTACGCGTGGCTGTTCATGCGGTTCTCGGGGATCGTGCTGGTCCTGCTCGCGCTGGGCCACCTGTTTGTGATGCTGATGTGGGACAACGGCGTGTACCGGATCGACTTCAATTACGTCGCGCAGCGGTGGGCGTCGCCGTTCTGGCAGACCTGGGACCTGCTGCTTCTGTGGCTGGCCCAACTGCACGGCGCCAACGGCATGCGCACGATCATCGCCGACTACTCCCGCAAGGGCTCGACCCGCTTCTGGCTGAACTCACTGCTGGCATTGGCGGTGACCTTCACGCTCGTGCTGGGGACGTACGTGCTGCTGACCTTCAACCCGAACATCACGTGACGGGGGCGATGAGCGCTTGCGCGAAGAGCAGACAGCAGCGATGAGCGCTTGCGCGACGACCAGACAGCAGCGATGAGCGCTTGCGCGACGACCAGACAAGCTTGCGCGACGACCAGACAAGGAGGTCGAGACGATGATTCAAGAACACCGCTACGACGTGGTGATCGTCGGCGCGGGGGGCGCCGGCTTGCGGGCCGCGGTCGAGGCGGGCCCGCGTGTGCGGACCGCGGTGCTGACCAAGCTGTACCCGACGCGCAGCCACACCGGCGCTGCCCAGGGCGGGATGTGCGCCGCGCTGGCCAACGTCGAGGAGGACAACTGGGAGTGGCACTGCTTCGACACCGTCAAGGGCGGCGACTACCTCGCCGACCAGGACGCGGTCGAGATCATGTGCCGGGAAGCCATCGACGCGGTGCTCGACCTGGAGCACATGGGGATGCCGTTCAACCGAACGCCGGAAGGCAAGATCGACCAGCGCCGGTTCGGTGGCCACACCCGCGACCACGGCAAGGCGCCGGTGCGCCGCGCGTGTTACGCCGCCGACCGGACCGGCCACATGATTCTGCAAACCCTCTACCAGAACTGCGTCAAGCACGACGTCAAGTTCTTCAACGAGTTCTATGTGCTCGACCTCGCGCTGACCGAGACCCCCGGCGGCCCGCTGGCTAGCGGGGTCATCGCCTACGAGTTCGCCACCGGCGACATCCACGTCTTCCACGCGAAGGCCGTCGTCATCGCCACCGGCGGCGACGGACGAATGTACAAGACCACCTCCAACGCGCACACGCTGACCGGCGACGGCATCGGGATCGTGTTCCGCAAGGGGCTTCCGTTGGAGGACATGGAGTTTCACCAGTTCCATCCGACGGGTTTGGCCGGCTTGGGGATTCTGATCTCCGAGGCGGTCCGCGGTGAGGGCGGCCGGCTGCTCAATGGTGAGGGCGAGCGCTTCATGGAGCGCTACGCGCCGACGATCGTCGACCTGGCGCCGCGCGACATCGTCGCCCGCTCGATGGTGCGTGAGGTCCTGGAGGGGCGCGGCGCCGGCCCGCACAGGGACTACGTCTACATCGATGTGCGCCACCTGGGCGAGGATGTGCTCGAGGCGAAGCTGCCCGACATCACTGAGTTCGCCCGCACCTACCTGGGCGTCGACCCGGTCAAGGAGCTGGTCCCGGTCTACCCGACGTGCCACTACGTGATGGGCGGCATCCCGACGACCGTGCACGGCCAGGTGCTGCGCGACAACACCACCACAGTGCCCGGCCTGTACGCGGCCGGGGAGTGTGCGTGCGTGTCGGTGCATGGCGCGAACCGGCTGGGCACGAACTCGTTGCTGGACATCAACGTGTTCGGCCGCCGCGCCGGCATCGCCGCCTCCGAGTACGCCGAGAGCCACGACTTCGTCCCCCTGCCCCCTCAGCCGGCGTCGATGGTGGTCAACTGGGTCGGCGACATCCTGTCCGAGCACGGCAACGAGCGCGTCATCGATATCCGCAACGCGTTGCAGCAGTCGATGGACAACAACGCCGCCGTGTTCCGCACCGAGGAAACGTTGAAGCAGGCGCTCACCGACATCCACGCGCTCAAGGAGCGGTACGCCCGAATCACGTTGCACGACAAGGGTAAGCGCTTCAACAGCGACCTGCTCGAAGCGATCGAGCTGGGCTTCTTGCTGGAGCTGGCCGAAGTGGTCGTGGTGGGGGCGTTGAACCGCAAGGAATCCCGTGGTGGTCACGCCCGCGAGGACTACCCCAACCGTGACGACACCAACTACATGCGCCACACGATGGCCTACAAGCAGGGCAGGGAGCTGCTGAGCGACATCGCCTTGGACTACAAGCCGGTGGTGCAGACCCGATACGAGCCGATGGAGCGTAAGTACTAATGGTCGATGAGCCGCTTGCGCGAAGAGCAACAGGTCCGGATGAGCCGCTTGCGCGAAGAGCAACAGGTCCAGATGAGCCGCTCGCGCGAAGAGCCGAAGTCATAGAACCGGCGGATCCGCCGCTGCCACCGATCCCTGAGGGCGCGGTGATGGTGACGCTGAAGATCGCCCGGTTCAACCCGGAGGATCCCGATGCCTCCGGCTGGCAGAGCTTCCGGGTGCCGTGCCTGCCGTCCGACCGCCTGCTGAACCTGCTGCATTACGTGAAGGGCTACCTCGACGGCACGCTGACGTTCCGGCGCTCGTGCGCCCACGGCGTCTGCGGCTCGGACGCGATGCGGGTCAACGGCGTCAACCGCCTGGCCTGCAAGGTTCTGATGCGGGATCTGCTGCCGAAGAAGCCGGGCAGGCAGCTGACCATCACTGTCGAGCCGATTCGGGGTCTGCCCGTGCTCAAGGACCTCGTGGTCGACATGGAGCCCTTCTTCGCGTCGTACCGGGCGATCAAGCCGTTCCTGATCGCCAGCGGCACACCGCCCACCCGCGAGCGCATCCAAAGCCCAGTTGACCGCGCCCGCTACGACGACACCACGAAGTGCATCTTGTGCGCGGCATGCACGACAAGCTGCCCGGTGTTCTGGCACGAGGGCAGTTACTTCGGGCCTGCGTCGATCGTCAACGCGCACCGCTTCATCTTCGACAGCCGCGACGAGGGCGCCGCCGAGCGGCTCGACATCCTCAACGACGCCGACGGTGTGTGGCGGTGCCGGACCACGTTCAACTGCACCGAGGCCTGCCCGCGCGGGATCCAGGTGACGAAGGCGATCCAGGAGGTCAAGCGGGCGCTGATGTTTGCGCGCTGAGGGCCTCGTGCGGGTGACCGCCGCGGCGTTTCGCTTGGTCGACGAACGGGGCCGTCAGCGTCGCGGTCAGGTAGCGGCGGTTGATGATCATGGCGGCGACGCCCAGCGCCGCGTAGGCGCCGCACAGGATCAGTCGTCCGGCGGTCGACGTAACCGAGAACTGGACGACGAAGAGCGCGAGCAGCGCCCACGCCGCGCCTCGGCTGAACCGCAAGGACAGGATCAGTGCGATGCCCATCAGCGTCTGGGTCGCGGTCAGCAGCACTTCCTCGACCTGACGGCCGTCCAGGTGCAACGCCGTGCCGCCGCCGCCGATCATGTGCGCCACCGGCAGTGAGCCCATCAGCAGCGTCCACTGGTTGACCTTTGACGAGATCAGCGTGGCAATCGCGGCGGTGCCCTTGCCGCGGGCGGCGAACAGGGTCGCGATGATGAACTCGGGCGCCTCCGACGCAAGCGGTGCCAGCCACTGCACGAGCAGGAACCGGTCGATGCCCAGCTGGGCGCCGGCTCCGATGAGGCTTTGCGCGAACGGCTCCGCGCAGACCAGGATCACCGCGGCCGCGACCGCAAACAGGCCGATCACCACGCTTCGGCGCGTCCGGTCCGGCAGCGCACCGATGGCGGCCGCGGTCCCGATCAGGTCGGGCTCTTCGACGTCACCGCGCGTCAGCTTGTAGAGGTAGAACCCGAACCACGCCAACAACGCCGCGCCGAGGACGACGTGAATCTGCCCGCTGGCGGGCACGACGAAAGCGATGACGCCGGCGACCAGCAGAAAGCCAAGCTCGACACGGTTGCTCGGTTCCAGCGGCAACGCCGAGAACCTGCGGTCGCCCAGCTTCCGGGTCGCCGCGAACCCGACCAGCACGACGAGTGGCCACCCGAGGCCCATCAGCAGCCGGTTGGAGCCGGTCATGTTGGCGGCGGCGTACTGCGTGTATTCCTGCGCGTGCCCGGCGGTGTAGGCGTAATACAGGTCGACGGCGTACTCGGGCAGCACGGCGATCAGTGCGAGCACCGCGATTGCCAGGCCGCCGGACACGTCGATCTGTGCCGCCTCTGCCGCCCAGGCCAGCACGAAGCTGGC
Source organism: Mycobacterium sp. (assembly GCF_035314905.1). GTDB lineage: Bacteria > Actinomycetota > Actinomycetes > Mycobacteriales > Mycobacteriaceae > Mycobacterium. Next base: position 32,090 of record NZ_DATFYW010000065.1, read on the forward strand.
CGCCACCACGGCTGCGCCGTAAACGAGCAGCGACACCACGGGATTGGGATGAAGGCCGGTGAACCGCACCGCCAGCGCGGGGACGATGAACGTCCCGGTGATCAGCAACGAGCGGACCAGCGTACGCCCGCCCGGTTCGACCGGCTGGGTCAGCCTTGTCGTTGCTGTCGCCGTGGCCATCGTCGCCCACCGTACACACGTCGAACCGCGCTAGCAACATAGCAAGATGGCCAAAACTTATCGGAACATCACGTGAATTCGCTGCTCAGATGGCACGAATTGAAGATTTCGGACCGCCGAAAGAATAGATCCGGCAAACCACATCAAGCAGGTTGTCACAGTGTTGCACGCTGCGGCGTCTAGTGGGTATGACAACAACACCGCGCATTGAACCCGTTTCCCCGCAACGCGCGGCGCGCTGGATCCGCGCCGTCTACCGCATCGCCCGGCGTCGTTACGGCGCCAGTCGGTTCGACTCGAGCCAAGCGGGTCCGTAGCGACGCGCCAGCCCGAACATGGAGGAAAAGGTAGCCGAGCACGCTCCCCGCGGCGACGTATCCCGTGGCTTGTACCCGCCTAGACAGATGATTACATCCGCCAGATTTGATTACGACGACGGATTCCGTGCACAATCTCCGCTGTGGCTAACTCCGGCGTCCCGGCCCGCATCCAGCCGGTACCGCTGCGCGCGACGGGCCCGTTGTACCGGGGCCCGGCGGTGCAGCTCGACGACCTGTCCAAGGCGATCATCGAGAAGCTTCAGCAAGACGGCAGGCGTTCCTACGCCGGCATCGGCAAGGCCGTCGGGTTGTCCGAGGCGGCGGTGCGCCAGCGCGTGCAGAGGCTGGTCGACGCCGGGGTGATCCAGATTGTCGCGGTCACAGATCCGATGCAGCTGGGGTTCGCCCGCCAGGCGATGATCGGAATTCGCTGCACCGGTGACACGACCAAGCTGGCAGAGAAGCTGGCGGCGATCCCGGCGATCGACTATGTGGTGCTGACCGCCGGCTCGTTCGACGTGATCGCCGAGGTGGTTTGCGAGGACGACAACGATCTGCTCGACCTGCTCAACACCAAGATCAGGGCACTGCAAGGCGTAACGTCAACTGAGACGCTCGTATACCTGAAACTCGTTAAGCAGCAATACAACTGGGGAACCCGATGACACTGTCCGCCAAGGCCGGCCGCCATCTGTGGGGCCATTTCGCCCGCCACGGCGCCGGCATCACGCCGCCGATCATTACCCGTGGCGAAGGCGTCACGATCTGGGACGAACACGGCCGGAGCTACATCGACGGGTTGTCGGGGCTGTTCGTTGTGCAGGTGGGGCACGGCCGCACCGAGCTCGCGGAGGCCGCCGCCAGGCAGGCCGAAAAGCTGGCGTTCTTTCCGTTGTGGTCCTACGCCACCCCGGGCGCGATCGAGCTCGCGGAGCGCCTCGCAAACTACGCTCCCGGTGACCTCAACCGGGTGTTCTTCACCACCGGCGGCGGAGAGGCCGTCGAGTCGGCCTGGAAGCTGGCCAAGCAGTACTTCAAACTGACTGGCAAACCCGGTAAGTTCAAAGCGATTTCGCGATCCATCGCCTACCACGGCACCACGCACGGTGCGCTGGCCATCACCGGCCTGCCGACGTTCAAGACACCGTTCGAGCCGATCACGCCCGGTGGCTTCCACGTGGCCAACACGAACTTCTACCGCGCTCCCGCGCCTTATGACACCGACGCGAAAGAGTTCGGGCAGTGGGCGGCCGACCGGATCGCCGAGGCGATCGAGTTCGAAGGGCCGGACTCGGTCGCGGCGGTCTTCCTGGAGCCCGTGCAGAACGCCGGCGGATGCTTCCCGCCGCCGCCCGGCTACTTCGAGCGGGTACGTGAGATCTGCGACGAGTATGACGTGCTGCTGGTCTCCGACGAGGTGATCTGCGCGTTCGGCCGGATCGGATCGATGTTCGCGTGCAACGACTTTGGCTATGTGCCTGACATCATCACTTGCGCGAAAGGCATGACTTCCGGCTACTCCCCGATCGGTGCGATGATCGCCTCGGACCGGCTGTTCGAGCCGTTCAGCGACGGCAGGACGACGTTCTCGCACGGCTACACCTTCGGCGGCCATCCGGTGTCATCCGCGGTGGCGCTGGTCAACCTCGACATCTTCGAGCGCGAAGGCCTCAACGATCACGTCAAGGAGAACGCGCCGGCCTTCCGCGCGACACTGGAGAGGCTGCTGGACCTGCCGATCGTCGGCGATGTGCGCGGCGAGGGTTTCTTCTACGGCATCGAGCTGGTCAAGGACAAAGCCACGAAACAGACGTTCGACGACGATCAAAGCGAATGGCTGCTGCGCAGCTTCTTGTCCACCGAGCTGTTCGAGGCGGGCCTGTACTGTCGCGCCGATGATCGCGGCGACTCGGTGATACAGCTGGCACCGCCGCTCATCAGCGGCCAGAAGGAGTTCGATGAGATCGAGCGGATTCTGCGCGGAGTGCTCTCGGAGGCCTCGCGCCGCTTGTAGTCTCGCGTCAGTGTCATCCAAACGCCGCAAGCCCCCGATCGACCCGGTCCGCTGGCAGCCACCGCCGGTGGACCCGCTCCCCGACTTTCCCTCGGCCCCGATCACTGTCGTCCCCGTTCCCGGTGACGCGCCCGAGGACGTCGTTGTCGACGGCGACGGTCAGATCTGGACCGGTCTCATCGACGGCCGCATCGTGCGGCTCCCACCCGATGGCGGCCCTCCGGTCGTCGTGGCCGACACCGGAGGGCGCCCACTGGGCCTGCACGTTGCACGCGATGGGCGACTACTGGTCTGTGACAGCTACCGCGGCCTGTTGGCGCTCGACCCCCAGAGCCGCAAGCTGCAGACCCTGGTCGAGTCGGTGGACGGACGGCCGCTGAGATTCTGCTCCAATGTCACCGAAACATCCGATGGCACGATCTATTTCACCGAGTCGACAAGCGCCTTCCACTACGAGCACTTCCGGGCGGCGATACTCGAGGCGCGCGGCCGCGGCCGCTTGTTCCGCCTCGACCACGACGGCACGGTGACCACGCTTGTCGACGGGCTGTACTTCGCCAACGGCGTCACGCCGACTGCCGATGAGTCCGCCCTGGTGTTCGCCGAGACGCAGGCGCGGCGGCTTTCGAAGTACTGGCTGACCGGGCCGCACGCCGGATCCGTGTCGCCCTTGGCCGTCAACCTGCCGGGTATGCCCGACAACATCTCGACGGGCCCGGATGGCCGCATCTGGACTGCGATGGTGACGCCGGCCAACCCCGCCGCGGACTGGCTGGTTGCGCGCGCACCACTGATCCGCAAACTGCTGTGGCGGCTGCCGGAGCGGATGCAACCCCAGATCGCGGCGGAGGTGTGGGCCGTCGCATTCGATCCCGACAGCGGCGAGGTGGTCGGCGGCATGCGCACCAAGCATCCGAACTTCGGCATGGTCACCGGCGTCGTCGAATCCGCGGGAAAGCTGTGGATGGCCTGCATAGGGGCCCCCGCAATCGCGTATACCGTGCTGTAACACCGCCGAAGCCGTGCCGCTGACGGCTGCTGTGATGTTCATCGCCTACTCTGCAGTGTCATATGGGTGGGTTTGGTTCTACGGCGCGTCGCGTGTTGTGTGCGGCCTGGACGCTGGTTTTGTTGGGGGCTCCGGCGTTGGTCAGCGCCCCGTCCGCGTGGGCGGAGCCGAACGCCGCGCCCGACACCAACAGCTGCCCGTACCGCGTGACGACGCCACCGGCCGTCGACGCGTCCGAGGTGCCCACCGCCGGAGATCCGCCGGTGCCGCTGCCGGTGCCGGCCAAGACGGTCGGCGGCGGCGCACTCGCCGGCTGCGGCGTCATCGCGGCGCCGGGCACGCCGCCGGTGCCCAACGACATCTCGGCGGATGCGTGGCTCGTCGCCGATCTCGACAGTGGCGACGTGATCGCCGCGAAGGACCCGCACGGCCGCTACCGCCCGGCCAGCATCGTGAAGGTCCTCGTCGCGATGCAGGCCATCAACGAACTCGACGTCAACAAGACCGTCGCGGGGACTGCCGACGACTCCATTGCCGAGGGCACCCGCGTCGGCGTGGACGTCGGCGGCACCTACAGCGTCAACCAGCTGTTGCACGGTCTTTTGATGCATTCGGGCAACGACGCCGCGCATGCGCTGGCGATGCAGCTCGGTGGTATGGACGCCACGCTGCGGAAGATCAACACGTTGGCAGGCAAGCTCGGCGGCCGCGACACCCGCGTGGCGACGCCGTCGGGTTTGGACGGGCCGGGCATGAGCACGTCGGCCTACGACATCGGCCTGTTCTACCGCTACGCGTGGCACAACCCGACGTTCGCCGACATCGTCGCGACGAAGACATTCGAGTTCCCCGGCCACCCGGCCCGGCCCGACGTGCCCCACGACACCGACCACCCCGGTTACACGCTGGAGAACGATAACCAGCTGCTCTTGAACTACCCGGGCGGCCTCGGCGGCAAGACGGGCTACACCGACGACGCGGGGCAGACGTTCGTTGGCGCCGCCAACCGTGACGGCCGCAGGTTGGTGGCGGTGCTGTTGCACGGCACGCGCTTGCCGATTCCGCCCTGGCAGCAGGCCGCGCATCTGCTGGACTACGGGTTCGCCACGCCGGCCGGCACCAAGGTCGGCGCCCTGGTGGAGCCCGACCCGACGCTTGTCGCCCCGAAGGTGCCCGCCGACCTCAACGATGCCGCGGCCCGCGCGGCGGGCGTCCCGACGGCGGCTGAGTTGCCGGTGCGCGTCGGTGTCGCGGTGATCGGCACGGTGATCGTGCTCTGCCTGATCCTGTTCGCCCGCTCGATCAACCGCCGGCCCCAGAACTGACTAGCGGCGCCGGGCCCATGAAATGCCTAGCGCCGCTAGCGCCCCCACCGTCATCGCCGCCAGCGCCTCGCCCACGCCGACGCCCTCTCGGCGCCTCACCACGACGACGCCGGGCTGGGGCGGCTGCACGGGGAGGGCCGCAAGGTTTTCGGCCGACGTCGCCGCCCACGCCGTGGCCAACAGCACCAATTGCGCGGTGTAGTAGGCGAACACCATCAGGGCCAGGATCGGGCCGAACACCGCGCCGGCCGGGCCGTGCACCACGTGCCGCAGGATGATCGACGCGAACTGCTTGAAGACCTCGAACCCGATAGCGGCAAGCAGTGCTGCCCGCACCGAGCTGGCGAAGCTCACCGACACCCGCGGCAGCCGGGCGATCATCCAGGTGAACACCAGCCACGAGACGCCAACCGACACCAGCAGCGAGGCCACCCGCAGCAGCGCGCTGAGCCCGGACACGTCGTGGATACCGAACCAACGGAGCACCCGCGCCATCAGCGCCGGGTCGCCCAACGCCGTCAACCCCAGGGTGATCACAATCGCCACGAACGCCGACAGCAAGGCGCCCAGGTCGGACAGCTTGGTCGTGATGAAGTTGCGTGATCGCGTGGGCTGATCCCACATCGCACTGAGCGCCTTGCGCAGGTTTGCCATCCAGCCCAGCCCCGCCCACAGCGCGGTGGCCAGACCGACGATTCCCAGCGATGTGCGCGAGTCGATCGCGGCGTCCATCAGGTTGACCAACTGCTGGCCGAAGTCCCCGGTCACGGTGTCCTTGATCCGGCTGTCGATCTCGGCCAGCACATGGGGCTGGTGCGACAGCACGAACCCGACGGCCGCGAAGCCGACCATCAGCAGCGGGAACAACGCGAAAACCGTGAAGTACGTGATGCCGGCGGCGAAGAAGGTGCCGTGGCAGTCGTTGTAGCGCTCAACGGCCCGGATCACATGGTCGAACCACCCGTAGCGTGCCCGCAGTCGGTCCAAGAGCCCCGGCTTCTTCGACTCCGGCATGCCGCCTCCCGGTTATCGAATTTGCAGAAACCCTAGCCGCTCGTAGACGTTCGCGATCGTCTTTGCCGAGACCTCCCGGGCCCGATCAGCGCCCGCCTCGAGGATCGACTCCAATTCCGT
>NZ_DATFYW010000066.1:0-2440 GCF_035314905.1 Mycobacterium sp.
CAGCGCCAGCGGGTTCAGCAGCCGGGCTCGCTGACGGCCCAGCCGGCGCGCGTACATGCCGTCGTCCCCGCCCCACCGCGCATCGAAATTCGGTTGCACGCTGGCGATCACGCCCCACCTCCCCAGCCGGTCGGCCTGCTCGGCGGTGATCATTTCCAAGTGCTCGAGCCGGTGCCCGCAGCGCGCCACCGCGGCGACCCCGCACCGGTCCGCGACGGCGGCGAACGCGTCGACGACGGCGGTCACCGCGGCGTCGCCGATGACGTGAAAGCCGGCCGGGATGCCGGCCTCGGTGCAGGCGCCGACGTGGGCTTCGATCGCGTCGGCCCGGAGGTAGGCGCTGCCGCAGTGGGCGGCGTCGGCGTACGGCCGGCGCAGCCAGGCGGTGTGTGACCCGAGCGCACCGTCGACGAACAGGTCGCCGGCCAGGCCGTGCGCGCCGGTGGCATCGACGAGCCTGCGAGCTTCGTCGGCGCCCGTCACCGCCTGCCCCCAGTAACCGACCACCTCGACCCCGTGGACCGTCCCGCGGATTTCAAGCCAGTCGTCCAGTCCGCCGATGTCGGGCCCGGCGCATTCGTGGACGGCGACGATGCCGTTGCAGGCGGCCGCATCGAGCGCGGCAACGCGCGCGTGTGCCCGCTGCTCGGCGCTCAACAGTGCACGCGCGGCGGCCCGCACCCGGTGATGCGCGTCCGCCGTCAACGGCCGCTGCGCGTGGAACCCGCCGCACGCGGGCAGATCCGGGTCCGCGCGGCGCAGCGCCGTCGACGCCGCTGCCGAGTGCACGTCGACCCGGGCCAGATACGCGGGCCGGTCGCCCAGCACGCCGTCAAGGTCGTCGGTGCTCGGCGCGACCGGCTCCGGCCAGTTTGACTCGTCCCAGCCGTGGCCCCACAGCGGGCCGTCGGGATGTGCACGGGCGTAGTCGCCGATGAGTCGCAGACAGTGCGCCAACGAGGTGGCCTGCCCCAAGTCGAGGCCTGCCAGGGTGAGGCCGGTGGCGGTGAGGTGAACGTGGCTGTCGACGAACGCCGGCGCGACGAAGCCACCGTCGAGGTCGCAGATCTCGGCGCCGCGGAACTGAGCCCGACCGACGTCGTCGCTGCCCAGCCAGGCCACGACACCGTCACGCACCACCATTGCGGTGGCGTCGGGGTGCGACGGGCTGCAGATCCGCCCGTTGACCAGCAGCGTTGGCAACGCCGGCCGCAGTTAGTCGGGCTTGTGCGGCAGGGCGGGCGGCTCGATGTCGGTAACGTCGATCACCTCGCCGTCGATGTAGTCGCCGCGGCCGGGCGAACCGGCGGGGGCACCCATGCCGGCCACCGTGATGAGCGGTGCGCGGCGCCCGATGCCGCGAACGGCCAGGAAGGTCACCACCGGACGGGCGGCGGCGCGGGTCGGCGGCAGCAGAAACAGCAGCCCCAGCACCGATGTCACCAGGCCGGGAATGACGACCAGCAGGGCGCCCAGCGCGACGAGCGCGCCGTCGCTGACCGCGCCCTGCGGCGTGGTCATGCCGTCTCGCAGCCGTCGCGCCTGGCGCTTGATCTGCGAGCCCGCCACCGACAGGCCGACGACGAAGGTCGCCAGCAGAATCAGAAGGGTCCAGCCGATGCCGATCGTCGAGGCCAGCCCGACAACCGCCGCGAGTTCGACCACGACGTAAATCCAGAACAGCGGCACCACCATGTCATCACAACGTGTCGGCACCGGACGGGGTTCCTACACCGGCGGCCCGGATCTGAAGGCCGACGTGAACCTTGTCGATGCCGCCCCGAACGAGCGTGTGCGCATAGAACCACCAGGCGTGCCACCAGTAGCGCTTCAGGATCGCTTCGTACACCCTTCTCGTCTCCGACTTCGGCAGCACCCGTGCCACCGCTTCCACGGGTTCGCCCTTCGGTCTGCCCAGCGCCCCGCATCTCGCGAGGGTGACCCCCGGGGTGTTGCGGATCCGCCGCACCTTCCAGGAGCCGTCGTCGGTGATCACGAGCAGACGGTCGCCGTCGGGCACGCCCCAGATGGCTGTCGGCTTGGGACGACCGTCCTTGGTGAACGTCGTCAGCAGCAGATACTTCGACCGGTAGACATCGTCGAACGTCGGCGCCACGTCAGCTCGCGGCCTTCAGTTCCAGACCGACGTTGCGCTCCCGGCCGCCCCGCAACCTGCTGAACAGATTGAACACCTTGCCGACGATGCCGTAGCGCTGACCGATCGCGTGGTAGACGTTGTCGGTCTCCGACTTGGCGAGGATGGTGGCGGTAGCCTCGACCGCGTCGCTTTTCGGGTTGCCGCGCATGTCGCACGCGGCGACGGTGACCCGCGGGGTGTTGCGGATCCGCTTGACCTTCCAGGAGTTCTCCTCGGTGATGACGAGCAGGCGGTCCCCGTCCGGCGCGGCCCAGATCGGTGTGGGTTTGGGTCTGCCGTCCT
>NZ_DATFYW010000067.1:0-10744 GCF_035314905.1 Mycobacterium sp.
TCGCGGTGGCGAGTTGGTCGGCCAACAGCTTCTCAACATCGATAGGGTGGGGATTGGTCATCGCGTTGTTCTCCTTCGATTGACTTGGCGGTCGTTCGAAGGATCACGCGATGACCGTCCTCTACCCGGCTACGACACGCCGCCGGCCCCGAAGCCCCATACACCACTCGCCTGGACGCAACTGGGATTAAGGCGGTGGCAATCAAACCACATTGCGTGGTGTGCGGTTTCTCAAGTGACGCCGCGGGTTCCGTCGAATTCTCCGATACTGTCCGTAGTTGGCGGCCACCGACCGCAAGTGACGGCGATGAGATTCTCGGCCGTAACCGCGATTTCGGCGGGGCGAGCGTCGGGTCGACTGCCGTGTATGGGCTGACCAGTTATGACCGCGAATTGGCGGGGACCGTCGAGGTCCCCGCCGATTGGCGTCAATGGCTCCGCTCAGAACCCCACATGCGGGTCGACGTGCGTGTGCGTCGACGCGTCATTCTCGACCGGAGTGGGGTGCGATAGCGACGTGTCGTGACCGGTGTCGAATACCGAGTGACTCGATGAATCGGTGCCCGACTGGGCCGACGAATCGAATACCGGGTGATCCGGCGTGTCAGTGACCGCATGGGTCGACGAGCTGATGCCGGAGTGCTCGTCAATCGTCGTCGACGTGTGGTTGGGACTGACCGAGCTGACGCCACTGGTGTGGACGCTACTGTCGGAGGCGGTGATGATCGAGCCGCTGTGTGCTGCGGAAGTGACATCGCCACTGGCCGTCGTCGACCCGCTGTCATGGATGGCATTGCTGTCGCCGACTGAGACGGTCGAACCGTGGCCACCTGCAATGGCACTCTGGTCGACGCTGCTGTGGCCGCTAAGCGCTGCACTCTCGTTGCCGAGGATGTCGCCGTGGCTGCCACCCGCTGCTCCGACCGTAGCGCCACCTGCAGCGTTCACCCGTCCGGCTGAGGCGACGCCACCAGACGGGCCCGTGACTTGGGCGTTGGTGTGGCCGCCCAGCGCGGTGCTCTCATGGCTGAGGAAGTCTGCGCTCCCCCCACCACCGGCTCCGACGGCTGCGCCACTGGTGGCGTTCTCGTGGCCAGTCAGACTGACATCACCGAATGGGCCGGCCGCTTGAGCGTTGGTGTGGCCGCCCAGCGCGGCGCTCTCATTGCTGAGGAAACCGGCTGCTGCGCCACCACTGGCGGCGGTCTGTGCACTCGGGGTTGCACCGCCCAGCGGGTTCGTCAGGCCGGCGCTCGCGGAGCTGTTCATCGCGGCACCTCCCTGCGCGGCCAGGCCGTCGCCGTAGTTGCCGCCGACCCCGGCCGCTCCGCCACCGCTGGCGGTGACCTGATCACTGAGAGTCGCGCCGCCCAACGGGTTCGTCAGTCCGGCGCTCGCGGAGCTGGTCATGGCGGCACCTCCCTGTTCGATCAGGCCGCCGCCGTAGTTGCCGCTTACGGCCGCCGCTCCGCCACCGCTGGCGGTGGCTTTGTCGGTGAAGTTGGCAGCCGGGCGTTCTTGTCGCTGCTCAGCCCGGCGCTCGCCGTCGAAACCGCCACCGGCCGGACCACCCAGCTCGGCTTCGCCGGCGAGCCTGGCACCGCCGCCAGCTCCGAATCCGCCTTCACCGCCGACACCGGCTCCGCCGCCCAGCCCGGCGCGACCGCCTAGTTCGGCTCCGACTCCGGCACCCAGTCCGGCTCCGCCGCCAAGTCCGGCGCCACCGCCGAGCCCGGCACGACCGCCCAGTCCGGCTCCGCCACCGAGTTCGGCGCCGCCGCCGAAGCCGCCTTCACCGCCGAACCCAGCGTCACCGCCTAGTCCGGCGTCACCACCGAGCCCGGCACGACCGCCGAGTTCGGCTCCGCCGCCGGCCTCGAATCCGCCTAACCCAGCGTCACCGCCCAGTCCGGCGCCACCGCCGAATCCGGCTCCGCCGCCGGCCTCGAATCCGCCGCCGAAGCCACCTTCACCGCCGAGCCCGGCACCCAGCCCGGCACCCAGCCCGGCACCGAGCCCGGCGTCACCGCCGAATCCGGCTCCGCCACCGAGTTCGGCTCCGCCGCCGACCTCAAATCCCGCGCCGACCTCAAATCCGCCGCCGAAGCCACCTTCACCGCCGAGCCCGGCGTCACCGCCGAGCCCGACACCACCGCCGAGCTCGGCTCCGCCGCCGGCCCCGAAACCGGCACCGCCACCGTCGTCGAATACGGGCCCCACCGGAGCACCACCGTCACCGCCCATCTGGATGGTGTCGTTGCTGAACAATCCGCCGTCGGGTTCCGGCACGAACGTCGGTCCAGGCGCAAATGCCGGCGGGGGCGAATACATCGAGGAGGGGTCGACAACCGGTTCTGAGGGCAGCGGGAAGCCGAACTGGTTTGAGACCGCTTGCTGCAGACCGGAGATCGGATCGCCGTCGCCAAGAGCCAACCCGGGGATCGCGCTGCTCGCGACGGACTGAAGTTGATCAGGGCTGACGTCGGACAGGCCGGCGTTGGCAAGTGTCCCTGCCGGGTCCGCGGCGAACGCCTGCGCGGCGCTTTCGTTGCGGAAGAGGTCGAGGATGAATTCGAGCACGGGGTTCATCTGGAGCGCCTTTCGGGTTTCTCGGAAAGCTCATCGCGGGTGTCATCCGGTGATCTGATGACCACGGTATGGACCAGCTCAAGCCCCGCACACGGGGTCGGCACCCCTGCCTCACAGGGGCAGTTCTGGGCTATGCCAGCAATCTCGGTTAGGGGATTAGGGGATTTGCAGGGAAAGGTGGGGTGACTCCCAGCGGTATCTCAGCTCAGGAGAGTTTTAGGAGCGGGACCAGTCAGCGTGCTGAGAAATTCAGCGTTGGTTTGCTATCCCCGATAGATGTCCAGCAGCGAAACTGCGCCGAAGTGCAGATCTGTGATGTCGAGGCGCGCATTAGTCAATTGCTGCGATCTATGACTACTTATCGTCGCCGACGTCAATATGCGGCCAGGTCGCGGGCCGGTGACATGGTCTCCGGTAGGCCCCGACTTCTATCGGATGCTGAACAAGAAATTTGACAAACACGCTCACTGGCAAAAGGCGCAAAGCTCGCCCAACCATCTTGTTCGTGGCGGCACCGCTAATCGGCCCGGCTCACTGCTCGTCGCTCTTATGCTGGTTTGCAGCTTGTCCGGGCCACGGGGGAGAGTGGATCGTCGCGCTTTGATGCTGGCCCCGCTGAGAGGGCGGTGCCACAGATGACTTGCGAGTCGTGCGGCACGCTGCTTCGGGACAACGCCAAGTTTCGCGACCGGTGCGGCAAGCCTACGACGACGCCCACAAGGACCGCCCACGATGAGCCCGTTGCGCTGCAGTGATGTACCCAGGTGACGTGCAGAGCCACATGCACCCCGAAAGGCGGGGCCGTGTGCGCAAGGACCGCGGATTCGGCTGATCCCTTTGACGCTTGTGTGCCTGAGCGTCCGGATCGGTCGCACGGCACGTTGTCAGCAGCGTGCCAGGTGGTTCGAAGCACGGTCACCTACCGTCAATGCAGGGGCATCATGAAAATGAAGCAACTGCTTTCAAGAGCAGCTATCGCCGCCGCTCTGGCGGTAGCCGCGACCATCCCGCTCGGCGTCTTCACGACCGGTGCGAGCGCGGGCGTCGCTAACGCCGACCCGGCCCCGCCTGCACCCCCTTGGCCACCGCATGTCGGTGGGGGCGGGGGAGCACCTCGTGGCGGGCCGGTGCCGTCTCGTGGTGGCCCCGGACCGGGCGCGCTGGCGCCGCGCGGCAGACCGGGTGGGCCACCGGCCGAGGTCCGCGGACCGGGATGGGGCGGAGCACCGCGGGGCGGCCCGGTCGGACCGGGCGGGCCGCCCGCCGAGATCCACGGACCGGGCGGGCCGCCCGCCGATATCCACAGACCGGGCGGGACTCCCGGGGACTTACGCGGGAACTTGCGCAGACCCGACGTGCCGACACCGCAGGGTGCCCCCGCACCGCATGGCGGCACGGGGCGGCCTCCAGCGGACTTGCGCGGGGACTTCCGTGGGCTGGGGGCGCCGCGCGCGGACCTGCGGGGACCGCGCCTGCCTCCCGGACAATTCCGCGGGGATTTCCGCGGACCCGGCGCGCCGCCGCTTCCGGGTTTCCGCCCGGGCTTGCACGGCCCCGGCGCGGCTGCCGGAGACTTCCGCGGGGATTTCCGCGGGCCCGGCGCGCCGCTCGGAGACCTGCGATGGGACAAGGACTTCCGCACGCCGGGCGATCACTTGGGTCCGGCGCCGTGGCACGGGGGAACACCGCCGTGGGGAGACGGTCGACCGCCGTGGGGGTGGGGGCCGCCGCCACCGCCACCGTGGAACGCCGGCTGGGGTCAGCAGCTCGGGAACTGGGGGCCGCCGCCGTGGGGCTGGGGGCAGCCACCGTGGGGGTGGGGGCCACCGCCACCCGCCCCGTGGGACGGATGGATCGGGCAGCCGTGGGGCTGGGGTCCGCCGGCGCTGTTGGATTGGGACGACTGGGCGTACGCGTCGGGCTGGACACCGCAACCCTTTGACTACCTCGGAATCTCGGTCGTCCCGGTGTGGGATCCGTACTACCAGCAGTGGGGTTTCTGGGAGTTCGGGATTTGGATCCCGCTGCCGTTCCAACCGCCAGCGCCGTACGGCTATTAGCGGCTAGGGCGGCTATGAGCCGCGCGGCCTCCAGGACCCGGTCGCGAACACCGCGGCGTCACCAGCCGATGCCGAGCGCCTGACACGTGGCCACCGGACCCCCGTAAGCCACGATGCTGTCGGTCCACGCCGCCTCGTCATACTGCGTGCCCGGTCCCGGGCGGACACTTGCAACGAACAGCTGCATGTCGTCGATGTAGCGCTGCAAGCTGCGGGTCAGCAAGCGCGGCGGGGTCGCGTGCGCATCCAGCGCCTGCTGGGTGCGGCGCGCCCAGTCCTGGGTGTCGGTGACGAATTTCGGCAGCGCCGCGTCTCGCTCGGGCGACCCCGGCTGCCCGGTTGCCAGGAAGGCGTTACTGCGGTCGTCGTTCTCCTTCATCAGCGGCGCGATCGCCTGGCACAGCGCCCGATCCGCCGCGGTCGACGCCTGCGGGTCCGCCGGTGCGGTGGACGTCGGTGCGGGTTGGCGCACCAGCGACACCACGGCAACCACAAGCGCCGCCGTCGCGAGCAGAATGGCCAGCACCGTGCCTACGCCCAACAGGATTCCGCGGCGCGATCTCGGCGGGGAGCCGGCCTGCGAGAACAATGGGCGATCCGGCCGGAACCGCGCGCCGGCCGACCCTGGCGCTGAGCCGATTTCCTCACCGCGAGTGCTCATCGCCCCAGCGTAGGTTTTTGACCTGGGGATCACCTTTGCGTCCCGTGCCCGGCGAAGGACGCCGACGAAACGACCTCAACGGCCAGACCCGGGGGGCACTCGATACCAAGCCGCTGCCTGCCGTCCGCCGGCTCGGACGCCTCGGTGAGGCCGAGCGAAAAGCGGCCGTCATCGGCTAACTGGTCGACCGGTTCGGCGCGAACGCAGCCTCGCCGCTCGTGCTGACCGAATTCGGCCACGCCCTCCGCGAGGCGTGCGGGCGCATCCAGTCGGCGGGAACCGAGAGCTCGGCCGTCATGTGCGGCTGGGTCGATGGCGCCGTCCGCTCCGGTGAGCACGCGGCCACCCAAGTGTTGGCAGCCGAAACCGTGGCGGCGGCCTGAGTCAACGGCCTAACTCAGTCCGTCCCAGACGGATGCGTCGTCGGCCGGGTAGTTGGCGCAGTTGTCGGTTTCCTTTGCCGCAACGCCCTTGTTGTTGAAGAAGATCTTCGCCCAGTTGGGCCACGCCAGGGTCATGGGATCGGCGAAATTCGTCGCCATCTGTTCGGAGTAGGCCCTGCGATCCGTCGGACTCAGCGAGTAGAAATAATGCGCGCTGTCGATGGCGGCCTGCTGCACCTCGGGCGGCTTGTTGTGCTTGTCGATCATGTACCGCTCGTAATAAACCGGCTCGAAGTCCCGCGCGGCGGCGAGGATCTGCTCGGCCGTGCAGGTCGTGATGATCATCCGGTGCGGTATCGGGTAGTCGTCGGAGGCGTCGGCCGCGGCCACTGCCGGGAACGCCGACGCGGCGATGCCGAGGGCGACGACCGCGACGCAGCTGCGAAGGACAGCGCTGGGGTGCCGCTGGCTCATGACGGTCACTGTAGTGCTCCTTGTGTACTCCCGACTTCTGAATTACCGACCGGAATTGGTTCGGTGACGGCGGCACGGTGCTGCGGCCTCGGGGGGCGGCTGCGCACCCGCTGCGGCCACCAGAACCAGCGACCGAGAAGCGCGGCGATGGACGGCGTCATGAAGGAACGCACCACCAGGGTGTCGAACAACAGCCCGAGGGCGATCGTCGTTCCCACCTGACCGATGACGCGCAGATCGCTGACCACCATGGAGCCCATCGTGAAGGCGAACACGAGGCCGGCCGAGGTGACTACCGCACCGGTGCCCGCCATCGCGCGGATGATTCCCGTCTTCAATCCGGCGTGGATCTCCTCCTTGAACCGCGACACCAGCAGCAGGTTGTAGTCGGAACCCACCGCCAGCAGGATGATGACCGACATCGCGATGATCATCCAGTGCAGTTGGATGCCGAGGATGTCCTGCCAGATGAGCACGGAAATCCCGAACGAGGCGCCCAGCGACAACAGCACTGTTCCGACGATGGTGAACGCGGCGACCACACTTCGGGTCAGTATCAGCATGATGATGAAAATCAGGCACAGCGAAGATATTCCGGCGATCATGAGGTCGTAGTTGGAGCCCTCGTGCATGTCCTTGTAGGTCGCCGCGGTGCCGCCGAGGTAGATCTTGGAGCCCTCCAGCGGGGTTCCCTTGATGGCCTCGAACGCCGCATTCTTGATCGGGTTGATGTGCGCGATCCCTTCGGCGCTCGCGGGATCTCCTTCGTGGGAGATGATGAACCGAACGGCGTGCCCGTCCGGTGACACGAACATCTTCAGGCCGCGCTTGAAATCGGGATTGTCGAAGACCTCCGGGGGCAGGTAGAACGAATCGTCGTTCTTGGACGCGTCGAACGCCTGGCCCATGGCGGTCGCGTTCTGCTGCATGGCTTGCATCTGGTCCTGCAGACCGCCGAAGGTGCTGCGCATCGTCAGCATCATCGTGCGCATCGTCCGCATGGTGTCGATCATCGGCGGCAGCAGCGCGAGCATCTGCGGCATCAACGCGTCCAGATGGTCGAGGTCCGGCATCAGGTTGGTGATGTCGTCGGTCAGCGTGTCGATGCCGTCCAGCGTGTCGAACACCGATCGCAGCGACCAGCAGATCGGAATGTCGAAGCAGTGCGGCTCCCAGTAGAGGTAGTTGCGCAACGGCCTGAAGAAATCGTCGAAATCAGCGATGTGGTCCCTCAAGTCGCTGATGTCGGCCACCATGCCGTGCATCTTGCTGACCATGTCGTGGGTGGTTTCGCTGATCTGCCGTACCAGGTCCTCCATGCGCTCCATGGTGTTGATCACGGTCTGCATCTGGTCGGACATGACCAGCATGTCGTTCATGCGGGCCTGCATGTAATCCATGTTCATTGTCTGGGTGGTGCCCTGCATGCTGATCTGGAACGGGATCGAGGTGTGCTCGATCGGCGTTCCCAGCGGCCTGGTGATGGCCTGCACCCGGCCGATGCCGGGGATGTGGAAGATGCCTTTGGCGATTCTGTCGATGACCAGCATGTCGGCCGGATTGCGCACGTCGTGGTCGGTCTCCAGCAGCAGCAGCTCCGGGTTCAACCGGGCCTGGGGAAAGTGTCGGTCGGCCGCCGCGTACCCCTCGTTGGCGGGGATGTCGGCGGGCAGGAAGTGGCGATCGTTGTAGTCGGTCTTGTACCCCGGCAGGGCAAGCAGTCCCACCAGCGCGAGCGCGGTCGCTGCGGCCAGGATCGGGCCGGGCCAGCGCACGACGGCCGTGCCCACCCGGCGCCAGCCACGTGTCCTCAGCTTCCGCTTGGGGTCGAACAGGCCGAACCGGCTGCCGATGGTGAGCAGTGCGGGTGCCATGGTCAGTGCGGCGATGACGGAGACCAGCATGCCGATCGCCAACGGGATACCCAGCGTCTGGAAATACGGCAGCCGGGTGAAGCTCAGGCAGTAGGTCGCGCCGGCGATGGTCAGACCCGACCCCAGGATGACGTGGGCGGTGCCGTGATACATGGTGTAGAAGGCGGTTTCGCGATCCTCGCCGGCCGCACGGGCCTCTTGATATCGGCCGACGAGAAATATCGCGTAGTCCGTTCCCGCCGCGATGGCCAGTGTCGTGAGCAGATTGACCGCGAACGTCGAGAGGCCGATCCAGTCGTGATAACCCAGGGTTGCGACGATCCCCCGGGCCGCCGCCAGTTCGATGAACACCATCACGAGGACGAGGACCACGGTGATGATCGAGCGGTAGACCAGCAGCAACATCAGAAAGATCACCCCGATGGTCACCATCGTGATCAGCCTGACGCTCTTGTCGCCGGCGTGGTGCTGATCCGCCGTGAGCGCCGCGGGGCCGGTGACGTAGGCCTTGAGCCCCGCCGGCGGCGGATCGCTGGCCACGATGTCGCGGACCGCTTGCACGGACTCGTTGGCCAGGCTCTCGCCCTGGTTGCCGGCCAGGTACAGCTGAACGTAGGCGGCCTTGCCGTCGGCGCTCTGCGATCCCGCCGCCGTCAGCGGGTCGCTCCAGAAGTCCTGAATGTGCTCGACGTGTTTGGTGTCCTGTTCGAGCTTCTTGATCAGGCCGTCGTAATACTGGTGGGCTTCGTCGCCGAGTTGCTGTTCGCCTTCCAGGACGATCATCACCGAGCTGTTGGAGTCGAACTCCTTGAAATCCCGGCCCACGCGTTGCGTGGCCCGCATCGACGGCGCGTCGTTGGGTGCCAGCGACACCGAGTGGTCTTGACCGACGACTTCCAGCTGCGGTGTGGCGATGTTGACGATGACGGTGACCGCCAGCCAGAACAGCAGGATCGGCACCGAGAACAGCCGGATCATCCGGGGGATGATCGGGTGCGCGCCGATGTGTGTGTTGGTCATGCGGACTTGACCAGGCAGAAGGTCTGGGCGTTGACCTCGTCGGATACTTTCTCGTCCTTGACCTGGCCGTTGACGGTGATGCGGCATCCGATGCTGTCACTGTTGCCCTGGGCCACGATGTTGGCGCTCGCCGCCGGGGCGGTGGTGGTCAGGGTGAGTGACCACGGCAGCGTGGTGTCCTTCACCTCCTGCGGCTGCGCCTCCAGATCGAGGTAGTTGATCGTCGCCACGGTCCCTGCCGGTCCGAAGATCTCGTACGTCACCCGCTTGGGGTTGAACGGTTTGGTGTCGTTGGCCAGGCCGCTGCCGGCCCGGCTGAGCTCCGTCTTGCCGAACACCCCGTGCAGCCGGAAGACGCAGAACCCCGCGATGGCGACCACGACCGCGATGACCAGCACTATCCACACTCGCCTAGCCGCCCGGATCATTGGAACCCTCGCCGCCCGTTTGTCCTCAGGTAACCGGTCTTCATTGTTCCTGGTGGCGCCGACTCGTGACCGCGGCTTGACGGTGCTGCCCAGTGCCGGGCCCCGTCCACGCCATCTCCACCACCCTCTCGCAATTTCCTTGCGTCGCGACAGATTAGCTCATTTAACTGAATTTTGCGTACCCTACCCCTGTAACTGAGAGTCCACGGGCGGCCGTTCCCCCAGTTGCGCGGCGTTGTTCGTCCGTTCCCGCTCAACGTGTGCCGTTGCGCCGGCGTATAGTCACCGCCCGTGAGGAAGACAGCGGCGCTGGCGGCAACCGCCGCCTTGGCGATCGCCCTGGCGGCGCCTTCGCACGCCGACGTCGATACCGATTTCGCCACCCAGCTTCATACCTACGGTATCTACGGCCCGCGCGACTACAACGCGTGGCTGGGCAAGATCGTCTGCGAGCGACTGCACAAGGGCGTGGACGCCAACGCGGACAAGTCGGCCGGCTTCATCTTCGCCAACCTTCCGCCGCACAGCACCCCGACACAGTCGTGGCAGTTCCTCGGAGCCGCGATCAGCACCTACTGCCCGGACGAGACGCCGGTCTGGGAAAGCGCCGCGGCGCAGCATAGTTGACCGCACGGCCGGGTCTCTGCCGCCGCCGCACGACGAAATGATCGCCGAGCATCGGGCCTCGAACCCACAGCCTGACAGTGTGTTTCGTTGATGCCCCGCTCGCCGGCCGGCAGGGCTCACAGCACCTCGTCGACATGACAAAGCCGGTCCATAGCGCTGCCACAGGATCTGCGACGAATGTGGGATCACGGCGGAGACCCGCCGGGCGGCACAAAAGGATCCGACAATGCCCAACCGCGACAATCCACTCGCGGCCGTCATCGCGGCCGCTCCGCGTTGCCGGTCGCCCTTGTCCGCCCCGGTCGCTGCCACAGCCCGGCAGTCGGGCCCCGCGTTGGCAATACCTGATACAGCTCGGCGACGAAGGTCTTTCGGTGTCTCGGACGCACCTGGAGTTCGGCGTCGGCGATTCGCGTACCTACCGGTTGGATGCCGACGGATTCAGCCAGCTGACCGTCGACCATTCGATGGTGCAGGAACTGATCGACGCCGGCGCGGTCACCGCCGCCGAGGGCGGTCCGTTCCGATCGGCAACGTTCTCACCGGGGCGGTGCTCGCGGGGATCGACCATCCGCCCGACATCTGGCTGCTGCCGATGCGCCCGGGCGACCGCATCCTGGTGTGCTCG
>NZ_DATFYW010000068.1:0-11720 GCF_035314905.1 Mycobacterium sp.
GGCGGCGGTGGCAAGGGCATGCGGGTCGTGCGGCGCGAGGACCAACTGGCCGCCGCGCTGGCCGGTGCCCGGCGCGAGGCGGCCGCCGCGTTCGGCGACGACACCTTGTTCCTCGAGCGCTATCTGCGGCGCCCCCGGCACATCGAGCTGCAGGTGCTCGCCGACGCCTACGACACGGTGATTCATCTCGGTGAGCGGGAATGCAGCCTGCAGCGCCGGCACCAGAAGGTGATCGAGGAGGCGCCGTCGCCGCTGCTCGACGACGCGACGCGGGCCAGGATCGGCGCGGCCGCTTGCGACACCGCGCGCAGTGTCGACTACACCGGCGCGGGCACCGTCGAGTTCATCGTGTCGGCCGAGCGCCCCGACGAGTTCTTCTTTCTGGAGATGAACACCCGCCTGCAGGTCGAGCACCCGGTCACCGAGATGGTCACCGGCACCGATCTCGTCGAATGGCAGGTCCGGATCGCCGCCGGCGACGAGCTGCCGGTGACGCAGGATGACATCACGCTCTCCGGGCACGCGATCGAGGCCCGTGTCTACGCCGAGGACCCGGGCCGCGGGTTCTTTCCCACCGGCGGCAAGGTGCTCGGCATCGTCGAGCCGGCCGGGCCCGGGATCAGGGTCGACTCGGGTCTTGCGGCCGGCTATGTCGTCGGCAGCGAGTACGACCCGATGCTGGCCAAGGTCATCGCCCACGCCGGCGACCGCGCCGCCGCGCTGCGCTCGCTCGACCGCGCCCTGGCGGCCACCGGGGTGCTGGGTGTGGTGACGAACGTGGACTTCTCGCGTTTCCTGCTGGCCGACCCCGACGTGGCGGCCGGCCGCCTCGACACCGGCCTGCTGGAGCGGCGGATGGCCGATTTCGTGCCGGCCGCGCCCACCGACGATCAGCTGATCGCCGCCGCGGCCTACCGGTGGCTGCAGGCCTGGGCCGCATCGACCGACGACCTGTGGACCGAACCGTCCGGCTTCAGGGTGGGCGAGCGGGCGGCGACCGTGATCCGGCTGAGTGCCGGCGCGCGCACCGATCACGTCCGGATCGCCGGGCGCCCCGGCGCCGCGACGGTGACCGTCGAGGACGGCCAAGCCCGTTCGCTGTCAGCCGATTTGAATGGCGACAAGCTGGTCGTGACGCTGGACGGGCGGCGCGACGGCTACACCGTTGCGGCCGACGACGGGCAGATCTGGCTCTGCGGCGGCCACGGCACGGTCGCGGTGTTCCAGCTTCAGGAAGCGCCGGTGCGCCCAGACGACGAGCACAGCGGCGACGCGGAGCTGATCAGCCCGATGCCCGGCTCGGTCGTCGCCGTCGGTGTCGGCGACGGGGCGCCGGTACGGGCGGGCACCGTCGTCGTCGCGGTCGAGGCGATGAAGATGGAGCATGCGCTGACCGCCCCGATCGACGGGGTGGCCGAGCTGCTCGTCGGCGTCGGCGACCAGGTCAGGGTGGGCCAGCCGCTGGCGCGGATCATCGCCACCGGGAAAACCGAGAAAGAAGAAACACCATGACCGACTATTTGGCGACCGGCACGCTGCCCGACCACTACGGGCAGCTGGCCAAGACCGTGCGCGACTTTGCGCACAGCGTGGTGGCGCCGGTGAGCGCCAAGCACGACGCCGAGCATTCCTTCCCGTACGAGGTGGTGTCGGGGATGGCCGACATGGGCCTGTTCGGGCTGCCGTTCCCGGAGGAGTACGGCGGCATGGGCGGCGACTACTTCGCGCTGTGCCTGGCGCTCGAAGAGCTGGGCAAGGTCGACCAGAGCGTCGCGATCACGCTCGAGGCCGCGGTGTCGCTGGGCGCGATGCCGGTCTACCGGTTCGGCAGCAACGCCCAGAAGCAGGAATGGCTGCCGCAGCTGACCGGCGGACGCGCCCTTGCCGCGTTCGGGCTGACCGAGCCCGGCGGCGGCACCGACGCGGGCGCGACCAGGACCACCGCCAGGCTGGACGACGGCCATTGGGTGATCAACGGCACCAAGCAGTTCATCACCAACTCCGGGACGGACATCACCAGGCTCGTCACCGTTACCGCGGTCACCGGAACCGGCGCCGGCACGAGGGAGATCTCCGCGATCCTGGTGCCGGTGCCCACGCCGGGCTTCACCGCCGAACCGGCCTACAACAAGGTCGGCTGGAACGCGTCGGACACCCACCCGCTCACGTTCGACGACGTGCGGGTGCCGCACGAAAACCTGCTCGGCGAACGGGGACGCGGCTACGCGAACTTCCTGCGCACCCTCGACGAGGGCCGGATCGCGATCGCCGCGCTCTCGACCGGCGCCGCGCAGGGCTGCGTCGACGAATCCGTCAAGTACGCCAAGCAGCGGGAGGCCTTCAGCCGGCCGATCGGACGCAACCAGGCCATCGCGTTCAAGATTGCGCGGATGGAGGCCCGGGCGCACACCGCACGCACCGCCTACTACGACGCCGCGGCGATGATGCTGTCGGGCAAGCCGTTCAAGAAGCAGGCCGCGATCGCCAAGATGGTGGCCGGCGAGGCGGCGATGGACAACGCCCGCGACGCCACCCAGATCTTCGGCGGCTACGGCTTCATGAATGAGTTCCCGGTGGCCCGGCACTACCGCGACAGCAAGATCCTCGAGATCGGCGAGGGCACCACCGAGGTGCAGTTGATGGTGATCGCCCGCGAGCGCGGTTTGTAACGATTAGGTTGCTATCGCAGCGCCGCAGGTGACCGCGCCGCGTCCCCCGCGACACGGGCGGGGCCACCCGGTCCGCGCAACGCGGATTATGTGGTGGCGAGCGCATAATGGGGGTAGCGCCAGTGCTCCGGCGGGCCGGGCGGCAGGTCGCCCTCCGGGCCCTGTGAGGGCGCGCGAACGGGTTTGCTGAGACCCGTCGGGCAGTGACGCCGGCCGAACGGTCGAAGACCTAGGAGGCGGCGTGCCGACGATCCCGATGACCGTCGATTCCGAGCCGGTCACGTTGATCGGACCGGACGGTCTGCCGACCGCCGAGCAGCGTTACCGCCGCGACCTTCCCCCCGAGACCCTGTGCTGGCTCTACGAGATGATGGTCGTCACCCGCGACCTCGACGCCGAGTTCGTCAACCTGCAGCGCCAGGGCGAGCTGGCGTTGTTCGCGTCCTGCCGCGGCCAGGAGGCGGCCCAGATCGGCGCCGCGGCGGCGTTGCGCAAGACGGACTGGTTCTTCCCGCAATACCGCGAGCTCGGCGTGCTGCTGCTGCGCGGAATACCGCTGGACCGCCTCGCCGCGGTGTGGCGGGGCAGCTGGCACGGCGGGCTGGGGTTCACCGCGAAGCGCTGCGCGCCGATCGCGATCCCGATCGGCACCCATGGGCTGCACGCGGTCGGGGCGGCGATGGCGGCGCAGCGGCTGGGCGAGGACTCCGTCACGGTGGCGTTCGTCGGCGACGGCGCCACCAGCACGGGCGACGTGCACGAAGCGTGCAACTTCGCGTCCGTGTACCGCGCGCCGTGCGTGTTCTTCGTGCAGAACAACCAGTGGGCCATCTCGGTGCCGGTCAGCAGGCAGCTCGCCGGCCCGTCCATCGCCCACCGCGCCGTCGGCTACGGGATGCCCGGCGTGCGTGTCGACGGCAACGATCCGCTGGCCTGCTACGCGGTGATGGCCGAGGCCGCCGCGCGGGCCCGGCAGGGCGGCGGCCCGACGTTGATCGAGGCCCTCACCTACCGCCTCGGTGCGCACACCACTTCCGACGACCCGACCCGCTACCGCTCGCAGGAGGAGCTCGATCGCGCCACGGCGCTGGACCCGATTCCGCGCTACCTCGCATACCTGCGGCACCTCGGCCTGTTCACCGGGCGCTTGCAACAACGCGTGGCCGCGCATTCGTCGCGGATGCGCGGCGAGCTGCGTCAGGTGGTGCTCGCCGCCGCCGACCCGGACGTCACCGAGGTGTTCGACACCACCTATGCCGAGATCACCCCGGCACTGGCCGCGCAGCGCCGCGACCTGCGGGCCGAGCTGGCCAGGGAGGCGTGATGACGCAGCTCGTCGAACGGCCCGCGCCCCCGGCCGCGGTGCCGGTCGCGGAACGCCTGACCATGGTGCAGGCCGTCAACCGCGCCTTGCACGACGCGATGGCCGCCGACGAGCGGGTGCTGGTCTTCGGCGAGGATGTCGCGGGGCTGGGTGGGGTCTTCCGGGTCACCGAGGGGCTCGCCGCGGCTTTCGGGGAGAAACGATGCTTCGATACCCCGCTGGCCGAGTCGGCGATCGTCGGGATCGCTGTCGGGCTGGCGCTGCGCGGCTTCGTCGCGGTGCCCGAGATCCAATTCGACGGCTTCTCCTACCCCGCGTTCGACCAGATCGTCAGCCACCTGGCCAAATACCGCATGCGCAGCCACGGGGAGATCGACCTGCCCGTCACGGTGCGGATCCCGTCGTTCGGGGGGATCGGCGCCGTCGAACACCATTCCGAATCCACCGAGACGTACTGGCTGCACACCGCCGGCCTGAAGGTGGTTGTGCCGTCGACGCCTTCGGACGCGTACTGGCTGCTGCGGTACGCGATCGCTGGCCGCGACCCGGTCATCTTCCTGGAGCCCAAGCGGCGGTACTGGGCCCGGGAGGCCGTCGACACTACCGCTCCCGCTCCGGCGATCGGGCGTGCGGCGATTCGGCGAACCGGCTCGGATGTCACGGTGCTGACCTACGGCGGACTTGTCGGCACCGCGCTGCACGCCGCCGACCTGGCTGCGGGCACCCGCGGCGCCGACCTCGAGGTCGTCGACCTGCGTTCGCTGAACCCGCTGGACTTCGACACCGTCGCGGGCTCCGTCCGCAAGACCGGGCGCGCGGTGGTGATGCACGAAGGGCCGCGCACGCTCGGGTTCGGGGCCGAGTTGGCCGCCCGCATCTCCGAGGAGTTGTTCTACGACCTCGAGGCGCCGGTGCTGCGCGCGACCGGTTTTGACACCCCCTATCCGCCGGCGCGGCTGGAGAAGCTGTGGCTGCCGGGCCCGGACCGCCTGCTCGACTGCGTCGAGAAGACCTTGGAGCGGCCGTGAACGACGATCGCGTCAAGGACTTCCTGGTCCCCGATCTGGGGGAAGGCCTTGCCGACGCGACGGTCGTGAGCTGGCACGTCGCGGCGGGTGACGAGGTCGGGCTCAATCAGCCGCTGTGTTGCCTGGAAACAGCGAAGGCACAGGTGGAGATTCCCAGCCCGTACGCGGGCCGGGTCACCGAATGCCTTGGCGCCGAAGGCGACACGCTCGCGGTCGGCTCGCTGCTGGTGCGCATCGACACGCAGCCCGACGGCGCCAACGGCACACACGCCCGCGCGCCGGTGCTGGTGGGATACGGGGCGGACGACTCCTTCGACACCAGCAGGCGATCCGGCCGACCGCGGGCCGCGCCGGCCGTCCGCAAGCTGGCGGCCGACCTGCACGTCGACCTCGACGGCCTGCAACCTGGCTCGGGCGGCGACGGCGTCATCACCCGCGACGACGTGCTGGCCGCGGCGGCAAGCGGGGATGTGCTGCCGGTACAGGGTATCCGTGCCCGAATGGCCGAGCGGATGACGTTGGCGCGCCGTAACATTCCCGACGCCCATGCCAGTGTGCAGGTCGACGGCGGCGGCCTGCTGCGGCTGCGGGATCGGCTTGCCGCGGCCGGCCACGAGGTGAGCCCGTTCGTGTTGGTGTTGCGGCTGCTGACCATCGCGCTCACCCACCATCCGGTGCTGAACTCGACGTGGGTGGACTCGGCGAACGGCCCCGAGGTCCACACGCACCGCGCCGTCAATGTCGGCTTCGCCGTCGCCACCGGGCGCGGCCTGCTGGTCCCGGTGGTCGCCGACGCGCGGGGTTTGACGACACGTCAGCTGGCGCAGCGGGTTTCGGAGTTGATCGACGGCGCGAGGAACGGCACTCTCACGCCGGCCGAGTTGCAGGGGTCGACGTTCACGGTGTCGAATTTCGGGGCGCTGGGACTCGATGACGGCGTGCCCGTCATCAACTATCCCGAGGCGGCGATCCTGGGGATGGGCGCACTCAAGGACCGCGCCGTCGTCGTCGACGGCACGGTGACCGCCAGACCCACCATGACGCTGACCTGCGTGTTCGACCATCGCGTCGCCGACGGCGCGCAGGTGGCCGAATTCCTGCGCGAACTGCGGCACCTGGTCGAGACGCCGGAGACGGCGCTGCTCGACCTGTGAGCTAACGCCGCCGCGCGGCGGCCAGCCGTTGTCTGAACGCCGGCGAACGGATGGATTCGGCCTGCGGGCCGAGTTCGGCGCGGACCGCGAACGCGTGCTGGTCACTGTCGATCGCGCCCGGGCTGACGGTCGTGCGCATCGTGGCCTTCGTCGCGACCACCACGTCCCGGGGGGCGCCCGCGGGACCGGCCGCCAGCTCGAGTGCGGCCGCCACCGGGTCGTCGGCGACGGCCAGCGCCAGCCCGTGCCGGACCGCGGCCTGCGCGTCGAAGCGCATGCCGAACAGCAGCGCCGCCCGCGCGACCTGCGGGCCGACGGCGCGCTGCAGCATCCACGTCATCCCGCCCCCGGGGTGAATGCCCAGCTTCTGGAATCGCGCGTCGAACAGCGCGTTCGGGCCCGCGATCCGCACGTCGCAGGCCAGCGCGAGGTTCAGCCCGGCCCCGACCGCCGGCCCGTTGACCGCCGCGACGGTGGGCAGCGTGCAGTCGGCGACGGCCAGGAAGCCGTCATACAGGCGGGGGAGCTCACCCTCGGCGGCGTTGCCGAGGGCGCCGAGGTCGGCGCCCGCGCAGAACGCTGTGCCCGCGCCGGTGACCGCCACGGCGTGCACCCGCGGGTCGGCGTCGGCGCGTTGCACCGCCGCGCGGAGCCCCGCGCTGATCTCGTCGGTGACGGCGTTGCGGCGGTCGGGATCGTTGACCGTGATCAGCGCAACGCGGTCGATCACCTCGAACGTGACGCGGTCGGTTTCGGCCCGCTGCATCGGTCTACCCTACGTCCGGCGATGGCACGGTCAGCTAATCGGGCGTTGCCGAATGTGCGGTGCCGGCCCCACATGTTTCCCCTCTTGCTGCTGGCGCACCGCCTGGCTGAGCGCATCGAGGATCGCGTTGCCGGTCGGCAGCTCTTTGCGCTCCTCCTCACTCAGTTCGTAGAACATCCACAGGCCCCACGCGTTCGGCCGGACATACAGCGTCACCGGTTTGAGGTGAGTGCCGAACACCGCCGGCACCGAAACAACACCGCCCATCGCGGCTTCTTCGAGTAGCTGCTGCCGCAGACGCTGCACGTTCGTCGAATCGGCGAGCTGATACACCGTCGACTCGTTTGTGCGATGCGTCGGGCCTTGCAGCGCCAGGAACCACGGCATTGTCGTTTCCCCTCTGGTTGGTAGTGGCAGCGTCAGCGTAGAGGTTAGATTCGGTGGCGTCGCCGAAGTCGTCGGGCAAAGGAGCTGGCATGGCACTGCGGGTGATTCAGTGGGCCACCGGATCGGTCGGCAGGGCGGCGATCGACTGCGTCCTCAAACATCCGGAGCTGGAGTTGGCGGGCTGCTGGGTTCACTCGAAGGACAAGCACGGCAAGGATGTCGGCGAGATCATCGGCACATCGCCGCTGGGCGTGACCGCGACATCCAGCGTCGGGGACATTCTCGGGGCGCAGGCCGACGCGGTCGTCTACGCGCCGCTGATGCCGAACCCGGACGAGGTGGCCGCACTCCTGCGTTCGGGCAAGAACGTGATCACACCCGTCGGGTGGTTCTACCCGTCGGACAAGGAGGCCGCGCCGCTGGCCGCGGCGTGTGCGGAAGGCAACGTGAGCCTGCACGGCACCGGAATCAACCCGGGCGGGGTCACCGAGACCTTCCCGTTGATGCTGTCGGCGATGTCGTCGGGGGTGACGTTCGTCCGCGCCGAGGAGTATTCGGACATCCGGACCTACGGCGCGCCGGACGTGGTGCGGTGGATCATGTGTTTCGGCGCGACGCCGGAGGAGGCCGAACAGGGCCCGATGCTCAAACTCCTGACCGGCGGCTTCAACCAGTCGATGGCCATGGTGCTGGATGCGCTGGGGCTGACGGACCGCGCCGAGGTCAAGACCCTGCACGGCGTCGCGGTGGCCACCGAGCCGATCGACTCGCCGGTCGGCGTGATCGAGCCCGGAAAGGTTGCCGGTCAGCGCTTCCATTGGGAGGCCTACGTGGACGGCGAGGTTGTCGTCCGCATCGGGGTGCACTGGCTGATGGGGGAGGCGCACCTGGAGCCGCCCTGGACGTTCGGCACACAGGGTGAGCGTTTCGAGATCGAGGTCAAGGGCAGCCCGGACACCTTCGCCACGATCAAGGGCTGGCAGCCGGAAACCATCGAGGAAGGCCTCGTCAGCAACCCGGGAATCGTTGCGACGGCGGCGCATTGCGTCAACTCGGTGCCGTATGTGTGTGCCGCGCCGCCGGGAATCGTCACGTCACTGGAAATGCCGCTCATCGCCGGCCGGGCGCATCCCCGGCTGCTGGGCACCGGTTAGCGCCTCCGCGATCGGTGTGTCGCCGTTGATCACTTCCAGGGTCCGGCGTCCGGTGCGCGCGTCGTCGAGCAGCGCGACGAGTACGCCGGCCACGTCGTCGCGACTGACGTCGCCGCGCCCGGTGTGCTCGGCCAGACTCACCCGACCCGTGCCGGGATCGTTGGTGAGGCGGCCCGGCCGCAGGATCGTCCAGTCCAGCGCATCCCGGGACCGTATGTGGGCGTCCGCCGCGGCCTTGGCGCGAAGGTAGGCGGCGAAGACCGGGTCGGTGCCGGCAGGCGGCTCCCGGTCGGCGCCCATCGAGGAGATGACGAGGAAGCGCCGCACGCCGGCGGCCTCCGCGGCGTCGGCGAACAGGACCGCCGCGGCGCGATCGACGGTGTCTTTGCGCGGGATGCCGCTGCCGGGGCCCGCCCCGGCCGCGAAGACCGCCGCGTCCGCGGACGCGAGACAGCGCGCCACGTCGGCGACTCGGGCCGACTCCAGGTGGCACACCAGCGGTTCGGCGCCTGCGGCGCGGAGGTCGTCGGCCTCCTCCGGCTTGCGGATGATGCCGGCCACCTCGTCACCGCGCCCGGAGAGCAGCCGCTCCAGCCGCAACGCGATCTGGCCGTGCCCGCCCGCGATCACCACCCGCATGACGCCCACGCTACGCGGACGATGTCAGCGCATTCCCGGCCGGCGGCGCGCCGACTTCGATAGTGTGACTGGTTGTGTTGGCCTTCTGGCCTAGGCGCGTCGCGATGCGGATTTCGGCCGCATTGCTAAGTGTCGGTGTGCTCGCGGCGTGCGGTGGAGCCAACGAACCGTCGTCGACGTTTGTTCAGACGAAGACCGGTACCCAGTCGTCGATAACCAAGCTGCCGTTGACGTCGGCGCCCGCACCGGCCGCCGGCCAGATCGTGATCTCGAACTTCGCCTACACGGTGCCCGCCTCGGTGAGCCCCGGTCAGCAGATCACCGTCGTGAACAAGGACGACGCGAACCACACCGTCACGTCGGACCAGGACAATCTGTTCGACGTCCGGGTCTCGGGCGGCGGCGGCGTGGAGACCTTCACCGCCCCCACGACGCCGGGCGTCTTCCCGTTTCACTGCAAGTACCACGCCAACATGCACGGCACACTCACCGTGCAATAGCCACCCTCCCAATTCGGTGCTAATCCGTTGTGGCTTTGGTGCCAATCGGTTCCGGTCGCGACTTTGGCGAGATCCTGGTAGCAGAGGCCAGACGAATCTCCGGAGGACGCTCATGTCGCTCAAGCCGGGATACTTCGCCCCGTTGTTGCTCGCGGCCGGGGCCGCCGCGTCCATTGCCGTCGCGCCGGTCGGCGCCGCCGACCCGGTCTGGCCGGTAGGCGGGGGCGAGCCGGCCGACGCCACCCTTGATGACCTGGCATCCCAGGGCTACACCGTCCAGGTCAACTGGGTCAGCGGCTACCCCACGGTCCCGCTGTCGGAGTGCTGGGTCGACGCGATCCACGATCCCGACGGCCCGCCGACCCCTAAGGACCCGCTCGCGGTCGTCTACGTCGACATCGGTTGCCCGAGCAACAACATCGACTGAGCAAAATCGCAGTGTCTCAACACAGTTCACTTTGCGATGATGGAGCACGTATTCGGGAGCAGGTCGCCGCAGGCTGGTCGCTCGAACGAGTTACGATGCGAGGCAACTCGACTGCCGTTGTCTCCGCCGGTGGACGCTCAGATCCGGCTGGATTAATCTCCTCTCCAGTAGGCGTACCCGAAGGAGTTGGTCGTGGTCCTGCACATCATCTGGATGATCATCCTCGGGCTCGTCGTCGGGGCGATCGCGCGATTGATCGTGCCTGGTAGGCATCACATGGGCTGGATCGCACCGCGGTGCTCGGCATCCTCGGGGCCTATGTCGGCGGCACCCTGGGCAGCGTGATCTTCGAGCATCACTTCCCGATCACCCCACCGATCAAACACTCGTTCTTGGGTGCGCTGGTCGGCGCGGTGATTCTGCTGTTGGTCTACCGGCTCGTCGCGGGACGAACCAGGACCTAGCCCGGCAAAGCTGCGCACCGTGCCAAGACTTGCCCTGACGGTTGCCGCAGCGACGCTCACGATGGGGTCGCTGGTATCGGCCTGTGCGCCGCATGCAAGCCAAACCTCTCACGACACGGTCCTTCACCCGCCCACGATGACGACGCCGGCCGTGCAGCCGCTTTTCTGCGTCTCCTACTTCCGCGACGGCTGCATGCCGTGGCACTGGCGACGACCCGGCCCACGCGGATGGGCGTGCTATCCCTGTTGATCAGTAAAGCCCAGCTCAGCGTCATTTTCCGCTGTTACGATCGCGCTGCCCACAGCTGTTTGGCAACTAATCAGCAGCGGGCTTTGCGGCGCCCTTAGCAGCTGGCTTTGCGGGGGCCTCAGCGGCTGGCTTTGCAGCGCCCTGCTTTTTCAGCGTCTCGCTCGCGCTGTTAATGACGCTGCGCACGAACTCGTGCTGCGTCTCGACGAGCTTGTCCGCCATCTCCAGGGCGGCGTCGACGATGGTCTTGTTTCCCGACGGGCGATCGCCGCGCGCGGGAATCGCCTCATCGACGGTGCCAACGAACTTGCGTACGGCATCGATCGCGGCTCGCTGTCCGGATTCGACCGACTTGAGCACCTCCTCGGACAGGTCTGCCGCTCGCTCCACCACAGTCTGCTTCTCAGTGCTCTCCGCCATGATCGCGCTCCTAGGGTTGAATGCAGAAACGAGCATCGGCATCAGAATGCGCTCCGGCCGCGGCGTTCTATAGGGCCGATGGTCCCTGCTCCGCTTGATGTGAAAACGACCTCGGGGGAAGAGGCTGACGTGGGGTCGGGCTTGCGGGCCCAGTTGGTGAAGGTGCTGGATGTGGTTGCACAAGCGGACGGTGCCGCGGAGCGGGCTGGCGCGGGAAAGTGGTTGATATGCGAGGTTTTTCGCGGATATCTTCTGGTGCAGGGGTGTTTGCCGGTCGGTTGGGGTCGGGAGGCGAGCGTCGCCTTCTTCTCGCCCGATCAAACGCCGAGACCCGACGAATTATGGCGGGTTGTCGGCCCAACGCCGGGTGGCCGCCACGGCGGCGGCTTCGGCTGGCCAAGGTCGTCTTGCAGCTGGCGCATCACCGCTTCAATCGCAGCCGCGTAGGTGCCGCCGTTTTCTGAGCAAGTTCACCGCTGGGCTTGCAGTAGGGTGCGGATTTCTCTGGGGAGCTGATCCAGGGCCTTGTCCATCTGGG
>NZ_DATFYW010000069.1:0-30402 GCF_035314905.1 Mycobacterium sp.
TGGTCCTTCACCTCGTCCCACTCAACGGGTACGGCGGTGCGTTCGATCGGGATGACGGCGCCGTCGCCCATGGTGGGGCCGCTCGACCGGTAGGCCGGGGTGAGCTGAACGTAGCGGGCCGCGACGAGGTTCGCGGCGACGATCACGGCTTTGGCGTCCGCCGGGATGGGCACGTCGCGGTCGACGTTCATGACCATCTTCACCCGGGTGCCCTGCGGCTGGATGGACTTGATGCTGCCGACCTTGACGCCGGAGACCCGCACCTCGTCGCCGGGGTAGATGGCGGTGGCGGTGGGGAAATAGGCGCTGATCGTCTTGGGCTTCAAGACCGTGTCCCGCACGACGAAGATCGCGCCCGCGACGATCAGGCCTGCGAGGACTACCGCTAGTCCCGCGAGAAGTCGGTTCCGGCTCATCATTGGCCCCACTGCTCGTTCGGCTGCGGGATCCCGTTGTAGGGGAACGGCAACTCCGCGCGCGGCCCGGCGTTGTCAGGCGGCTGCCCGGCGTTCACACCCCTGCGGAACCCTAACGCGTAGTCCAAGAACGGCTGCAGGATCTGGTTCGGACTGAGGTTGGCCACAAACGCGTTGTAGTACGAGCCGTTGGCCACGAGTTCGCCGTTGGTGATTTCGTATTTCGCCAAACCGGGCAGTGCTTTGCCAATGTTGTCGCGGTTCTTCTGCAGCACCGCGGTCACCGAGTTGAGCTTGTCCAGCGTCGGTGCCAGCTTGGCTTCGTTGTCGTGCACCAGCCCGGACAGCTGCTGGGCCACGGCGGAGGTGTTGGCCAGCAGCGACACGATCGCGCGGCGCCGCTGCACCAACACCTCGAGCAGGTCGTTGGCGTCGAGGATCAGGGTGTTGACCTGCTGGCTGCGCTCCGCGAGGATCTTGGTCACGTCGCCGGCGTTCTTGAGCAGGTCGCCCAGCGTCTGGTTGCGGGCGTTCAGCGCCCGCGACAGCCGCGTGACCCCGTCGAAGGTGGGTCCCAGCTGCGGTGCGATCTGGTCGATGGTCGCCGACAGCGTGTCCAGCGACTGGTTGAGCGCCTGGGTGTCGGTACCGGCGATGTTGGTCGTGAGGTCGCTGACGGCCTCGGTCAGCGAGTAGGGCGACGACGTACGCGATTTCGGGATGATGTCGGACGGATGCATGCTGCCCGGACCCGCCGACTCCAACGTCAGCACCCGCTGGCCCAGCAGCGATCCGGTCCGGATGTGCGCGGTGGTGTCCGACCCGAGCTGAATCTTCCCGGGGACGGTGAATGCCACCAGGGCGTCGCCGTTGCGCAACGTGACGTCCGACACCGTTCCGACTTTGATGCCCGACACCGTCACGTCGTTGCCCGCCGCGAGGCCGCCGGCTTCGGCGAACAACGCCTGGTACCTGATCGCCGTCGCCATCGACCACAGCCGCTGGGGCTGAAGGCCGATCGCGATGACCAGCACGATCAGGACGACGCCGATCAAGCCCGCCCTGATGAGGTCGGATCCGCGGTATTTCAGCATCAGGGTTCCGCACACCTCCCGGTTTCCTGCTTGATCCACGGGAATACCGCGGTGCGTCCTGACAAGTCGGTGACCCGCAGACTCAATCCGCAGATGTAGTAGTTGAAAAAGCTGCCGTACGAGCCCAGCCGTACCAGCTTGCGGTAGTTCTCCGGTGCCTTCACCAGTGCGGTGTCGAGTCGATCCTTGTGCTGGTCGAGCAACGGGGCCAACCGGTTGAGCTGATCCACCGTGCCGGCCAGCGGCGGCCGGGCGTTGCCCAGCAGATCGGCCAGGGAGGCAGTTCCGTTGTCGAGGGATTCGATGGCGGCCCCGATCGGATCACGGTCCTCCGCGAGTCCGGTAACGAACCGCTGCAGCCGGTCCACCGTGCCGGAGAACTTGTCGCCGTCCTTGGCGAGGGTGTTCAGCACGGTGTTCAGGTTGTCGATCAGCTGCTGGACCACCTGGCTGTTGTCGGCCAGGGCGTTGGTGAACGACGACGTTTCCGACAGCAGCGACCGCAGGGTTCCGCCCTGGCCCTGCAAGACCTGCAGCAGGGATTCGCTCAAGGCATTGACGTCTTGTGCATTCAGGCCCTGGATCACCGGTTTCAGCCCGCCCAGCAGCAGATCGAGGTCCAGCGCCGGCGCGGTGCGGTCGATCGGGAGCTGCGACCCGGGCGGCAGAATTCTGGTCGATCCCGGGCCGTCGAGCAGCTCGAGATAGCGATCGCCGACCAGATTGAGGTAGCGCACCGCCGCCTTGGTGCCGGTGGTGAGCACGATGTCGCGGTCGGCGTCGAACTTCACGAGCGCGGTCTTGTCCGGGCGCAGCGACACGCTGTCGACCGTGCCCACCCGGATACCGGCCACCCGCACGGTATCTCCGGACTTGAGCCGCGACGCGTCGGCGAACACCGCCGAATACCCGTTCGTGGAACCGGTGCGGTACTGGCCGAAGATGAAGAACAGGAACGCGGTCAGCACCGCCATCACGATCGCGAACACCGCGAATTTGATGAGCGTCCGCGACACGCCGGTCATCCCGGTTGCCCGATCTGTGCGGTGTTGCGCGGCGGCCCGTCGATCGGCCCGAAGAGCCACTGCTTGAGGGCATCGGAGTTCAGCAGAATTCCCTGGTTTCCGTACTTCGACGGGTTGGTGCCGACGTCGGCGATGACGTGGGGCGGACGGGCCTCGAAGGGCACGCGCGGAAGGTCGGCGACGCATTGGGGGCCGCCCTTTGCCGCCACCTTGGGCAGGTCCGTCGGGTACCGATAACGCTCGATGCCCAGCGTGAAGCTGGCCGTCGTCAGGATCCCCGGAACCGGCAGTGGTTTGCCCCACGCCAGCGGCACGAGCCCGGCGATAGAGCAGTACAGCGCCTGGTTGTACTGGTTGGTCAGGTCGGTGGTCGGCACAAGCAGGTGCAGCAGGTCGGTCAGGGGCCGGCGGTTGGCGCTCACGACGTCGTTGCCGATGTCGGCCAACCCGATCGCACTGACCAGCAACGCGTCCAGGTTCTGCTGCTCGTCGACGAACGTCTGGCTGATCCGGGTGGCGTTTTTAGCGGCGGTGACGAGGTCCGGCGCCGCATCCGCATAGGCGGTCAGCACGGCGGGCGCGACCGCGAGGTCGTGGCTCAGCGCCGGCAGACCCGGCTCCAGCTTCGCCAAAAACGAGTCCAGGTCGGAAAGCGTCTGGCCGATCTCCCCGCCCCGGCCGTTCACCGCGGACGCGATCGCGCCGAGGGTCTCATTCAGCTTTGCAGGGTCGATCTGCGACAGCACCGAGCTGAGTTGCTCGAAGACCGTGTTGATCTCGACCGTGACGCTCCCAGCGTCGAGCACCTGCCCGGCGTACATCGTTTTCGCCACCGGCTTCTCGGGTGGGACCAGCTGAACGAATTTGGCGCCGAACACCGTTGTCGATGCGATGTCCACGAGCACATAGGCCGGAATGAGATGCAGCTGGGAAGGATCCATCGCCAGGTGAAGGGCGGCCTGGCCGTCCGGCAGCGTCTGGATCGAGGCGACCTTGCCCACCTGCACGCCGCGCATCTTCACCTTGGCGTCCGGGTTCATCACCAGCCCGGCGCGCGGCGACAACACGGTGACCGGCACCGTCGAGGTGAAACCGCCCCGGAACAGCGTCGCGGCGATCGCGATGATCGCAAGGATCACCACGATGGTGGCCAGGCCCAGCAGCGGGCGCACCATAGTCGGTTTCATCGGCCGTCGTCCCCTACCCCGACAGGTTGAAGTTGCCGTTGGCGCCGTAGATGGACAGGGAAACCAGCAGTGTCACCGACACCACCACGATCAGCGAGGTGCGCACCGCGTTACCGACGGCTACCCCGACACCAGACGGGCCGCCGGTGGCGAAGTAGCCGAAGTAGGTGTGAATCAACAGGATCGTCAGCGCCATCAAGATGGCCTGGAGAAACGACCACAGCAGGTCGATCGGGTTGAGGAAGGTGTTGAAGTAGTGGTTGTACAAGCCACCGGACTGGCCGAACAACACCACGGTGGTGAACTGGGAGGCCACAAACGACAAGATCACCGCGATCGAGTACAACGGCGTGATCGCAATCATCCCGGCCACCAGCCGGGTGGACACCAGATACGAAATCGGCCGAATCGCCATCGATTCCAGCGCGTCGATCTCCTCGTTGATGCGCATCGCGCCCAGCTGCGCGGTCACGCCCGCGCCGAACGTGGCTGCCAACCCGATACCGGCCACCACCGGCGCGGAGATCCGCACGTTGATAAACGCGGCGAGGAACCCCGTGAGTGCCTCGATGCCGATGTTGCCCAGCGAGCTGTACCCCTGCACCGCCAGCGTGCCGCCGGCGGCCAAGGTGAGGAAGCCGACGATGACCACCGTGCCGCCGATCATCGCCAGGGTGCCGGCCCCCATGCTGATTTCGGCGATCAGCCGGATGATCTCGCGCCGGTAATGGGTGGCCGCAAACGGCGCCCCGGCCAACGCCTTACCGTAGAACAGCGTTTGATCGCCGATGCGGCCCAGCGTGCCGACCGGCCGCTCAATCGTGCGGAAGAACCGCGGATAGGTGGCTCGCAGCGTCACCGCCTACGCCCCCTCACTTGACCGTCATCCGAATGCCGATCGCGGTGACCACCACATTGACCACAAACAGCGCCATGAACGCATACACCACGGTCTCGTTGACCGCGTTGCCCACCGCCTTCGCGCCGCCGCCGGTGA
Source organism: Mycobacterium sp. (assembly GCF_035314905.1). Lineage (GTDB taxonomy): Bacteria > Actinomycetota > Actinomycetes > Mycobacteriales > Mycobacteriaceae > Mycobacterium. The sequence continues at coordinate 4,720 of NZ_DATFYW010000069.1, forward strand.
TCGTCAGCCCGCGATAACAGGCCACCAGACCGGCGATCAGGCCGAACAGCGCCGCCTTGACACACGAGATGATCACCTCGGGCACGCCGGTGAGCAACGTGATGCCCGCGGCGAACGCGCCGGGGTTGACGTCCTGGACAAACACCGAGAACGTGTAGCCGCCCAGGATGCCGATGATGCACACCAGGCTGTTGAGCAGAAGCGCCACCAGCCCCGACGCGAGCATCCGCGGCGTCACCAACCGCTGCACCGGATTGATGCCCAACACCTCCATCGCGTCGATCTCCTCGCGGATCGTGCGCGACCCCAGATCCGCGCACATCGCGGTGGCGCCGGCGCCGGCCACGATCAACACCGTCACCAGCGGCCCGACCTGGGTCACCGCGCCGAAAGCCGCACCGGCGCCGCTCAAGTCGGCGGCCCCGAGTTCACGAAGCAAGATGTTGAGCGTGAAACTCACCAGCACGGTGAACGGAATCGCCACCAGCAGTGTGGGTGCCAGCGACACCCGGGCCACAAACCAAGCCTGCTCGAGGAACTCCCGCCACTGAAACGGGCGGCGAAACACGAACTTGATCGCGTCCGCCGACATCGCGAACAAGCCCCCCACCGCCTGCATCGGCCCCGAGAAATCGCGCCCCAGCGAGATACCCGGCGACCAGCGCTCCGGCCCTTTACCTGCCATCGGCTGCGGGTCCTTCCAATATCGTGACGGCCGACACCGCGGTCGGGCCGCCGATGTTGTGGGCCAGCGCAATTCGTGCGCCGTCGACCTGGTTGACCGCATCGCCGCGCAGCTGGCCGAAAAGCTCCACGCACTGCGCCACTCCCGTCGCGCCCGGCGGATGACCCTTCGACTTCAGGCCCCCGCTGGGGTTCACCGGCAACGAACCGCCGATGCTGGTGACTTCCGCCTCGGCGAGTTTGTAGGCACCGAATCGCTCGGCGAAACCGAGGTCCTCGTAGCTCATCAACTCGATTCCGGTGAAGAAGTCGTGGACTTCGGCGACGTCGACGTCCGAGGGCGTCAACCCGGCCATCGCGAACGCCTGCTTGGCGGCGCGGACGGTGGCAGGGAACGTCGTCATGTCGGACTTGTGCTGATGCATCACAGAATCCAGCCCGAGCCCGACACCGCGGATCCACACCGGGCGGTCGGTGAAGCGGTCGACAACGTCTTCGGCCGCGAGCAAAAGCGCTGCCGCACCGTCGCTTTGCGGCGCGCAGTCGTAGACGGAGAACGGCGTGACCACGATCGGCGCGGCCAGGGCCTGCTCGACGGTGATCTCGTAACGCAGTCGCGCCTTGGGATTGTTGACCCCATGGTGGTGGTTCTTCACCGCCACCATCGCCATGTGCTCCCTGGTGGCCGGCGACTCGTGCAGGTAACGCGCGACGTGCAGGGCGAAGCCGGCGGGAGCCACCAAACCGAGCGGATAGTCCCAGGCCATGTCGCGGGTCATGGCTTCCCACTCCCACAACATGTCTTTGGTGGAGGTCTCGCGGAGTTTGTCGGCGCCCATCACGAGCGCGACGTCGCATGCGCCGGACGCGACGCCGAACAGCGCGTTGCGCACCGCGTCGTTACCGGTCGCGCAGGAGTTCTCGACGCGGGTGACCGGCAACTCGGGCAATCCGAGCGTGTCGGCGAGGATCCCCGACGGGAATCCGTCCGTGGTGCCCATCGAGCCGAACCAGGCCGCCTGGAGCTCGGTCTTGGCCAGCCCCTTGTCAACGCTGGCCGCGCATTCGGCGAAGGCCATCGGCAGCAGGTCTTTGATGCCGAGGGCGAAGTGCTCCGCGAAGGGCGTCATGCCGGCGCCGACAATGGCAACGTTTTTCATGCCGGCCCCTTTCGCGCTTTGCTGGCGAGGACGTCGGCTACCGCGGGGGCCGGATTGGATCTCACGCCGTCTTCGTGGGTCACGCGATTATGGCTCACGCTGCGTCCCTTTCGGGTGCAAACGCGAAACCGTAATCGGGAACGCCGGATCTCACAGCGACGCGGCGCAGCGCCAGGCGACCGCGGTCGCCGATGCGCACCGTCCCGGCCTCGGCGCCGGTCACTTTCGCCAGCGCCCGAACACCCACGCCGTCGAGTTCGACGATCACCAGGGAATAGGGAGTCTTCAGCCCCGGAACCGGAATGTGAACGGTCACCTCGGTGTAGACGGTGCCCGTGCGGGGAAGCGGTTCCAGTTCATAGCGAGTGCTCAGTCTTCCGTCGGCGGCGACCCGGTACCGGGGCGGGAAGTCCAGCTCGTCGCTGCCGGGGAACCTGCCGGCCTCCCAGCGAACCTTGGCCTCGAACGCGCGCTCGTATGCGGCCAGCGAGATCGGGATGTCGGCGCCCGGCACGAACGTGCCGTCGGGCACCGCCCGTGCGGCGGGCTCGTGCCGGTGCACGCGCGCGCTGCCGCTGACCACCGTGAGCCCGGAAAGGCTGGCCTGCTCGACCGCCACCAGCGGTCCGGTCGTCGCGGTCTCTGCCATGGCGGCCAAGGCGAATAAACCGGAGCTTGCTCCGGCCGTCGGCAGCGCGGGCGGATCACCGGTACACAACTCGGCGGCCGCGCTGTGATCCACTCCCGCAAGCGCGGCGGGCGTGTCGAGCCAGGCCGCCGACAGGGAGGCAACGAGGCCCCGTTCGTGGAGCAGCCGCGGATCGCCGTAGTCATGTACCACGCCTACGGCGTTGCGCGTGCGAACCGGCAGGCTCCGGCTGACCCGTGCCGCGGTGCGCACCCACAACCCCCGGTCCGCGGTCAAAACCGCCGCCGCTCCCGCCGGGTCGAGGTCGACGCCGATGATCAAGGTGCGTGGCCGCGCCGAGCTGAGCGCGTCCACGGCCGCGGGCGCACCGCCGAGGCGTTCGTCGACTTCGAGCTCGGGATCCAGGCTCAGACCGGCCAGCAGCACCGCGGCATTGCTGCTTTGCAGCAGCGGCAGATCGCGGCTGACCAGGACGACCCGCTCCACCGCGGCGCTGCCGGCGAGGGCGGCGCGGCCCGCCTCGACGGCCAGGGTGATCGCGTCCTCGTCGTCGCCGGCGACCCGGTGATGCGCGGTGCCCCAGCACGGCAGGTAGGTTCCAACAGCGACCACGTACGGCATCGGCGACTCCAGCGACCTAGGTGACGGCGCCGGCCGTTTTGAGCTCGATGATGCGGTCCCAGTCCAGGCCCAGTTCGGTCAATATCTCGTCGGTCTGCTCGGCGAATCCCGGGGCCGGTCCCGTCCGGGGTGCGGCGACGTCGAACTGCACCGGATTGGCGACCAGTTCCAGCTCGCCTGCCTGAACCAGATATTCGTTCGCCCGGACCTGGGAGTCCGCCGCGGCCTGCAGGGTGTCCTGGACCGGTGCCCACGGACCGGCGAGCGTCGCGAACCGCTCGCTCCACTCGGCGAGGGTCCGCGCGGCCATCGCCTTGCTGAGAATCTCCACCGCTTCGGCGGTGTTCGCGGCGATCTGCTCGATGCTCGCGAAGCGGGGATCGTCGGCGAGCTCGGCGAGGTCCATGTGGCGGCACACGTCAGCCCAGAACTTGGTGGGCTGCATCATCACGAACGAGATGTAGCGGCCGTCGGAGGTCGCGTACAGGCCCACCAGTGGGTTGATGGGTGAACCGTGCACACCGGGTGCGGGGGCTTCAAGCAGCCGGCCGAGGTGCTTGGTCAGCGCAACGGTGTGCCCCATCGCCCACAGGCCGCTGCCCAGCAGGGAAACGTCCACGATCGACGGCTCGCCGGTGCGCTCGCGCTTGAGCAGCGCCGCCGCGATGCCGCCGGCGAGGTTGGTGCCCGAGATCGTGTCACCGTATGCCGGCCCCGGCGGCCCGATCATCCCCTCCGTGCCCGGCGGGGTGATCGTCGCGGCGGTTCCGGCCCGGCACCAGAAGGCGGTCATGTCGTAGCCGCCTTTTTCCGCCTCCGTGCCGCGGGGACCGAGCGCGCTGCCGCGGGCGTAGATGATCTTCGGGTTGACGGCCCGGATGTCGGCGACGTCGATGCCGAACTTCTGCCGGTGTCCCGGCAGGAAGCTGGTCAGGAACACATCCGATCTGCGCGCCAACTCGTAGAGCACCTCGCGGCCCTCCGGCACCGACATGTCCAGGCCGATGCTGCGCTTGCCGCGGTTGGCGTGCTCGATGTTCGGATTGGGGTCGCCTTCCACGCGCAGCATGCCGGTCTGCCGAAGCCCGCGCTGCGGATCGCCGGTGACCGCGTGTTCCACCTTGATCACGTCCGCGCCCCATTCGGCGAGCACGGCGCCGCCGGACGGGACGAACCCGTACATCGCGACCTCGAGGACCCGGATGCCCTCCAGCGGCTTCATCCGTGGCCTTCTCGTCGCGCAAGCGGCTCATCGTGGCCTTCTGCTCTTCGCGCAAGCGGCTCATCGACCACGGTTGCGAAGGTCTTGGTTTCCAGGAACTCCTCGAGTCCGGCGGTTCCCATCTCCCTGCCGATGCCGGACTGTTTGTAGCCGCCGAACGGGCTGTCGGGGCTGAAGTAGTTGCCGCCGTTGATGGAGAAGGTTCCGGTGCGGATCCTGCGGGCCACCCCGATCGCCCGGTCCTGGCTGCCGAACACGGCGCCGGACAGGCCGTAGATCGAGTTGTTGGCGATGCGCACCGCGTCATCGTCGTCGTCGTAGTCGATGACGACGAGAACCGGTCCGAAGACCTCCTCCTGGGCGATCTCGCTGTCGGGATCGACACCGGCGAGCAGCGTGGGCGTGTAGAAGTAGCCGGGATCGACCTTCTCGCCGCCGGTGACCAGGGTCGCGCCCGCGGCGACGGCCCGCTGCACCATCCCGTCGACCTTGTCGCGCTGCTTGTCGCTGATGAGCGGTCCCATGTAGGTCTTGGGGTCGGCCGGGTCGCCGTAGCGCACCAGGGCGAAGTTGTTCTTGACCAGTTCGACGATCTCGTCGTGGTGCTTCCTGGGCACGAGGAGCCGGGAGGTGAGCGCGCAGCCCTGCCCGGCGTGGGTCACCATGCTGAACGCGGAGAACAACGCGGCGTTGGCGAAGTCGGCTTCGTCGAGGATGATCACCGCGGACTTGCCGCCGAGCTCGAGGAACACGCGCTTGAGGGTCTCGCTGGCCGCGGCCATGATCCGGCGACCGGTCGCCGTCGATCCGGTGAACGTCACCACGTCCACATCCGGACTCGTGGTGAGCGCGGCGCCGACCGCGGGGTCGGACGAGCTCAGCACGTTGACCACGCCGGCCGGGATGTCGGTGTGGTCGGCGATCAGCTCCCCCAGGGCGAGGGTGACGAGCGGCGTGTCGGGCGCGCCCTTGAGAACGACGGTGCACCCGGCGGCCAGCGCGGGACCCAGCTTCGCCAGCGCGAGCTGGTTGGGGTAGTTGTAGGCGATGATCGCCGCCACCACACCCGCGGCCTCTTTCTCGACCCAGCGGTGATGCTGCATACCGCGGCTGGAGATGTTGCCGAGGTCTTCGGTGAGCGGATAGGTCTTCAGCAGCTCGGCGTAATAGCGGACGATCTCGATCGGCTGGTCGAGCTGAGCGCCATGGGTGAGGGCGCGAGTGGCACCCACCTCGGCGATGGTGAGGTCGGCCAGTTCCTCGCGGTGGTCGACGAGCGCGCGGTGCAACTGTTCGAGGCAACGCACCCGCAGATCGGTGTCGGTCGGCCAGTCCGTGGTGTCGAAGGCGCGGCGGGCGGCGGCGACGGCCGCTTGCGCTTCGGCGACCCCGGCCTCGGGAGCGTGGCCCACCACGGCCCCGGTGGCCGGGTTGAGGGACGGGAAAGTCTTGCCGGTGGCGACGAGGCGGCCGTCGATCAGCAGCCGACGATCAGGCGCTTGATCAGACGCGGCGGTCGGATCCTTCGGGTTGGGATGGCCCGTGATGGTCGTCGCCGTGTCTTGGGGCGGCATCCAGCCTCCTCGGAGAATTGGATAACTTGATTCTCATCTGCGGCGAATCTTACATTCGCGTTCCGAGAACTCAACAAGGTTAAGCAAATCCAAGGCACCGGCCGAAACAATGCCTGACGTGCGAGACAAAGTGTTGGACAGTGTCTCGTCAGCCGGTTGCGCGGAACTCGACGCCGAGAGTAGGGTTCTCAAAATCGGAAGGGAGATTCTTTCCAGTGGATGGGATCGTGTCGTGAAGAACGCCGTCGTCACCGGGGGCGGGTCCGGAATCGGCCGGGCGGTCGCCGAGCGGCTGCGGGCCGACGGATACCACGTCGCGACGATCGACTTGAAGCCCCCCGAAGACGACGAACTCGCCCACGCCGCCGACGTGACCGACCGCGCCCAGGTGGACGCGGCCCTGGGCGCGATCCGGGCACAGCTCGGGCCGGTGACGGTGCTCGTCAACGCCGCCGGGCTCGACGGGTTCAAGCGGTTCCTCGACATCACGTTCGCCGACTGGCAGCGGGTCATCGACGTCAACCTCAACGGGGTCTTCCACTGCATTCAGGCGGTGCTGCCCGACATGATCGAGGCCGGCTGGGGCCGCATCGTCAACATCTCCTCGTCCAGCACGCATTCGGGAACGCCCTACATGGCGCATTACGTGGCGGCGAAGTCGGCCGTCAACGGGCTCACCAAGACGCTGGCGCTCGAGTACGGGCCGAGCGGCGTCACGGTCAACGCGGTACCCCCCGGCTTCATCGACACCCCGATGCTGCGCAACGCCGAAGCACGCGGGTATCTCGGGGACGTCCAGAAGAACATCGAAGCGACCCCGGTGCGCCGCATGGGCAGGCCCGAGGACATCGCCGCCGCGTGCGCCTTCCTCGTTTCCGACGAGGCCGGATACATCACCGGCCAGATCCTGGGCGTCAACGGCGGACGAAACACCTAACCAGGTCACAAAACCGGTCAAGAACCGGTCAAGAAACCGGTCAAGAAAGAGGAAGGACATCCTGTGGGACGCGTTGAAGGCAAAGTCGCATTCATCACGGGCGCCGCGCGTGGGCAGGGACGCAGCCATGCGGTTCGGCTGGCCGAGGAAGGCGCCCACATCATCGCCGTCGACCTGTGCCACGACATCGACACGATCGGATATCCCCTGGCGCGGCCGGAGGACCTCGACGAGACCGCGCGGCTGATCGAAAAGACCGGCCAAGGCGTGCTGACCGCGCAGGCCGACGTGCGCGAGGCAGCTCAGTTGCGCACCGCCCTGGAGAACGGCGTCGCCGAGTTCGGCAAGCTCGACATCGTCGTCGCACAGGCCGGCATCGCCGGCATGACGGGCGAGCCGCCGCTGCAGGCGTGGTGCGACGTGATCAACACCAACCTGATGGGCACGATCAACGCGATCCAGGTCGCGTTGCCGCATCTGGGCGAGGGCGCCTCGATCATCGCGACCGGTTCCACCGCGGCGCTGATGAACGTCCCCACCAAGGACAATCCCGGCAACGACCCGGGCGGCATGGCGTACATGACATCGAAACGACTGCTATCGCAGTACGTGTGGGACCTGGCGACCCAACTGGCCGTGCGGGGCATCCGCGCCAACGTCATTCACCCGACGAACTGCAACACCGACATGCTGCAGAGCGAGCCGATGTACCGATCGTTCCGCCCCGACCTGGAGCACCCGACGCGCCAGGACGCCGAGCCGGTCTTCGGGGTGCAGCAGGCGATGCGGATTCCCTACATCGAGCCCGAAGACATCAGCAACGCGGTGCTGTGGCTGGCCTCCGACGAAGCCAGATACGTCACCGGCATGCAATTGCGGGTCGACGCCGGCGGCTATCTCAAGTGGTACGACTACCACATCTGAGGTGAGGGAACAGTGAAGGTTTGGGTGGACGCACAGCGCTGCCAGGGACACACGCTGTGCTCGATGATCGCCCCAGATTCCTTTGCGCTCGACGACGTCGACGGCCATTCGTCGGCGGTCTCCGAGATCGTTTCAGCCGACCAGGAAGACCTGGTGCGAGAAGCCGCCCACTCGTGCCCGGAGCAGGCCATCTTCATCGAGGAGACAACGCCTTGACCGGCAGCGATCACGAAGAGCACCGCTATCACTTCGATCGGCACACGCCGGAGTACCGGCTGCAGTTCGAGAAGATCACCGAGGAGATGCACACGAAGTGCCCGGTGGCCTGGAGTGAGACCTACGACGGTCATTGGGTCGCGGCCGGCAGCCGCGAGGTCTTCGAACTCGCCCGCTGCCCGCAGGTCTCCAACGATCACGACATCAACGGCCAACGGCGGGGCTACAAGGGCATCTCGATTCCCTACGCGAAGCGGGTGAACGGCGTGCGCGGCGGGATCCTGGAAATGGACGAGCCCGAGCACCGCACCTACCGCAACGTGCTCAACCCGTATCTGTCGCCCGCCGCGGTCAAGCGCTGGGAGCCGTTCATCGACGACGTGACGCGCGCCTGTCTGGACGAGAAGATCGAGGACGGGCGCATCGACTTCGTCGACGATCTGGCCAACATCGTTCCCGCTGTGCTCACGCTCGCGATGCTGGGTATCCCGCTGGCGAAGTGGGCGGTCTACAGCGAGCCCACCCATGCCGCGGTGTACACCCCGGAGGACTCCCCCGACATCGAGCGCGTGCTGGCGATGCACCGGCAGATGGGCCTCGACCTGCTCACCAACATGATCGAGATCCGCGAGCACCCGCGGCCCGGCCTGGTCAACGCGCTCATCGGAATGCGGATCGACGGAGAACCCGCCCCCGACCTCGAGATCCTGGGCAACCTCGGGCTGATCATCGGCGGCGGTTTCGACACCACCACCGCGCTGACCGCCCACGCGCTGGAGTGGCTCTCGGAGCATCCGGACCAGCGCGAGGTGCTTTCGGTGAACCGGGACATGTTGCTGGATCCGGCAACCGAGGAGTTCTTGCGCTACTTCACGCCGGCGCCCGGGGACGGGCGCACGTTCTCCGGCGACGTGGAGGTCGAGGGCACGCACTTCAAAGAGGGCGAGCGCCTGTGGATCTCGTGGGCGATGGCCAACCGTGACCCGTCGGTATTCACGGACCCGAACCAGGTCGTGCTGGACCGCAAGGGCAACCGGCACTTCAGCTTCGGGATCGGCGCGCATCGCTGCATCGGGTCCAATGTGGCGCGCACCGTGTTCAAGTCGATGCTGACCGCCGTGCTCGACAGGATGCCCGACTATCGCTGCGAACCCGAAGGCACCGTGCATTACGACACGATCGGCGTGATCCAGGGCATGCGGCATCTGCCCGCGACCTTCACGCCGGGCGCGCGGGTCGGCGCCGGGCTGGCGGAAACCCTCGAGAAGCTCCAGCGCATCTGCGACGAGCAGGAGCTCGCCAGGCCGATCACCGAACGCAAGGAGGCGGCGGTCATCGACTAGCCAGTCGCGAGCGTGAAGCCACTGCGAAATTCTGCGCGGTGTTTCGCAGAGGTTTCACGCTCGCGAGCTAGCGCCGGGGGAGCCCGAGCACCTGCTGGGCGATGATGTTGCGCTGGATCTCGGACGTGCCGCCGGCGATCGTGCCGGAGAAGCTGCGTGCGAAGCGCTCGAACCAGCTCGCGAAGTAGTGATCGAGGTTCATCGGCGCGTAGGGGCCGGTCATCGCGGGGTGGGCGAGACCGTCAGGCACGGCCGACAGCGCGTGCTCCGTGGCGCGCAGTTCCGCTTCCGAACCGAGCAGCTTGAGCACCGACAGCGCGGGCACGTCCTCTTCGCCGCGCGCCGCGCGGGCCAGGGCCGCCGAGCCGAGCAGGCGCAGGGCCTGGTAGTCCATGATCGTGGTGGCGTAGTGGTCGCGTTGCAGCGCGCCGGTGGGCCGGAAATCGGCGATCACGTTGTCCAGCCGATCGGCGAAGCCGAGCCACATCATCGTGCGTTCGTGCCCGAGGGATCCGTTGGCGACCCGCCAGCCCTGGTTGAGCGGGCCGACCAGGTTTTCGGCAGGCACGCGCGCGTCGGTGAAGAACACCTCGTTGAAGTCGAGGTCGTCGCGGCCGCAGATGGACGGGAACGGCCGACGCACGACTCCCGGCGTGGCGGTGGGAATCAGCAACGCGCTGATGCCCTTGTGTTTCGGGGCGTCGGGATCGGTGCGCACGAAGGTCAGCAACACGTCGGCGTCGTGGGCGCCCGACGTCCACACCTTCTGGCCGTTGACCACGAAATGGTCGCCGTCGCGGACCGCCCTGGTGCGCAGCGACGCGAGATCAGAGCCGGCACTGGGCTCGCTCATGCCGAGCGACGCGGTGATCTCGGCGCGCAGGATCGGCACCGCCCAGCGCCGCTTCTGCTCGTCGCTGCCGAACGAAAGCAGCGACGCCGCGACGATGTTCACGCCCTGCGGGTTGAAGCTGTGATAGATCCGCCGCCGGCACAGCTCCTCGAGGTAGACGTACTGCTGCAGCACCGTGGCGTTGCGCCCGCCGAATTCCGGTGGCTGGGTGGGCAGCAGCCAGCCGTTGTCGAACAGCAACCGCTGCCAGCGGCGCGCCCACTGCGGCATGTGGGAAACCGACCGGGGCCGTTCCAGGGCTTGGGCGGCGGCACCGGGCAGGTGCTCTTCGAGGAAGGCCACGAACTCGGCGCGGAACTCCTCGACGTCCGCATCAAAAGTCAGCTGCACGGTACTCCTCTGCGATCAGCGCCCGGTGCTCGGCGGCGCCGCCGAGCATCAGCTCGCCGGCTTTGGCGCGCTTGAGCGCGAACTGAAGGTCGTTCTCCCACGTGAATCCCATCGCACCGAACGACTGCAGACCGTGACGGAACACCACCGCCTGGCACTCCCCCGCCGCCGCCTTGGCCATCGCGGCGGCGACGCGCCGCCGCGGGTCGTCGGTCGCGATCGTCAGCGCCGCGAAGTACGACAGGGCGCGGGCGCGTTCGATCGCCACGTGCATGTCGGCGGCCTTGTGCTGGATCGCCTGAAAAGACCCGATGGGGACGCCGAACTGGTGGCGGTTGCGGACGTGGTCGAGGACCAGGTCGAGGATGCGCTGGCAGGCGCCGACCATCGTCATCGCCATGCCGGTCAGCGCGACGTGACGGGCACGCTCGGGGTCGACGCAAACCCGCGCGTCATCGGGCACCCGGACACCGGGGAACGACACGTCGGCGACATGCAGCACCGGATCGAACACCGCGCTTCGCCGCGCGGACACCTCGCCGGCACCGAGAACGAACACCGCGGCGTCCGTCACCACCGCCAGCCGGTCGGCGCGATCGCCGTCGAGAACACGACGGGCGATGCCGTCCAGGACCCAACCCTCGGCGTCGCGGCGCGCCGTCACGCCGCCGTAGACGGCCGCGCCGGGCTGCCGGGGATCGAAGCGGTCGCCCGCCAGCGGGGCGAATTGTGTCATCGTCGCCAGGAACGGCGTCGGATCGGTCGCCCGGCCGAGTTCTTCCACCACGATCGCGAGCTCGACCGCGTCCTGCTGCTCGCCCAGTTCCGTCCAGCCCTGGTCGACGTAGACCTTCCACAACGGTGCCGGGTCGACGTCGTCTTCGGCCACGCTTCGAACCAGCGTCGACGGACATTGCTTGCCCACGGCGTCGCGCACGGTGTCCTGCCACAGGCGCTGATCAGCGTCGAACTCCAAGAGCATGCGCCGAGAATACCATTCTCACCGTTGCAAGTAACGATCTCACGCCTCGACAGAGGCGTCACCAGCGGGGACGCCGCGTTAATCAATTCGACCGGGTCCGGATCGCGAGAAGCCCGCGGAAAACGTTGGAGAACTGTATTCTTGCAACAGAAGAACTAAGCTTTACACTGGGAACGCGTCAGAAGGCTGCGCGACAAAAATCATTAGGTGCGCTAGAGGCCGGGGAGGACGGCGTCCGTGATCGAACACCACGACGGACATCGCACGCCGCTCGTCGACGCGAGCGTGCACATCTTCTTCAAGTCCAATCAGGATCTGCGCGGCGTCCTTCGTGAGCCGTTCAGGAGCCGCGGCTTTCCCGATTACGAGAAGGACTGGTACGGCGCGCCCGGTGGCGAGTACGCGAAGGGAACCCGCGGGCCGGACCGCGGCTATCCCGGCTCGGACCCCGATGTCGTGGCCGCGCAGCTGTTCGACGAGCGGGGCGTCGACGTGGCGGTCCTACACCCGATGACCCGCGGCATCATGCCCGACAGGCATCTGGGCACCGCCATCGCCGCGGCGCACAACGAGATGATGGTGTCGCGGTGGCTGGAATCGGCCGAGTACGGCGATCGGTTTCGCGGCACCATCCGGGTCAACCCCGACGACATCGCCGGTGCGCTGCGCGAGATCGACAAATGGGCCGGACACCCGCGCGTGGTGCAGATCGGCGTTCCGCTGCAGTCGCGCGAGCTGTACGGCAAGCCGCAGTTCTGGCCGCTGTGGGAAGCCGCCGCCGCCGCCAACCTGCCGGTGGCCGCGCACATCGAGATGGGCGAGGGCATCGCCTTTCCGGTGACCCCGTCCGGAAAGACCCGGACCTATGAGCAGTACCTCGGGTTCATGTCCCTGAACTACCTGTACCACCTGATGAACATGATCGCCGAGGGGGTCTTCGAGCGGACGCCGAACCTGAAGTTCGTCTGGGCCGACGGGGCGGCGGACCTGTTGACGCCGTTCATCTGGCGGATGGACTGCTTCGGCAGGCCGCACCTGGAGCAGACGCCGTGGGCGCCGCGGATACCCAGCGATTATCTGCCGGGCCACGTGTACTTCGTGCACGGCAGTCTCGACGGTCCCGGCGACACCGAGTTCGCGGGGGAATGGTTCGGCTTCACCCACAAAGAGGACATGGTGATGTTCGGCTCCAGCTACCCGCATTGGCACGCCGGCGATCCCGCCGTGCCCGCCGCGTTCTCGGCGGAACAGCGCGACAAGCTGTGCTGGCGCAACGCCGCCGAGCTCTACGGCATAGACATTCCGGCCGTGTTGGCCGCACAGTAGAAGCACCAGCGAAACCAAGGGAAGACGACGATGTCCGTGACACACACCCAAGAGCGGGTCCCGGCCGCCGAGCGCGTCGCTGTGCGGTGCGTCGACTCGGATGTGCACCCCGTACCCAAGCGCGGTCAGCTGGTCGAGTACATCCCGGAGCCGTGGCGCAGCAAGTATTTCCTGAGCCGCCGGGTCGGGGACACCATCTACTACGACGCACCGGATTACGCGCATTCCTACGCCATGCGGGCGGACACCTTCCCGCCCGACGGCGAGTTTCCCGGCAGCGACCCCGACATGGCGTTCCGGCAGCTGATCATGGAGGCCGGCGCGGACCTCGCGATCCTTGAACCCACCCACGGGGAGGCGCGCCTTCCCGAGGCGACCGCCGCCTTCTGCACCGCGACCAACGAATGGCTGGCCCACCACTGGCTGGACAGCCACAACAACTGGCATCAGCGCTGGCGCGGCTCCATCTGCGCGGCGATCGAGGACCCGGAGGGCGCTGCCCGCGAGATCGAGAAGTGGGCCGGGCACCCGTACATGGCGCAGATCCTGATCAAGGCCGAGCCGCGACCGTCGTGGGGCGACCCGAAGTACGACCCGGTGTGGGCGGCGGCCACCAAGCACGACATCACCGTGAGCTGCCATCTGTCCCGCGGCCAGTACGACACCCTGCCGATCCCGCCGGTGGGTTTCCCCAGCTACAACCACGACTTCATGGTGACCTACTCGCTGCTCGCCGCGAACCAGGTGATGAGCCTGATCTTCGACGGGGTGTTCGACCGGTTCCCGACCCTGCGGGTCGTGTTCGTCGAGCACGCCTTCAGCTGGATCCTGCCGCTGATGTGGCGGATGGACGCCATCTACGAGGCGCGCAAGCCCTGGGTGGAGATCAGGCGCAAGCCCTCGGACTACGTGAAAGAGCACATCAAGTTCACCACCCAGCCGCTCGACTATCCCGACGACAAGACCGAGCTGACCCGCGCGTTCCGGTGGATGGAAGCCGACAGGATCCTGCTGTTCTCCTCGGACTACCCGCACTGGACGTTCGACGACCCGCGCTGGCTGGTCAAGCACCTCCCCGAGGCCGCCCGCGAGGCGGTGATGTTCCGCAACGGCATCGACACCTACCACCTGCCGGACACGGTTCCGGCCCTCGAGGGCCAAGTACGGGTGTTCTGAGTGCCCGAACGAGTCACGCAGCCCCGGCTTGCGCAGGGGCGCGAGCATGTCGTCGCCACCGTGGACGAAATCCCGCCCGGTACCCACAAATTGGTACCGATCGGACGACACGGCGTCGGCGTCTTCAACGTCAACGGCACGTTCTACGCGATCGCGAACTACTGCCCGCACGAGGGCGGGCCGCTGTGTTCGGGCCGCCCCCGCGGCCGCACCATCGTCGACGAAAGCGTCCCGGGTGACGCGGCCATGGTCCGCGATCTCGAGTTCATCTTCTGCCCCTGGCATCAATGGGGTTTCGAGCTCGCGACCGGAACCACCGCGGTGAAGCCGGAATGGAGCATCCGCACCTACCCGGTGCGGGTCGTCGGTGACGACGTACTGGTGCAGGCCTGAGATGCCCGCCCGGCGCGGCGAGCGCTCCGTTGAGATCAACGGCGGCAACGTCGTGTACGAAATCCTTGGTAGCACTGGCGATTTCATCGTCCTCACGCCCGGCGGCCGGTTCGGCAAGGACATCCCCGGGCTGCGGCCGCTGGCTCAGGCGCTCGTCAAGGGCGGCTACCGGGTGCTGCTGTGGGACCGGCCGAACTGCGGGGCCTCCGACGTCCAGTTCTACGGCCAATCCGAGTCGCACATGCGGGCCGAAACGCTGCACGGCCTGATCAACGCGCTCGACATCGGGCCGTGCATCATCGCGGGAGGCTCCGGCGGCGCACGGGATTCGATGCTGACGACGATGCTCTACCCCGAACTGGTCACCAAGCTGGCCGTGTGGAACATCGTCGGCGGGGTGTACGGCACGTTCGTCCTGGGCTCCTACTACGTGGTGCCCAGCATCCTCGCCGTTCGCGGGCTCGGGATCGACGGATTGCTGACCGTACGCGAGTGGCAGGAACGCATCGAGGCCAGCCCCGCCAACAAGCAGCGGATCCTCGATCTCGACGCCGACGAGTTCCTCAAGGTCATGCTGCGCTGGCTCAACGCTTTCGTGTCCAAGCCGGGCCAGACGATTCCCGGGGTGGACGACGGGATGTTCGACAACATCAAGGTGCCCACGCTGATCATCCGTGGTGGCGAAAACGACTGGGACCACCCCAAGCGAACCTCGCTGGAGGTGAACTGCCTGATCAAGGGCTCCGAGCTGATCGATCCGCCGTGGCCCGAGGACGCCTGGGAGCGCGCGGCCGAGAAGCGCGCGCAGGGCAAGGTGAAGCGCTTCAACATGTTCGACACCTGGGTGCAGGCGGCACCGCCGATCCTCGAGTTCCTGGACCGCTGACATCCATGGGTGCAGCGACTTGGGTGTCACGCGGTCCGGATGCGGACCTCGCAGTTGAGCGATGCCTCGAGGGCCGTGTGGATGCGGCTCTCGGGTATGCGTTCCAGGTCGGCCCTGCGCAGCGTCACGTACACCACGTCAAAACCCTGGCCGCCGGGTTCACGGCTGATGTCGCCGGACAGGCCGAACCGTTGCAGGACGCCGTAGGCGTCGTCGTCGGTCCCCCTGCTCAGGTAGGTCGTCACGCCGGCGGCGGGTTCGGTGCCGAACGCCTTGGCGCACAGGCTGATTCCGGTCTGTTCGGGGTGGCTTCCGGCGATCAGCAACTCAACCTGCCTGCGCCCGACCGGCATGGCCGCCAGATTGTTGTCGACGACGCCCACGCCGGCATCGCCGGCCAGTTCGCGAAGCGCCGCCATGCCGTCGGCCAGCCGCGCCGGACTGAGGTCGCCGGCCGGGTCGACATCCACCCGCACGACCGCAGTTCTCATGTGCGAAAGCCTAACGAGAAGCAGGAATAGACAGTCATGGACACAACGGCCGCGCCGAGAATGGACCTCACGGTCGCCGCCTGGCCCGGCGGTGCTCCGCGCCTGCTGCGCCAGTCCCCGGACGTCGAGGACTTCGACAAGTACGTGCGGGCCGGCGGCTATCGCCGCCTCGCCGAGCCGGACGACCTGCTCAGCGACGTCGAATCGAGTGGATTGCTCGGTCGCGGCGGCGCGGCGTTTCCCCTCGCGGTCAAGCTGCGCGCCGTGCGCGACGCCGGACGCCGGGGTCACGAGACGGTCGTCGTCGCCAACGGCGAGGAGGGCGAGCCGGCGTCCATCAAAGACCGGTGGCTGCAACGGCACCGGCCCCATCTGGTGCTCGACGGGCTGCGCCTTGCCGCCCGGATCGTGGACACCGATCACGCGTATGTGTACGTCTCGGACGCCGAGGCGGCGCGCTCGATCGACGCGGCGCTGGCGGAAGTACACGAAGCCCTCGGCGGACTCCGGATCGACGTGCACACCGTCGACCCCGGATACGTCGCCGGGGAGGAGACCGCCGCGGTGCGTGCGATCAACGGCGGACCCGCCAAGCCGACGGACAAGCCGCCCCGCCCATACCAGCAGGGGGTCGGCGGGCTTCCGACCCTGGTCAGCAACGTCGAAACGCTGGCCAACCTGCCGTACCTGCATCGACACGGGTCCCAGGCGTTCCGTTCCGAGGGGACGCCGATGTCGCCCGGCACGTTCCTGATGACCGTCACCGGCGCCGGCAGGCCCCCGGGCCTCTACGAGATCCCGCACGGGCTGGCGTTCCGGGACCTGCTGGCGATGCACGGCGTGCCGGCCGACGGGATCCGCGGGGTGCTGATGGGCGGGTATTTCGCGGGTCTGCTCAACCGCGACGTCCTCGACGCCACCCTCGACCACGAGACACTGCGCCGGCTGGGCTGCGCGCTGGGCTGCGGTGCCATCTCCGTGCTCACCCACGACTGCCCGGTCGCCGTCGCGGCTTCGGTGCTGACGTATTTCGGCCGGGAGAACGCCGGGCAGTGCGGCTCATGTTTCAACGGCACCGCCGCGATGGCCGCCGTCGCCGAGGCGCTGCGCGACGGCGTCGCGACGGACGAGGATCTCGCCCGGCTGGAGCGCTGGTCGGTGGTGCTGCGCGGGCGCGGCGCATGCGCAACCCTCGACGGCGCAGCGAACGTGGCAGCCAGCCTGCTCGTCCAGTTTCCGCAGGTGGTGGCCCGGCATCTGGAAGGCGATTGCCAGGCGTGCCGCGACGGCGCGTTCAGCGCGGTGCGGCCCTACGAGGTGGAGGCGGTGGCGTTGGCGTGAGGATCAAGCTCGATCGCACCATCTGCGACGGATTCGGCGCCTGCGCCAAGCGTGCGCCGGAGTATTTCTCGCTCGACGACTGGGGATACGCCTCGCTGATCGGCAACGGATCGGTACCCCAGCGGGACCGTGACGCCGTCATGCGGGCCCTGATGGATTGCCCGGTGCACGCGATCATCGAGCTGACCGGCGACGAACCGGTCCACGCCGAAGAACCGCCGGGCGGTGCGGACGTCGGGTCGGTGTCGGAACTCAAAACCGAGGAGAACGAAGCCGAGTGGGGTTTCACGCGCTGACAACGTAGATTCCTGATACCGGAAACTGGTAACGTGATTCTCATCACCGCTCAATGCGATGTCGCGCTGGAGGCTGCCATCACTCCCCTCATCCGCAGGACGCAATGTGGCTGACGCGCCGGGCCGGCCGTTGCCGTCGATCACCAGCGAAAACGAGTTCTTCTTCCGCTCCGGTGGCGACGGTGTGCTGCGCGTGCAGGAATGCACCCGCTGCAGCGCCCTGATCCACCCGCCTCAGCCGGTGTGCCGGTACTGCCGATCGCACGAGATGGGGGTGCGCGCGGTCTCCGGGAAGGCAACGCTGAGCTCGTTCACGGTCAACCACCGGTTCAGCCTGCCCGGTCTGGAGCCGCCCTACGTGGTGGCCCAGGTGGCGATCGTCGAGGATCCCCGCGTCCGGCTGACCACCAACATCGTCGAGTGCGACCCTGATGAGCTGGACATCGGCCAGCTGATGGAGGTCGTCTTCGAGAAGCTCGAGGACGTCTGGTTGCCGCTGTTCCGGCCGGCGGCCGAGGATGGCGAGCAACCCGCTCCCCTGCCCACGGACGAGATCGCGCCGGAGCGCTTCGGCGAGCATGTCCGCCCGATGCTCACCGAGGAGAAGTTCGAGGACAAGGTCGCGCTCACCGGGATCGGCATGTCGGAGATCGGCCGGCGCTTGATGGTCCCACCACTGTCGCTGACGGTGCAGGCCTGTGAGGAGGCGATCGCCGACGCCGGCCTGACCATCGACGACATCGACGGGCTGTCCACATACCCGGGCGGCGGTAATGTCGGCCCGTTCGGCGAGGGCGGCGTCACGGCGCTCGAATCCGCGCTCGGCATCCGGCCGACATGGCACAACGGCGGCATCGAGACATTCGGCCCCGGCGGATCGGTGATCGCCGCGATGCTCGCGGTCGCCACCGGGCTCGCGCGTCATGTGCTGTGTTTCCGCACGCTGTGGGAAGCCACGTACGCCGAGCTCGTCAAGCAGGGCAAGATCGCGCCGCCGGCCCGCACCGACAGCTGGTTTTTTCCCTTCGGCGCAGTCTCGGCGGCGCACACGCTGGCGCAGAACGCGCAGCGCCATTTCCACCGCTACGGGACGACCAGGGAAACGCTCGGCTGGATCGCCCTGAACCAGCGGGCCAACGCCCAACTCAACCCGACGGCCATCTATCGCAAACCGTTGACGATGGAGGACTACCTCGACGCGCGAATGATCACCACGCCATTCGGTCTGTACGACTGCGACGTGCCGTGCGACGGAGCCGTGGCGGTGATCGTGTCCCACGTGGACGCCGCACGCGACCTGGCCAAGCCACCCGTTTTCGTCGAGGCGGTCGGGACGCAGATCATCGAGCGGCTCGACTGGGACCAGAGCACGCTGACGCACGAACCGCAGGCCCTCGGGCAGGCGGCGCACCTGTGGACACGAACATCCCTGCGGCCGGACGACGTTGACGTCGCGGAGCTCTACGACGGGTTCACGATCAACTGCCTGTCGTGGATCGAGGCACTGGGCTTCTGCGGAATCGGGGAGGCCAAGGACTTCCTCGACGGCGGGACGAACATCGCCCGAGACGGCGTGCTGCCACTGAACACCCACGGCGGTCAACTGTCGCACGGCCGCACGCACGGCATGGGACTGGTGCACGAGGCCGTCACCCAGCTCCGGGGTGAGGCCGGCGAGCGCCAGGTCGCGAATGCCCGCGTCGGGGTCGTCAGCAGCGGCGGCCTGACCCCGAGCGGTGTGATCATGTTGCGGGCCGCCACGTGAGCGCGATCGATGCCGTGGTGCGCCGCGTCGCCGATGTCGACGGCGTCCCGATGTCTGCATTGGTCGCCGAAGCAGCGGAACCCCGCGCGCTCGTCGTCGCCCTTCACGGCGGCGGGACGACGTCGGCGTATTTCGACTGCCCCGGCCGACCACGGCTGTCGCTCTTGAGGATCGGCGCGTCGCTGGGGTTCACCGTCGTCGCGCTCGACCGACCCGGCTACGGCAGCTCCGCCGGATACCCGGACGCCATGGCACGCCCCGGGCAGCGGGTGGACCTCGCCTACCACGCCGTGGAGGGGCTGCTCGACCGGGCTCCGCGCGGTGCGGGCATGTTCCTGTTCGCGCACTCGCTCGGTTGCGAACTGGCGCTGCGGATGGCGACCGACGCGCGTGGTGCCGACCTGCTCGGCGTCGCAATGGCGGGCACCGGCCGTCGACACAACGCCGCCGCGCGAGCCATCCTGACAGCGCCCGACCACGACGAGATGCGCCGCGGGTTGCGCAGTCATCTGTGGCAGCCGACGCATCTGTATCCCCCCGAGCTCGTCGGCGGTGCCGCGATCTCCTCGGGTGGCGCCCCATACGAGTCCGTTGTCGTGAAAACCTGGGCGAGGCAGGAGTTTCCGGCTCTTGCAGCGAAAGTGAGGGCGCCGGTGCAGTTCATTGCCGGTGACCACGAGAACGTCTGGGAATCGGGTCCGGCGGCGCTGACCGACATTGCGGACATGTTCACGGCCTCTCCCCGCGTCGTCGTGGGTTTGCAGGCCGAATCCGGACACAATCTCAGCGTCGGTCTCAGCGCCGCGGCATACCACCTGAAGGTCCTGTCGTTCGCCGAGGAATGTGTCGTCGCGCGCAAGGGCGCCTGCGTCGAATCGGAGGCCTGTTGATGCGCGTCGGATTCATCGGGCTGGGCAGCCAGGGCGGGCCGATGGCGCGCCAGATCGTCGACGCCGGCTTTGACACCACGTTATGGGCGCGCCGCCCCGCGTCGCTCGAGCCCTTCACCGACACCGCCGCGAAGGTCGCCGGGTCACCGGCCGAACTGGGCGCGGCCAGCGACCTGGTGTGCATCTGCGTGGTCGGCGACGCCGACGTCGAGGAAGTTCTCGGCGGCGACACCGGCGTACTCGCCGGGATGACGGAAGGGGGCGTGGTCGCCGTGCACAGCACGGTCCACCCCGATACGTGTCGCAAGCTCGCCGAGACCGCTGCGGCGAAGCGTGTCTCGGTGATCGACGCGCCGGTCAGCGGCGGCGCCCCGGCGGTGGCCGAACGGCGGCTGCTGGTGATGGTCGGCGGCGATGCGGACGTGGTGGAGCGCTGCCGACCGGTGTTCGAGACCTACGCCAACCCCATCGTCCACCTCGGCGGTCTGGGATCCGGACAGGTGACCAAGCTGCTGAACAATCTGCTCTTCACCGCCAACCTGGCGACGGCCAAGACCGCGCTGGCGCTCGGCGAAGCGCTCGGGGTCTCCACCGCCAGCCTTACCGAAGTGATCACGCGCGGCTCGGGGACCAGCGCGGCTCTGAACAGCATCGCAGCGCTCGGCGGCAGGCTGGACACCCTCACCCAGGTCGCCGGGGCATTGCTGCAGAAGGACGTCCGGCTGGTGGCCGACCTCGCCGAGAAAGCGCACGCATCGCCGGGCGCGGTGCTCGACGCCGCCGACGCCGCCCTGAAGTTGATGGATCACCCACGGTGACGCGCGTCGGCTTCGTCGGAACCGGGCGCATGGGAGGCCCCATGGTCGCCCGGCTCGCCGGCGCGGGCCACCGGGTGCGCGCGCTGGGCCGGTCGGCCGACAGACGCGCCGATCTCAAAGAGCTTGGTGCAGAACCCGTCACCACCCTGGCCGAGGTGGCCGAGGTCGCCGATGTCGTCATTGTGTGTGTCTTCACCGACGAACAAGTCAACGAGATCTGCATGCAGGGTGAGCTGCTCGCCCGCATGCCCGGGCAATCCGCGCTGGTGGTTCACACCACCGGGAGTCCCCGTACCGTCGAGACGATCGCGGCCGCCGCGCCGCGGATCGACGTCATCGACGCCCCGGTCAGCGGGGGGCCGCACGACGTGGCGGCGGGACGTGTGACGTTGTTCGTCGGCGGCTCCGACGACGCCGTGGCCCGAACCCGTCCGGTTCTCGCGTGCTACGGCGACCCGATACTTCACGTCGGGCCGACGGGCGCCGGACAACGCGTCAAGCTGATCAACAACGCGCTTTTCGCCGCCCAGATCGGGCTCGCCGCCCAAGCCGTCCGTCTGGCAGCGCGGCTCGGGATCGCCGAGGCGACACTTCTGGAGGCACTGCCGCACGGCAGCGCCTCCAGTCGCGCCCTCGGCAGCATCGCCGCCGCCGGATCGGTTTCGACGTTCACCCACGCCGTGGGCGAATTCATCGGCAAAGACGTCGCCGTGGTCAGAAGGACCGTTGCCGAACTCGGCACCGATCTGGGCGTCCTCGACGACGTCATCAACGTCTCGACCGCCGTCTGAGGTTTCACCGCGCAGCTGAGGAGGATGCAATGACCAAGGCAAAGCTGGTTTTCGACCCGTTCTCGGAAGAGTTCTTCAACAACCCGTTCGAGATCTACCGGCGCATGCGTGAGGAAGCGCCGGTGTACTACGACGAGGAAGAAGATTTCTATGCGCTGACCCGCCACGAGGACGTGGCAGCGGCGTTCAAGGATTTCGGGACGTATTCGTCGGCCCGCGGATGCGATCTGGCCATGGTGAGAAGCGGCGAGGTCCCCCAGAAGTCGATCATCTTCATGGATCCGCCCGACCACCGCCACATGCGCGGCCTGCTCAACAAGGCGTTCACTCCCCGCGCGATCCAGTCGCAGCGGGAAACGGTCATCGAACTCATCGACCACTATCTCAGCGCGGCCGATCCCGATCAGTTCGATGTCGTCCAGGACTTCTCCGGCCCGTTCCCGGTGGAGGTCATCACCCGGATGGCGGGGATCCCGGAGGAGTGGCGCCAGCAGGTCCGGCACTGGATCGACACCAGCCTGCACCGCGAACCCGGGCAGACCGAGATGGGCGAGGCCGGCATGAAGGCCACCATCGACAGCGCAATGTTCTACTACAACCTCATCCAGGAGCGGCGCGCGAACCCGCAGGACGACATGATCAGCCGGCTGATCGCGGCGGAGATCCCGCGCGAGGACGGCCACACGGGCAAGCTCGACGACATCGAGATCACCGGTTTCGCAACGCTACTCGGTGGAGCCGGCGCGGAGACGGTGACCAAGCTGGTGGGGACCGCGGCGGTGGTCTTCGCGAAGAATCCCGACCAGTGGCAGAAACTGCTCGAGGACCGCAGCAAGATTCCCGCCGCAGTGGAAGAGCTGCTGCGCTACGAAGGACCCGTCCAGTACAACGTTCGCTACACCCTCGGGGAGGCCCGCCTGCGCGATGGCACGATCCCGGCGGGCAAGCCGGTGTTCCTGATCGGCGCCGCGGCGAACCGCGATCCGGAGGCGTTCACCGATGCCGAAAAGTTCGACATCGACCGCGACCGCAGCGAGGCGCAGAACCTCGGCCTCGGGTACGGAATTCACAGCTGCCTCGGCGCGGCCCTGGCCCGGATGGAGAGCGCGATCGCACTGGAGAAGCTGCTGGACTTCATGCCGCGCTACGAAGTCAACTGGGACGGGCTGGAACGCGTCCACATGCAGAACGTCGCCGGCTACTCCAACGTCCCGGTCAAGGTGTTGCGGTGAAGGTGCAAGTCGACTTCGGGCTGTGTGAGAGCAACGGGGTCTGCATGGGAATCATCCCCGAGGTGTTCCAGCTCGACGAGCAGGACTACCTCAACATTCTCGACGACGAAGTGACACCGGAAAACGAGCACGACATCCGCGAAGCGGTCCGCCAATGCCCGCGGCAGGCCATCTCCATCGTCGAGGACTGACCCCGGAGGGTCTCACACAATGCGATTCGTGTTCGTGCACGGCGGCTTTCACGCCGCATGGTGCTGGAGCCGGACAATTACCGAACTGGAACGGCTCGGCCACGAAGGCGTTGCCGTCGACCTGCCCGGCCACGGCGCCCGGGTAGACGAGGAGTCGACGCTGGCCAACCGGCGGGAGGCGATCGTCTCGGTGGTGCGCGCCGGCGACGTCCTGGTGGGTCACTCGGGCGGCGGCTTCGACGCGACGCTTGCAGCCGATGCCGCAACGGATCTCGTGAGCCACATCGTCTACCTGGCCGCGGCACTGCCCCGTGAGGGGCGCAGTTATCCCGAGGCGATGGCGATGCGTGACGCCGAGGACGGCGAGTTCGAGGCGGACGTCGGAGAAATGTTGGGGTACCTGCACTTCAGTGACGACGGCGCGATGACGTTCGCCGACTTCGAAGGCGCGTGGAAGTACTTCTACCACGATTGCGACGAGGCGACCGCGCGCTGGGCCTACGAGCGTCTCGGACCGGAGCGGTTCGGCGACACCACGATCACGCCGGTGTCGATTCCCCGATTCTGGGCCGCGGACCTGCCACGCAGCTTCATCCTCTGCCTGCAGGACCGGTCCATGCCTCGCTGGCTGGCCGACACCGTGGCGCGCCGGCTCGGCGTCGAGCAACTGACGATCGACACGTCCCACTCGCCGTTCATGAGCCGCCCGCGCGAACTCGCCGAGTTGCTCGTGCGCGCCACCACGACCACACCGGTCGGCCCGCTCGACCCCTACTGATCGGGCGCCGCGCGGAGATTACGCTGATCCGGCGCCGCGCGGAGGTTACGGCAGCCCGGCGCCGCGCGGAGGTTACGGCAGCCCGGCAACGATCACCGCGTTGCAGTCGGCCGCGGCCTGACGCAACTTGGCGGCCTTCTGGTACTCCTCGGACTCATACCAGGCGCGGGCGGCGTCCACCGACTCGAACTCCAGCACGACGGTTTGGTCGCCGTGCCAATCGCCTTCGAGCACCCGGGGCTGCTGATCGACCGACAGGACCGTGACGCCCTTCGTCATCGCCGCTGCCGCGGCCTTCGCGTAGGCGGCCATCCCCGCGGGATCCTTGATGGCCTCGGTGAGGATGACATATCCCTTCGGCATTCAGTCTCCCGTTGCCGGTGTGGTCTCGCTGATCGCCTGCTCGGGGCAGGACTCGATCGCCTCCCGGGCGGCGGCCTCCAAATCTTTCGGAACGTCGGGATCTTCCACCACCGCGTAGCCGTCGTCGGTCAGCGTGAACACCTCGGGGCAGAGCGTCACACACACGCCGTGCCCCCGACAACGCTGGTCGTCGACGCTCACCTTCATCGGCTCTTGTCCTGCGCGGGTGTGAACTCCAGATGCAATTCGGTAAGGCCGCGCAGGATGTACGTCGGAACGTACCGGTAGCGACGGTTACCCGCGGCGCCGTGCTTGCTCTCGGAGATCTTGATGTCGGTCGTCCGATCCAGGAGGCGCTCGATGCCCACCCGCGCCTCCGCCCGGGCCAGCGGTGCGCCGGGGCAGGTGTGGATGCCACGGCCGAAGGCCAGGTGCTGGCGGGCGTTCTTGCGCGCCGGATCGAACGTGTCGGGATCCTCGAAGCGGCGCGGGTCGCGGTTGGCGGCGCCGTTGCACACCATCAGCGTGGTGCCCGCCGCGAGGTCGGTCCGGCCGACGGTGGTCGGGACCCGGGACAGCCGGAAATCCCCCTTGACCGGGCTCTCGATCCGCAACGCCTCCTCGATGAAGTTCGGGATGCGGCTGCGGTCCTCACGCAGCAGCTGCTGAATGTCGGGGCGCTCGCCGAGCACCTTGAGCGCGGTCCCCAGCAGGCGCACCGTGGTTTCCTGACCGGCTGAAAAGACGTTGGTGGCAACGCGGGCGACGGCGGCAACGTCGGGTGTGGAGCCGTCCGGGAACTCGGCGGAGGCCAGGCCCGTCAGCACGTCGTCTCGCGGTGCGCGGCGGCGGTCCTCGATGTAGGAAGCGAATCGCCCGTAGAGGAACTCCAGCGGACTGTGCGCGAGCGCTTCACCCGTGCTGCCCACGCCGCCGCCGGCGTGGTGGCGGATGTTGTCGACGAACTCGTTTCGGTCCTCATCCGGCACGCCGAGCAGATCGGCGATGACCAGCAGCGTGAACGGTCCGGCGAAGCCCTTGATGAACTCGCCCTCCCCGGGTGGGAGGAACGTGTCGAGGACCTCATCGGCGAGCCGCCACATCGCGTCCTCGTTCTCCTTGAGGCGCTTGGGGGTGATCAACCGCATCAGCAACGAACGGTGGTTGGTGTGCGTGGGCGGGTCGAGCGTCGGCAGCTGGTCGCTGAACGGCAACTCGTCGCGGTGCTTCTCGATCAGCTCCGTGACGTCATCACCCTCGAGCGGAACCGGAAAGCCGGGGAACGGACCGGTCACCGCGATGCAGGAGGAGAACGTGTCGGCGTCGTTGTAGACCGCAACGGCCTCGTCCCAGCCCGTCACCATCGTCACGCCGTGGTGGTCTTCGCGGGT
>NZ_DATFYW010000070.1:0-5840 GCF_035314905.1 Mycobacterium sp.
CCGATGGCGTTCATCGATGCGATGACCGCATCGGCGGGGACGTCGCGCAGTGCGGGCGGGGTGTAGAGGGCGCCGACTTCGGCGGCCATGTCGGTGGCGGTGCCACCCGGTGCGATCGCGTTGATCGCGATGCCGCGTTCGGCCAGTTCGGGCGCCAGGTTGAGCACCATCGCGGAGACGGCGGCCTTGCTGGCCGAATACAGGGTGTGTTGGTAGACGCCGATGCGGGCGCTGATCGAGGAGGTGAGCAGGATCCGCCCGCCGCCCGTCATCGCGGCCGCCGCGGCCTGGGTGGCGAACAGCTGCCCGGCGACATTGATGTGAAAGACCCGGTCGAAGTCGGACAGCGTGATGGATTCCAGTGCACCGAAGTGCTCGACACCGGCGTTGCTGGCCAGGATGTCCAGCCCGCCGAACGCCTCCACCACTCGCCCCACCAGGTCGTGGGTTTGCGCGGGATCGCTGACGTCGGCGCGGAATGCGGCGACCTGGTGACCCTTGTCGGTCAGCTCGGCGACGAGTTTGTCGGCCGAGGACTGGTCGGCGACGTAGTTGACGGCGACCGCCGCGCCGTCGGCGGCCAGCCGCCGCGCGATCGCCGCCCCGATGCCACGGCTGCCGCCGGTGACGATTGCGCGCTTTCCCTCCAACCGTGCAGGTTCAGTCATGACCCCCTCCTTCGTTTCGGACGAATTATTCCGTTTTAGTATAGGCCGGTGGTCGGACGGGGCCAGGCGTCGCACGGCCAGGTCAGGACGCGGTGTCGGCGGCGAACATCTCTTCAATGTCGTGCTGAGTCACCGCGGGACCGGGCAGCGGCTGGTCGGCGGGTGCGCGGATGCCGCGCACGAACAGCCAGATGTGGCGTTGGGCGATGCTCACCCAGCCGGGGCCGTGCGGCAGCGGCTGGGTCACCATCGCGCCGCACATGATGATGTCGGTGGCGTTGACGTCGGCGCGCACGGTGCCGTCGGCCCGGCCGTCGGCCAGGAAGCGTTCCAATGCGGCGTTGATCCGCCCGCGGGCCGCGACCGCCGACTCGTCGGTGAGCGGGGGCGCCCCGCGCAGCGGCAGGACCAGCTGATGGCCCAGCTTCAGGCATTCGTCCAGATAGGTCTTGACTGCGTGGGGGCCGGTCTGCCCGGATTCCTCGATGCGGCCGAGGATCTCGATGAGCATGTGGTAGGCGCGGTGTTCCAGGGCGTGCAGAAGGGCGGTGCGGTCGGGGTAGCCGCGGTAGAACGTGCCGACACCCACGCCGGCGGCCTCGGCGATCTCGGCAAGCGGCACATTGCTCCCGCGCTGGGACATCAGCTCGGCAGCTACGGTCAGGATCTTTTCTCGGTTCAGCAGCGCGTCGCGTCGCACCGCGCGGCGGTGCCGGGGCGGCCGGGTGGGTTCAGCGCTCATCAATTCTCAGTCTCACACACCGTCCGACGCGGCCGAGAGGCGCGACGGGGCGATGCGCCGCTCCGGGTCGACCGCCGCGCGGACGCGGGCCAGCCGGTGCAGCGCTGAGCTGTCCAGCCCGTCGGCGACCGTGGCCCGGCCTTCGGCGAACGAGGCGGCGGCCCGTCCGACGTCGGCGGACTGCGCGGCCGCCAGCACATCGGAGAGTCCTTGCTCGGTAGCCGTGCGTGACTCGGGATCGGCGGCCAGACCCACGGCGTGCAGCAGAAACGGGCCGGGCACGGTGGTCGTCGCCCCGTCGCGTGCGGGCGCGGAGTTGCTGACGTCTCGCAGCTCGATCATCGCGACCTTTGAGTCGGGTGCGGCTGCCTTTCCCAGTACGTCACCTGCCAGCCCCGGCGTGGTGGGCCCGAGCCAGCGGCCGATGCCGAGCGCGGGGATCGGGTTGGGCGGGTCGAGGTGAATCTCGGCAAGCCGGGCCGCGTCGGCGGGTGCCCAGCGGCTGTCCACCACCGGCGGTGGCGCCGCGCGCAGGGCGCCCAGCAGCGGGCTGGCGGCACGCTCGCCCCCCGGTGAGGCGAACGCCAGGTGCACGATCGGCACGCCCTGCAGCGGCGGGGGGAACAACGGCGCACCCGGCGGGGTGTGCAGCACGCTGATGCTGGTCGCCAGTGCGTCGCCGATCAGCCCCATGGCACTCGCCCAGGCGCCGACGACCGGCTGCAGCGCGGCGATGTCCCACAGCTGATACCCAGCCCACAGTGCCTCCGGCGCAACAAGTTCGACGGTCAGCGCGGTGGCGATTCCGACTCCGCCGCCACCCCGGAACGCCCACAGCGCCTCGCGGTCAACGGGGTCGGACGCGTCCTCTGATGCCCGCCGGATGTCGCCGCTGCCGTCGACGTAGTCCACGGCCAGCAGCGCTGAGCTGGCCATCCCGTGCGGGCGGGTCAGCCACCCCACCCCGCCCCCGAAGGTGTAGCCGGACACCGCCACCGTGGGCGAGGACCCGGCCAGCCCGAACAACCCGTCCTGTTGGGCCACCGAGTTGACCGCCGACCAGGTCGCACCCGCCCCGATGTGGGCGACGCGCGCTGCGGCGTCGATGTGCACCGTATTGAGGCCCGACGTGTCCAGCAGCACCCGATTGGATCCGATCGGCGCACCCGCGCCGTGGCCGCTGGCCTGCACCGCGACCCCGAGGTTACGGCCAGCCGCCCAGCGCACGGTGTCAGCGACCTCCTCAGAGTGGGTCGGATGGGCCACCACCGCCGGCTGCTGCACCACGGTGGCGTTGTGCGGCGTGGTCGCGCCGCGGTAAACCGCGCTGCCCGGCCACGACAACAGGTCGGTCCTCATCTCGGTCATCTCGTCCCTCCCCTTCTCGTGGCCGCCCGGGTCGATGAGCTGCCCCCGACTCTTGCGAAATGCGCCTGCTCGGTCCTATTCTACCACTAAGTGGAATAAATAGTCCGGAAATGGTCCAGTCCGGCTCCGACCGCGAGGTCCTCACGCACCCCGGACCGCTCCTCACGTCACCCCGCGCTGAAACGACCGCGGCTGCTGCGCCGATACCAGAAATGCGAGCGAGCCTGCTTCTGCGATATGTTCCCAGCGCACGCAACCGAGACGGAGGTCACGTGAAGAAGCTTGTCGCCTTTGCTGCCGGAACGCTTGCGGCGGGCTCGATGGCCCTGATCACCGCGGGCCAGGCCGCCAGCACGGGTCCGGTCGACGTCTCCGGCCAGACGTACGGGCAGGCGGTAGCGCTTCTGCAGCAGCAGGGGTACCAGGCGGTGTTCGGCGGGTCCGTCGGCAGCGACGTCCCTCAGAGCCAGTGCATCGTGGAGAGCCAGAAGTTGCTGCCGGGGTGGCCCAGCGCACGCGTCTCGTTGATGCTCAACTGCACCAAGGCGGCGCAGCCGCCGCCGGGCTCGCAACAGGTGCCGGGCAAGCCCGGACCGCCCACCGTCGGGGGCAACGGCATCACGACGGTGACCGCGACACCGGTGGGACCGCAGCCGGGGATGAACGTCCCCGGCATGTAGTCAGGGGCTCGTCCAGGCCACCGGCAGGTGCTTGATGCCGTGGATGAACGCCGAGAGCAGCCGTGCGGGGTCCTCGGTTGCGGCGATGTCGGGGATCCGCCGGTGCAGCTCGTCGAAGGCCACCGCGATCTCCCGGCGGGCCAGGTTGGCGCCGAGGCAGAAGTGCGCGCCCCCGCCGCCGAACCCGACATGCGGGTTGGGGTCGCGCGTCACGTCGAATGTCCACGGGTCGGCGAACTTGGACTCGTCCCGGTTGGCCGAGCAGTACCACATGGTGACCTTGTCGCCGGCCGCCATCTTCACCCCGCTCAGCTCGGTGTCCTCGGTCACCCGGCGCCGCATGTAGATCACCGGCGAGGCCCACCGCACGATCTCCTCCACCGCCGAATGGGCGACCCCGCCGAAGTCGGACCACCATTTTTCGCGCTCGTCGGGGTATCGGGTCAACGCGAGCACGCCGTGGCTGATCGCGTTGCGGGTGGTCTCGTTGCCGGCGATCGCGAGCAGCATGAAAAACGACGCGATCTCGGCCGAGGTCAGCTTCTCGCCGTCGACGTCCGCCTGCACCAGGCTCGTGGTCAGATCGTCGCGGGGATTGTCGCGCCGATCCTCGGCCAGCGCGGTCGCGTACGCGCCGAAGTCCACCGACACCTTCGCGAACTCCTCGAATTCGGTCGCGAGGTCGGGATCGCCGAAGCCGAGGATCACGTTCGTCCAGTGGAAGACGGTCTGGTGATCCTCCTCGGGGATCCCCATCATGTCGCAGATCACCTGCAGCGGCAGCGGCCCGGCCAGCTCGGCGACCACGTCGCCGGTGCCGTCGGGATGGTTGGCGATCATGGATTCGACGAGGCGGCGGGCGCGGTCACGCACCGACGCCTCGGTGCGTGCCACCACCCGCGGGGTGAACGCCCTGCTGACAATG
This sequence comes from Mycobacterium sp., assembly GCF_035314905.1. Taxonomy (GTDB): domain Bacteria; phylum Actinomycetota; class Actinomycetes; order Mycobacteriales; family Mycobacteriaceae; genus Mycobacterium. The sequence continues at coordinate 4,384 of NZ_DATFYW010000070.1, forward strand.
TTGCGCAGCCGCAGGTGCCGCGGATCGTCCATCACGATCATCGAGCCGAAGAACTCGTTGAGTTCGGGCACCTGGTCGTTGATCGTGATGCTCGGCACGGAGCTGAAGATGTGGGGATGCCGGCTGGCGTAGTGCACGTCGTCGTACTTGCTCAACGCCCAGTGGCCGGGCCCGATCTCGAATCCCTGCTGCTTGGTTTCCGGCCAGAACGAGATCGGCGCTTCGCGCCGTAGGGTGGCGAAGGCGCCGTCGCGGTAGTCGTCGTCGAGCGCCCAGAACTCCCATGTGCTCAGGTCTATTTCGGCGAGCGGCACGTTCGGGGGAGGCGCACCGTTCACCCGCGTCGCAATTCCCATCACAGACACCCACTTCGTTGAGGGGAGTAACCATCCGCGAGCCTAACCGCAGAAGGCCTATCGTGAAGGCCGACCGGGGCCGGGAAAGGGTGGCAGGTGGCTGGCGAGAAGGCTAAGCGGATCGTCGTGTGGGGGACCGGCTTCGTCGGCAGGATGGTGATCCCCGAGGTGGTCAGGCACCCGCTGTTCGAGCTCGTCGGCGTCGGCGTCAGCAATCCGGACAAGGTCGGCCGCGACGTGGGCGAGATCTGCGGCCTCGGCCGCCCGCTCGGTGTCGTCGCCACCGACGATGTCGGCGCGCTGATCGACCTGAAGCCCGACGCACTGGTGCATTACGGCCCGACCGCGGCCCACGCCGACGACAACATTCGCCTGATCTCCGAGTTCCTGCGGGCCGGCATCGACGTCTGCTCGACGGCCATGACGCCGTGGGTGTGGCCGACCATGCATCTCAACCCGCCGAACTGGATCGTGCCGATCACCGAGGCCTGCGAGCTCGGCGAGTCGTCGTGCTTCACCACCGGCATCGATCCGGGGTTCGCCAACGACCTGTTCCCGATGACGCTGATGGGCGTCTGCGCCGAGGTGCGCAGGGTGCGCGCGTCCGAACTCCTGGACTACACCAACTACGAGGGCGACTACGAGAACGAGATGGGCATCGGCCGGCCGCCCGAATTCCGGCCCCTGCTCGAGAACAGCGACGTGCTGGTGTTCGCCTGGGGCGCCACCGTCCCGATGATCGCGCACGCGGCGGGCGTCATGCTCGACGAGATCACGACCACCTGGGAGAAGTGGGTGACCCCCAACGAACGCAAGACCGCCAAGGGCGTCATCCCGCCCGGTCACGTTGCTGGCGTTCGGTTCACGATCAACGGCGTCCGTCGCGGAGAGACGCGCATCCAGCTCGAGCACGTCAACCGGATCGGGCACGACGCCGCCCCGGACTGGCCGTCGGGCACGCAGGACGACGTGTACCGGGTCGACATCGAGGGAACTCCAAGTATATTCCAAGAAACGGCTTTTCGGTTCACTGACGGCTCCGGTCGCGATGCCGCTGCCGCCGGCTGCCTGGCCACCGGAATGCGTGCGCTCAACGCCGTT
>NZ_DATFYW010000071.1:0-20962 GCF_035314905.1 Mycobacterium sp.
TCGCGGTGGCGAGTTGGTCGGCCAACAGCTTCTCAACATCGATAGGGTGGGGATTGGTCATCGCGTTGTTCTCCTTCGATTGACTTGGCGGTCGTTCGAAGGATCACGCGATGACCGTCCTCTACCCGGCTACGACACGCCACCGGCCCCGTACACCACTCGCCTGGACGCAACGGTGATACAGCGCCACCCACACAAACCGGTCGCCCGTTCAGATCACCCGGACGGCAACGACGTCATCGGCCCCGTGGACAAACTGCTCGGCGGCACGCCGGATCTGGTATAGCAGCGGGCGGCCAACGCTTCATGCTCGCTTTGGTTACAAACTTTGGCCAGCAATGCTGGTCCGGCGAAGAGGGTGGTTGGATCGGGCAAGCGGCCTACGCAGACAACGGCCCGGAGGTTGCGATATGGGGTCGCTCGGATCGATACATCTGATTTTTCTGCTCGTCGCGGTAGCCATCATTGCGACGACATGTGGATTCATCGCATCAGCTGTTGTGCGGAGGAACAGGCGACGCGCACGCGGGTTCTTCCTTTTGGGCTTCCTCTGTGGATTGACGGCGGGCGCGATCCTGCCCGGAAGGCGTCGTGGCCTGAACGCGCTCGGAGCCGTCGCCCGGTGCGCTGACGTCGACCCACGGAGGGCCGGGATACGTCGTGGCACCGGTCGTTTCGTTGCCCGCGCGCTCACTATTGCGGTATCACATGGTCGACTTGGATTGCCGCCGCAATGGCACCGCCAACTTCGGATGTAGCGCAGCAACGCCCGCGCCTGGAACCGCCGCCGACAGGTGCGGGACCTCGACACGCGCCTGCTGCGGCCCTTCCTGGTGGAGCTGCCGGGAATCGAACCCGGGTCCTACGGCATGTCCTCAAGGCTTCTCCGTGCGCAGTTCGCTGTGCCTCTACTCGGATCTCCCGGTCTCGCGAACTCGCCGGGATGACGATCCCAGTCGCTGTTTGGTGTCCCGATGAGTCCCGCGACCGGACTCACCGGTTTATCCCTCTAGCTGATGCCAGGGTCCGGGCCGAGGGCGTTCCCGGTCTGACAGACTAGCCGTCGCTTAGGCAGCGAGAGCGTAGTCGCGCTGATTTGAATCGGCGCTTAATTGGTCGCAACGACGCTTACGGTGGTCTCTTGCCTGCACCGGCACGCTTCCCTTGGTTCGATGCGCGAAGTCGAAACCGTTCAGCCCCTCGCATCCCTGCCGACCTCCGGCAGGACCCTCCATTGTACGACCTATCCAACAACTGGCCAGCGAATATCCATCCCGAGCGCCGCGACTTCGAACTCAGCGACGCGACACGCCGGTCAGCCGTCGCTGAGTTCAATCTCGCGGAGGCACGGCGTTCAATCTCGGCGGAGCCAAAGCGCGATCACATCACGAACTTGAGGTTCTCGGCGATCCGCCGGGCCACATCGGTGTCGCCGGACAATTCGAGAGCATTGACGTTCGCGTCGGCGGCGGTCCGCCCGCCGATCAGGCGCGTGAACAAAACCCCGTCCACCTGGATCGTCGCGGTCGGCAATGCCCCGTCGAAGCCGTCCACCACCCGCGCGCGCCCATCCACCGCCACCCGCAGGGTGCGCTGCAGCGGGCCGGTCAGCTCGAACGCGATGCGCGATCCATCCGGCGCGCCGCCGAGCTTGCCCACGATGTAGCCGAGGCCGGCGGTGATCTCGTCGAAGGTCTGGGTCGCCGCCGGACCGGCCAGCACCTCGTCGGCGGCCCACACCCCAACCGCCTCGCGGATGTCCTGCTCGTGCATCCAGCAGTCGAACGTGCGCACCCGCATGAACCGGCCGTAGGTGTCGGGACCGGCCGGCGTGGCGGTCTGTGCGTTCCAGTCGCCGTCCGTCATCTCCGACAGCGCGCCGCGCCGCTCCCCGGTGATCTCCCGGAACCGGTCCAGCATCCCGACCGGCGACTCGGGCCGTAGATGCCGCACCCAGCACTCGTTCAACACGCCGACCTGGTTGTGCACGTGTGGTAGCTCCGACACGTCGCAGTCGGCGGTCGGCGTTGGAATCCCCTGCAGAAGCGACTCCGTGCCGATCATGTGTGCCACCACGTCGTGGACGGTCCAGCCGGGCAGCGGCGTCGGGGCCGGCCACTGGTCGTCGGAAAGGGTGGACAGCAACGCGTCGATATCGTCCCAGCAGCCGAACAAGCCGGCCAGTACGTCGTTCTTTTCGAGGCGGGTCACTGGGACGATCCTAGGCCGCGGTCAGCCCGCAGCGGTCACTGGGACGATCCTAGGCCGCGGTCGGCCCGCAGCGATCATCGCCGGCGCGAGCACCATCCCGACCTACCAACGCGCCGATCAGGTCATGCCCTTGGCGCGGCGCCCCAGCGCCCTGGTGACCTCGCGCTGCGCCTCGCGGCGCGCCAGGTCCTGCCGCTTGTCGCGCGCCTGTTTGCCTCGCGCGAGCGCCAACTCGACCTTGACCTTGCCTTCGGAGAAATACAAGGACAACGGCACCAGCGTCAGGTTGCCATCGCGGATCTTGCCGATCAGGGTGTCGATCTCACGGCGATGCAGCAGCAGCTTGCGGTTGCGCCGCGGCGCGTGGTTGGTCCAGGTGCCGTGGTGATACTCCGGGATGTGCACGTTGCGCAGCCACACCTCGCCGTCGTCGACGGTCGCGAACGAGTCGGCCAGCGACGCCTTGCCTTCCCGCAGGCTCTTCACCTCGGTACCCGTCAGCGCGATCCCGGCCTCGAACACGTCGAGGATCGCATATTCGTGGCGCGCCCGGCGATTCGAGGCGACGATCTGTCGCTTAGCTCCCGGGCCCTGGGTCTTTTTGCCCACGGCTAACGCCGCACATAGAGCCGCAATGTCGCATATGCCGCGACACCTGCCATCACGACGCCGACGAACACCAGGATCGGCGCGATGTAGAGGATGTCGGCGTAGTCGATCCTGGCTATCAAGTTGGCTTGATAGAACTGGTTGAGCGCGTTCTCCAGGAACAACGCCCGCACCACGATGAGGCCGACGATCGCGATGATCACGCCTGCCAGCGCGGCCACCATCGCCTCCAGCAAAAACGGCAGCTGCGTATACCAGCGACTTGCGCCCACCAACCGCATGATGCCGACTTCGGTCCGACGGGTGTAGGCGGCGACTTGAACCATGTTGGCGATCAGCAGGATCGCCCCGACCGCCTGTACCAACGCCACGGCGAAGGCGGCGTTGGAGAGGCCGTCGAGTACGGCGAACAACCGGTCGATCAGGTCTTTCTGGTTCTGCACGCTCAGAACACCGGGTTGCCCGATCATCGCCTGGTCGAAGTCCTTGTGCTGGTCGGGATTCGCCAGCTTGACGATGAACGATGCCGGGAAGGAGTCCCTGCTGGCGACGTCCTTGAACTGCGGGAACTTGCGGATCGCGTCGTTATAGGCGTCGTCGCGGTTGAGGAACCGCACCGACTTCACGTCGTCGCGCGCCTCGATTTTGGACCGCAGGGCCTTGCATGGGTCGACGTCGCACGTCGGGTCGTTGGCCGAGACGTCGTTGGTCAGGAAGACCTGCGACTCCACACGGTCGAGGTAGATGGCGCGGGAATGGTCGGCGAGCCGGACCACCAGCAGCCCGCCGCCGAACAGCCCGATTGAGATCGCGGTCGTCAGGATCATCGCAACCGTCATGGTGACGTTGCGACGAAGACCGGTGAGGACTTCGTTGACAAGGAAACCGAAACGCACTTAGCGGTCCATCCCGTACACGCCACGCTGCTCGTCGCGCACGAGCTTGCCCATGTCGAGCTCCAGGACCCGCTGGCGCATCGAGTCGACGATGTGATGGTCGTGGGTGGCCATCACGACCGTCGTGCCGGTGCGGTTGATCCGCTCGAGCAGGTCCACGATGTCCATGCTGGTGTCGGGGTCGAGGTTTCCGGTCGGCTCGTCGGCCAGCAGCACCAGCGGCCGGTTCACGAATGCCCTGGCCATCGCCACCCGCTGCTGCTCCCCGCCGGACAGCTCGTGCGGGAGCCGGTTGGCCTTGCCGGACAGCCCGACCATCTCGAGCACATCTGGCACCACGCGGTTGATCACCTCGGAGCGTTTGCCGATGACCTCGAGTGCGAACGCGACGTTCTCGTAGACCGTCTTCTGCTGCAACAGCCGGAAGTCCTGGAACACGCAGCCGATCACCTGCCGCAGGCTCGGGATGTGGCGCCCGGGCAGCTTGTTGACGTGGAACTTCGAGACGCGCACGTCGCCCTCGGTCGGGGTCTCGTCGGCCAGCAGCAGCCGCATGAACGTGGACTTGCCCGAACCGGACGGCCCGATCAAGAAAACGAACTCACCCTTGTCGATTTTCAGGCTGACGTGGTCCAACGCGGGCCTGGCCGACCTTTTGTACTGCTTGGTTACTTTGTCGAGGGTGATCATCACGGCACGCCAGTGTAGCCGTGGTTTCGGGCAGGTCCGGCTAGCGTGACGGAGGAGGCGCCGGTGCGGGCCCGGGCAGGACCGGCGTCGTCGCCGTCGGCGGCGCGCCGGGCAGCGGCGTGGTCGTGGTCGTCGGAGCACCGGGGGAGGGCGTGCCCGTGGTCGTCGACGACGGTGTCGTCGACTCGGTCGGGCTGGTGGTTTCGGTGGTGGTGGTCGGCTCGGTGGTGGTGGTGGACCACTGCCGTACCGACGTCCGCGGCACCCACGTGTAGTTGGGATCGGGCACAAAGCCGGGCGGCACAACCTGGGTGGCCGGCGCGGGCGGTGGCTTCGCCGGCGGCTGGTAGGTCTCGTACACAAACCAGACCACGATGAACGCAAGGATCAGTGCGGCGGTGGACGTGCGGACCCGTCCGCCGAACAGATAGGCCGGCCAGCCTCGGTCTTCCTTGTTCACGAGCTCTTGGCCCCTTCCGGCGCCTGCGTCTCCTCCGCGCCGCTGGCCGTGGCCGGATGCACGATGGCTTCCACCATCGGCGACGTCTCGGTCGGGGTCACGATGCCCGCGCGGCTCAGCGCGGCAACGACCAGCACCCGCAGGCGGCGCCCGACCTCGAACTGCTTGCCGGGCAGCGTGCGGGCCACCATGCGCAGGTTGAGGTTCTCCAACTCGATGCTCTCGACACCCATCAGCGCCGGCTCGTCGAGCAGCAGATCTTTCAGCTGCGGGTCCTGCATCGCGCCGCGGCACACCTCGTGCAGCACCTCGTTGACCCGGTTCAGGTCGGCCGTGACCGGCACCGGGATGTCGACGACCGCGCGCGCCCAGTCTTTGGACAGGTTGACTGATTTCACGATCTGGCCGTTGGGAATCGTGAAGACCTCCCCGTCGCTGGACCGCAGCTTGGTCACCCGCAGCGTCACGTCTTCGACGGTGCCGCGCGCGTCGTTGGCCACGCCCGAGATGGTCAGCTGGATAAGATCACCGAACCCGTACTGCTTTTCGGTGATGATGAAGAACCCGCTGAGAAGGTCCTGGACCACACGTTGTGCGCCGAAACCGAGCGCGGCGCCCAGCACCGCCGCGGGAGCGACCAGCGAACCGACCGGTATCGAAAGGATGTTCGTGATCTCGACGGCCACCACCACGTACACGATCGCGATCGACACCCATGAGATCACCGACGCGACGGCCTGCCGGTGCTTGGTGGCCTCCGGACGTACCAGCGCGTCACTTTCCTGGAAGCCCGCGTCCAGCCGCTGGGTGACCTTCTGCGCCGCCCAGTTGATGAACCGCGCGATCAGCAGCGAGCCGATGAGCAGCAACACGATTCGCAGCCCGCGCGTGATGATCCACTCACCGATCTGGCCGCGCCAAAAATCGTGCCAGCTGACCATCGACAAAGCCAGGTGACTATACGTCTTCGTCATCTCGTCTGTTGCGCCAGCGGATTCCCGCCTCCAGGAACCCGTCGATGTCTCCGTCCAGCACCGCAGCCGGATTGCCGACCTCGTAGTCGGTGCGCAGGTCTTTGACCATCTGGTACGGGTGCAGGACGTAGGAGCGCATCTGGTTTCCCCACGAACTGCCGCCGTCGCCTTTCAACGCATCCAGCTCGGCGCGTTCTTCTAAACGCTTGCGTTCCAATAACTTTGCCTGAAGCACGCGCATCGCTGAAATCTTGTTCTGCAATTGCGACTTCTCGTTCTGACAGGTCACCACGATACCGGTCGGGATGTGCGTGAGTCGAACCGCCGAGTCGGTCGTGTTGACCGACTGACCGCCGGGACCGCTGGAGCGGTACACGTCCACGCGGATGTCGCTTTCCGGGATGTCGATGTGGTCGGTGGTCTCCACCACGGGCAGCACCTCGACTTCGGCGAACGACGTCTGGCGCCGGCTCTGGTTGTCGAACGGGCTGATGCGCACCAGCCGATGCGTGCCCTGCTCCACCGAGAGCGTGCCGTAGGCAAACGGTGCGTGCACCGCGAACGTCGCGCTCTTGATGCCGGCCTCTTCGGCAAAGGAGGTGTCGAACACCTCCACCGGATACTTGTGCTTCTCCGCCCAGCGGATGTACATCCGCATCAGCATCTCCGCCCAGTCGGCCGCGTCGACCCCGCCCGCGCCGGACCGGATCGTCACCAGCGCCTCGCGCTCGTCGTACTCGCCGGATAGCAGCGTGCGGACTTCCATCGCTTCGATGTCCTCGCGCAGCTGCTTGAGCTCGGTGTCGGCCTCGGCCAGCTCTGACGCACCTTCGTCGGCCGCGAGTTCGTACAGCACCGGGAGGTCGTCGAGGCGGCGGCGCAGATCCTCGACCCGGCGCAGCTCGCCCTGCGTGTGAGACAGCTCACTGGTCACCCGCTGCGCCCGCGCCTGGTCGCTCCACAGGTTGGGGTCGGCGGCCTCGTGTTCGAGCTTGTCGATGCGGGCCCGCAACGAGTCGACATCGAGCACTCGCTCCACGCTGGTCAGCGTGGAGTCCAGAGCGGCGATGTCGGCCTGGCGGTCGGGATCCACGCCTGCCAACGTTACCGCTGCCCGACGCGCCTTCCGATCGCCGGAGCCGAGCGGCCGCGTTTAGCATCGAGGCACAACCGAGGGGAAGGCAGAAAATGCGCCCTTACTACGTGGCGATCGTCGGCTCGGGACCATCCGGGTACTTCGCGGCGGCGTCACTGTTGAAGCTGGCCGACTCGCCCGGCGGGACCGATGTCCACGTCGACATGCTGGAGATGCTGCCGACGCCGTGGGGTCTGGTGCGTTCCGGGGTGGCGCCCGACCACCCGAAGATCAAGTCGATCAGCGCGCAGTTCGAGAAGACGGCGTCCGATCCACGGTTCCGGTTCTTCGGCAACGTAGCGGTGGGTGAGCACGTGCAGGCGCACGAGCTTGCCGAGCAGTACGACGCGGTGATCTACGCGGTGGGTGCGCAAACCGACAAACCGCTGCACATTCCGGGCGAGGATCTGCCCGGCAGCATTGCCGCCGTGCAGCTGGTCGGCTGGTACAACGCACACCCGCACTTCCAGAAGATGTCGCCGGACCTGTCCTTGGGGCGCGCCGTCGTCGTCGGCAACGGCAACGTCGCGCTCGACGTCGCACGCATCCTCGTCAGCGACCCCGATGAGCTGCGCACGACGGACATCGCCGACCACGCGCTCGAGCTGCTCGACCCGCGCGGCGTCGAAGAGGTGGTCATCGTCGGCCGGAGGGGGCCACTCCAGGCGACGTTCACGACACTGGAGCTGCGCGAGCTGGGCGACCTCAAAGCCCTCGAGGATGTCGATGTGATCGTCGACCCCGCCGACCTCGCCGACATCTCGGACGAGGACGCCGAGGCCGCGGGCAAAACCGCCAAACAGAACCTCAAGGTGCTGCGGGGCTACACCGGCCGGGAGCGACACCCCGGCAACCGGCGCATCGTGTTCAAGTTCCGCACCTCACCGATCGAGATCCGCGGCGAGGGCAAGGTGGAGCAGATCGTGCTCGGCCGCAACGAGCTGGTAACCGACGACAACGGACGCGTCGTCGCCAAGGACACCGGCGCCCGCGAGATGCTGCCCGTCCAGCTGGTCGTGCGCGCGGTCGGCTACCGCGGCGTGCCGACGCCGGGTCTGCCGTTCGACGAGCGGACCGGCACGATCCCGCACACCGACGGGCGGATCGAGGGCCGCCGCAACGAGTATGTGGTCGGCTGGATCAAGCGTGGCCCGTCCGGGGTGATCGGCACCAACAAGAAGGACTCGCAACACACCGTCGACACGTTGGTTGCGGATCTGGCGGGCGCGGAGCTGGCCGACTTCTGCCCCGACCACCCCAGGGGCCTGGCGGAGTGGTTGCTGTCGCGTCAGCCGCACCTGGTTACCGACGAGCACTGGCAACTCATCGACGTCCACGAGCGCACAAGCGGTGAGCCGCATGGACGGCCGCGGGTCAAGCTGGCGAGCGTGGCCGATCTGCTGCGCATCGGTCACGGATGATGATGTTTGCCAGCACCAGTGGCAACGACCCTCAGGAAACTCCCATCGGCGCTTAAGGTTTCGCTGCGGGGTGTCGGACGCGATCGCCGCGGTTCACCCGCTATCGTGGGCACCGCCGTCGGCCGCCGTCAATGCAAGGTATGCGTATGAGCGACCCCGTGGGGTTGTCGATCGGGATGACCAATTTGGTCGCCGCGCGTGTCGGGAACGCCCCCGTGACACGCCGCGCCGTGCTGACCCTGTTCCCCGACCGCGCACCCGTGGTCGGCGTCACCGATCAAGCCGACCACGGCGTGGTGATGGGCGGGTTCGTCGAGCGCGTCGGCGACCCCATTCCGCTGGTGGCCGCCGACGGCTCGAAATATCACGCCGCACGCCTGATGGTCGAGGCTCTGGCGGCAATGGTCGACACCGTGTCCGGCGCCGCACCGCCGTCGGAGATCGTGATCGCGGTTCCGACGTATTGGGGGCCGGCGGCGGTGGCCGCATTGCGTGACGAGGTCGCGTCGGCGCCGTCCCTGGCGCCCAATAACGTTCCGGCGCGCATTGTTTCGGACGCATACGCGGCTCTTGCCGCGTTGCAGGTCAGCCCCGGCTTGCCGACGCAGGGTGTGGTGGCGCTGCTCGACTTCGGCGCGAACGGTACGAGCCTGAGCCTCACCGACGCCGGAGCCGAATTCGCTCCGCTCGACGGGACGCTGCGCTATAGCGAGTTTTCCGGCGACCAGGTCGACCAGCTGCTTCTGGCCGACGTGCTGAACGGCATCGCCGGCGCGGGCACTGTCGAGACGGCGGCCACGGCCGCCGTCGGGTCACTGAGCCGCCTTCGCGATGAATGCCGCAAGGCCAAAGAGCGATTGTCGATGGAGTCGGCGACCGAGTTGATGGCCGAATTCCCCGGGCAAAGTAGCCGGATTCGGCTCACCCGAACTGAACTCGAGGAGCTGATCCGCCGACCGCTGGCAGGCGTGATTACAAGCCTTGACGACATGTTGCAGCGCAACAGGATCCCGCCCGCAAGTCTCGCGGCAGTCGCAATGGTGGGTGGAGGATCGAGCGTTCCACTTATCCCCCAGGTTCTTTCAGAGCACCTGCGCGCCCCCATGGTCACCACGCCTCGACCCGAGCTCAACGCGGCAGCGGGTGCGGCCCTGACCGCCGCGCGCGGGCCGGACCCCGACGCACCTACCGGCTTCGTCACCGGGGCGATCACTGCGGCAGCGCCCGAGGCGGTCTCCCAAGAGGCGGGTTCGGCCACTTTTCGGGCGCTGGCCTGGTCGGAGGACGCGGGCGGCGACGAGCCGGTGCCCTACACCGGCAACCCGTACGTTTTCGACACCGCCGCCCGACCGCCGGTGCAGTTCGTCCCTGCCGACAACCCTGTCGAAGACGTGCGGCCGCCATGGTATCGACGCCCGTTCCTCGCCCTCGGGCTGGTCGCTTTGGTTCCGTTGATCGCCATCGGCGGCGCCGCGTATGCGTTGACCAGCATGGACAGCTCGCCGGCCACCCGGCCGTCAACGCCGGCCGTGTCGTCCCCGGCGGGCGCCGCACCGGCTCCCTCCGTCGCGCCCAACATCGTCCAGACCCCCAACGCCCCGGCGCCGCCGCCACCGGCACCATCGCCGCCACCGCCGTCGCCCCCACCCCCGCCACCTCCGCCCGCGACGCCCGCGCCGCTGCCGGTTACGACCACGACGATTGCGCCCACGACAACCACACCACCGACCACGACGACCACGACCACGACCACCACGACCACCACAACGACGACCACGACCACACCGACGACCACCACGACCACCGCCACGACCACAGCCGTGATGACGACGACGTACTTGAACATCCCGTTCATGCCGGTCCCGATCCCGGTTCAGGTTCCGGCGCCCAACACTCCCGCTTACCCAAACAGCCCCGGCTACTAGGCCGGCCCCGTTGCCGGCGCGAACGTCCAGTTGTCCGGGTTCTTGGGCGAGTAGACGACGGGGCGCAGTTCACCGACCGTCGGCCACTGGCTGACGTCGACCGCGTAGCGTTGGTAGACGACGTGCTCGTCGACAGTGGGGCCGTTGATCACGCCGGTGACGGTGACGAACTGTTCGCCGGTGACGTCCGGACGGGGGCTGACGCCGGTGATAAGCAACGTGCCGGCGACTGTCTCGCCCCGAGGCATGCGGCGCATCAACCATGGTGCCGCCACCAACACGATCGCCCCGATCAGCAGGAGCAGCACGCCGATTTCCCACACACCGCAATGGTAGGACTTCAAGACATGACGCAAGCCGCGGACGATCTGGCGCTGGCACTCGAGCTGGCCGACGAGGCCGATTCACTGACAATGCCCCGGTACGGCGCGCGAGACCTCCAGGTCCACACCAAACCCGACATGACTCCGGTGACCGACGCCGATAATGACGTCGAGGCAACCCTGCGCAGAAAGCTGGGATTCCACCGTCCCGACGACTCGGTCTATGGCGAAGAGTTCGGCGGCACAAGAGCATTCACGGGACGACAGTGGGTCATCGACCCGATCGACGGCACCAAGAACTTCGTCCGCGGGGTGCCGATATGGGCAACGCTGATCGCGCTGCTCTTGGATGACGTGCCGGTGGTGGGAGTGGTCAGCGCCCCGGCCATGCAGCGCCGGTGGTGGGCCGCCGCGGGCCAGGGCTCGTTCTCCAAGGTTGGCGCAGAACAGCCGCGCCGGTTGCGGGTGTCATCGATCGCGGACCTGCCCGCTGCCAGCCTTTCGTTCTCCGACCTGGCGGGGTGGGCGGTCCACAGGCTGCGCGAACGCTTCATCGTGCTCACCGACGAGGTGTGGCGGGCGCGTGCCTACGGCGATTTCTACTCGTACTGCCTGCTCGCCGAGGGCGCCGTCGACATCGCACTCGAACCGGAGGTGAATGTATGGGACCTCGCGGCCGTCGACATTCTGGTGCGCGAGGCGGGTGGGGCGTTCACCAACCTTCAGGGGCGGCCGGGACCGCACGGCAGCAGCGCGGTCGCGACGAACGGACTGCTCCAGCGGGCGGTTCTCGACCGGTTTTAGGGAGGTAGCCCATGAGCGTCAGCTACCGCCGGACGCGGCCGTGCGGGGTGTGAGCTAACTAACAGGACCGCCCTACCTTACTCCAGAGTAAGATAGGGTTTCGAGCATCGCCACCTACCACAGAGGCTGCCGAAATGACCAACACCCTGCCTGCCCACGGCGCCGCCGAGCGCCCCGCCAAGACCAATGGGCGCGCGAGCGCGGTGGGAGTCCGCAAGCACAAGCGCACCCCGACCGACATCGGGCTTGCGCTGATCACGCCGCTCGTCGGCCAGGAGTTTCTCGATAAGTACAACCTCCGTGACCCGCTGAACCGCGCACTGCGCTACGGCGTGAAGACAACGTTCTCCGTCGCCGGCGCCGGCACCCGCCAATTCAAGCGGGCGCAAGGACTGCGCGGCGGTCCCACCCGGCTGGCGGCCAGCGGCAAGGACTACTTCGATCTGACCCCCGACGACGACCAGAAGCTCATCGTCGAGACGGTCAGCGAATTCGCCGAGGAGATCCTGCGACCGGCCGCCCATGACGCCGACGAGGCCGCCGGTTACCCGCCCGAACTGATCGCCAAGGCCGCCGAACTCGGTATCACCGCGATCCACATCCCCGAAGATTTCGAGGGCATCGCCGCGCACCGATCGGCGGTGACCAACGCGCTCGTGGCCGAGGCGCTGGCCTACGGCGACATGGGGCTGGCGCTGCCGATTCTCGCACCGGGCGGCGTCGCCTCGGCCCTGACTCATTGGGGCAGCGCCGACCAGCAGGCTACCTATCTGCCGGAGTTTGCCGGGGACAACGTGCCGCAGGCGTGCGTCGCGATCGCCGAGCCGCACGCGCTGTTCGACCCGACTGCACTGAGGACCACCGCGGTGCGCACCCCGAGCGGTTACCGGCTCGACGGGGTCAAGTCGCTGGTGCCCGCGGCTGCCGACGCCGAGATGTTCGTTGTCGGCGCCCAGCTGGGCGGCAAGCCCGCGCTCTTCATCGTCGAATCGTCGTCGCGGGGACTGTCGGTCAAGCCCGAGCCGAGCATGGGCATCCGGGCCGCCGCCCTGGGCCGGGTGGAGCTCGACCACGTGACGGTGCCGCTCGGGGCGCGGTTGGGCGAGGACGAGGCCACCGATGCCGACTACTCCGAGGCGATCGCGCTGGCGCGGCTCGGGTGGGCGGCGCTGGCGGTCGGCACATGCCACGCCGTACTCGACTACGTGGTCCCCTACGTCAAGGAGCGGCACGCGTTCGGCGAGCCGATCGCTCACCGCCAGTCGGTCGCGTTCATGTGCGCCAACATCGCGATCGAGCTCGACGGCCTGCGGCTGATCACGTGGCGCGGCGCGTCGCGCGCGGAGCAGGGTCTGCCGTTCGCCCGCGAGGCGGCGCTGGCCAGGCGCATGGGGGCCGACCGCGGCATGCAGATCGGGCTGGACGGCGTCCAGCTGCTCGGCGGCCACGGGTACACCAAGGAACACCCAGTTGAACGCTGGTACCGCGACCTTCGCGCTGTCGGTGTCGCCGAGGGCGTTGTCGTCATCTGAGTCGTCACTAAGTCTCTACAAGCGAAAGACCCGTCATGGCAATCAATTTGGAACTGCCGCGCAAGCTGCAGGCGGTTATCGACAAGGCGCACCAGGGCGCCGCGGAGATGCTGCGACCGATCTCACGCAAGTACGACCTGCGCGAGCACGACTACCCCGTCGAGCTGGAAACGCTGGCCACCCTGTTTGAAGGCATCTCGGAGGCAAAGGCCATCGCGTTCGCCGGCGCGGAGGCGTTCCGCGACGCCGATGCGGCCAAGGAAGCCAATCACAACGGCGGCAACATGTCTGCCGTGCTCAACGTCATGGAGATCAGCTGGGGCGATGTCGCCCTGATGCTGTCGGTGCCGCGCCAGGGTTTGGGCAATGCGGCGATCTCCGGGGTGGCCACCGACGAACAGCTCCAGCGGCTGGGCAAGGACGTGTGGGCTGCGATGGCGATCACCGAGCCCGGCTTCGGATCCGACTCTGCCGCGGTGTCGACGACGGCCAGGCCCGACGGCGACGAGTACGTGATCAACGGCGAGAAGATCTTCGTCACCGCCGGCTCGCGGGCCACGCACATCGTCGTGTGGGCGACGCTGGACAAGTCGCTGGGCCGTGCCGCGATCAAGTCGTTCATCGTGCCGCGGGACTACCCCGGCGTGGCCGTCGAGCGGCTCGAGGACAAGCTCGGGATCAAGGCCTCGGACACCGCGGTGATCCGGTTCGACAACGTCCGTATCCCGAAGGAGAACCTGCTCGGCAGCCCCGAAATCCAGGTGGAGAAGGGCTTCGCCGGTGTGATGGAGACCTTCGACAACACACGCCCGGTCGTCGCCGCGATGGCCGTCGGCATCGCCCGTGCTGCACTCGAAGAGCTGCGAAAGATCCTCACCGGGGCCGGAGTCGAGATCTCCTACGACAAGCCGGCCTACGCGCAAAGTGCCCCGGCCGCCGAGTTCCTGCGGATGGAGGCCGACTGGGAGGCCGGCTACCTGCTGACGGTGCGCTCGGCGTGGCAGGCCGACAACGACATCCCCAACTCCAAGGAAGCGTCGATGGGGAAGGCCAAGGCTGCGCGCGTGGCCAGCGACATCACGCTCAAGGCCGTCGAATTGGCGGGCACCGTCGGCTATTCCGAACAGACGCTCTTGGAGAAGTGGGCCCGTGACTCGAAGATCCTCGACATCTTCGAGGGCACGCAGCAGATTCAGCAGCTGGTGGTCGCCCGCAGGCTGCTCGGCTTGTCCTCGGCGGAGCTGAAGTAGCCGAGCGGGTCAGATACCCGTCCACGCTTTGTCGAGGCGCTCGGCCACGTCGATGATCTGCGCCTTCTGCGACGCCGGCTTGTCGATCTCGTCGTGAACGTACTTGGCGACGAACCGCCGGATCTCGCCGTCGACGTCGGCGATGATCCGCAACAGCTCGCCGCGAATCGACCGTGACGACACGTCGACCCTGATGTCCGACGGCCGCGGCTTTGCGACCTCGATGATCAGCACGAGCGGTTCGGCCGCCTTCGCGGTGGCGTGCAACCCGACCTCACCGGCGACGGTGAAGCGCTGTTTGTCGACCCGCAGATCGATGACCAGGTCAATCCTCAGCGGAATCCGGACGAAGAAGTCGATCGTGTCGCCGATTGTCCGCTTCGCCTGGGGCTGCAGAATCTTCACTTTCGCGTTGACCCGGGCGAACCTGCCGGGGCCCTGCGCGATCGGGCCCATCTCGAACTCGTCACCGACGATCGCCGCGAACGCGGCCGCGACCCGCTCCTCGGTGACGGCGACCTCGAAGAATCTGCGACCGAATTGCTCGTAGGTGATGTAGTCGTTGCCATGCATTTGTTGACAACCTTCCCACGTCCCGTTCGCCCCGATCGAAGCCACGCAGCGAAACCGCTCGCCGATCTGCGCACGCCCCTTGCGACGACCCCCAACCAAAAATAACGTCAGTTTCACTTTTCTGTTGCGCGAGCCAGGAGGCACCGTTGGAATCCTTCGTCCATCTGCGCAAAGGCACGACACCGCGCCGGCTGCACGCCGACCTGGACGGCCTGAAGGACGACGAACTTGGCCGCGGCGGCTTCACCGGCCGCACCGCGAACATGTACCGCCGAAACGACCCCACCGCCTACCGCAGCAGCGGCCCGCTGCGGCCCATCGACGTGCTCACCGGCGAGCTGAAACCCGGCGACTCCACGGGCCCGGCCGGCACCCCGATGCTGCTGTTCTCAATCCGGACTGCCGGATCTCGCTGAGCCGCCGCACCGAAGAGATGCCGTTCTTCGTCCGCCACGTCGACGGCGACCTGCTGTGCTTCGTGCACCGCGGCTCAGGACTGCTGGAGACCGAGTTCGGCCCGCTGCGTTATAACGAGGGTGATTGGGTCTACCTGCCGAAGGCCACCACCTGGCGGCAGTTGCCCACGACCCACACCACGCTGCTGATGATCGAGGCCGCCGACGAGTTCAGGGTGCCGCCGGCCGGTCAGCTCGGCCGGCACTTCCCGTTCGACCCGTCGCAGGCCACGATTCCGGAGCCGGCGCCGATCGACGACGACGGCCGCGATGAGTACGAGGTGCGGTTGGTCCACGAAGGCGGCCCGACATCGCTGTTTTATCGACACAATCCCATAGACGTCGAAGGCTGGCGCGGCGGCGGCTCGCTGTCGGTGTTCGACCAGCAGCAGGCGCGGCACCCGACGATCACGGCGAGCCCGTCGGGCGACGGCCCCGATCTCACCGCCCTGGGCCTGCAGCAGGCCGACGCGATCATGCTGCCCGCCGCGCACGTCAGCAGGCACGTCACGCTGACCGAGTGGATGGATGCGTCGATCCTCGACGAGTCCGACCCGACCAAGCGGGATCCGCAGCTGGACCTCTACCACCCCGGCAACTCGGATCAGCCGCCCTCCCGCGCCGAATTCCTGGCCCGTTACCGCCAGGCGCAGATTGACCGCAACCGCCGCATCACCGCCTGGGTCAAGGACAGGCTGGCAGACCTGAAGGCCGGGGGGCGTCCCGATGACGAGTTCGCTTTCGTCGTGCACGGCACCATGGCCGATCCGCGGTGGCTCGACCCCACCGTCGATCCGAACGAACGGACACCGGGAACCTGCTACCTGGGTGACCCTCGAGTGGTGAACATGAGCCCGGTGGGCCTGGCCCGGTTCTGCACGCTGCGCAGCTGGCTGTCACAGTGGAGCTACGACGACGCGCACGCCGACGGGGTAACGTGCGGGCGTGACATCGCGGTGCCGGCGCTGGTGATCGGTAACCTCGCCGACGACGCCTGCACCCCGAGCCATACGCGACGACTTTTCGACGCAATCGGCCATCCGGACAAGGAGATACACGAGATTCCCGGCGCCACTCACTACTACGCGGGACCAGCTCAGCGCGACGCGCTGCGCCTGGCCGTTGCCACGATCACCGACTGGCTGGCACGCCACGACTTCGCGGAGCCGCGATGAGCCCGACCGGCGCGCTGGACGGCATCCGCGTACTCGAGCTGGGCACGCTGATCGCCGGACCGTTCGCCGGCCGGCTGCTCGGCGATCTGGGTGCCGAGGTGATCAAGATCGAGCCGCCGGGTGCGCCGGACCCGCTGCGCACCTGGGGTCAGGCCGAGCGTGATGGGCACCATTTCTTCTGGACCGTGCATGCCCGCAACAAGAGGGTCATCACCCTGAACTTGCGCGAGGCCCGCGGCCGCGACGTGTTCCTGGAACTCGCCGAACTCTCCGACATCGTCGTGGAGAACTTCCGGCCCGGCACGCTGGAGAAGTGGGACCTCGGTTATGACGTTCTGCGCCAACGTAATCCGGGCATCATACTGGTCCGGGTCTCAGGCTACGGGCAGACCGGCCCGGATGCGCACAAGGCCGGGTACGCATCGGTGGCCGAGGCCGTCAGCGGGCTGCGTCATCTGAACGGTTACCCCGGCCAGCCGCCACCGAGGCTGGCGCTGTCGCTGGGCGACAGCCTGGCCGGGATGTTCGCCGTTCAGGGTGCGCTGGCCGCGCTGTACCGCCGGACAGTCACCGGCGAGGGCCAGGTCGTCGATGCCGCGATCACCGAATCCTGTTTGGCCATTCAGGAATCCACGATCCCCGACTACGACGTCGGTGGCGTGGTGCGCGGCCCGTCGGGCACGCGGCTGGAGGGCATTGCGCCGTCGAACATCTACCGCACCGCCGACGGCAGCTGGGTGGTGATCGCCGCGAACCAGGACACATTGTTCCGTCGGCTGTGCCAGGCGATGGGCCGCCCCGAGCTCAGTGCGGACGATCGGTTCGCGACCCATGTCGCCCGTGGCCGCAACCAGGACGAGCTGGACAAGCTGATCGCAGATTGGGCAGAGAAGAAAGAGCCGGCGGAGATCATCGGCGAACTCAGCGCCGCCGGCGTCGTTGCCGGGCCGATCAACACGGTCGCCGAGGTGGTCGACGACCCGCAGCTGCGGGCCCGCGCGATGATCGTCGAGCACCACGACGAGCGCATCGGCCGGCCGGTGCTCGGGCCGGGGGTTGTCCCGCAGCTGTCGGCGACGCCCGGCGGTATCCGCAACGCCGGCCCCGCCCGGCCCGGGCAACACAATGACGACGTCTACGTCGGGCTGCTCGGCAAGACGGCCGCAGAGGTCGAGTCGCTACGTGCCGAGGGGGTGCTATGAGCCT
This sequence comes from Mycobacterium sp., assembly GCF_035314905.1. Taxonomy (GTDB): domain Bacteria; phylum Actinomycetota; class Actinomycetes; order Mycobacteriales; family Mycobacteriaceae; genus Mycobacterium. The sequence continues at coordinate 17,640 of NZ_DATFYW010000071.1, forward strand.
GCCGCCGCATGTCACGATCCGCGACGTGTCGCTGCGCGACGGCCTGCAGATCGAGGAGCCGATTCCGCTGGCCGCAAAGCTCGAACTGCTCGACGCGGTCGCGGCCACCGGGGTGCGGGAGATCGAGGCGACCGCGTTCGTGTCGCCGTCGAAGGTGCCCGCGCTCGCCGACGCCGCCGAGCTGGCGACCGAGTTGGCCCGATTCGCCGACATCGAGTTCTCCGCGCTGGTCGCCAGCCCGAATGGCGCCAAACGTGCGATCGCCGCGGGCCTTCGGTTTATCGAGTATGTGGTGTCGGCGTCCGACGGGCACAGCCGCGCCAACGTGGGCCGCGCCAGCGCCGACGCGGCCGCGCAGATCGGCGGGATTGTCGCGATCGCCCACGACAGCGGGACGTCGGTCGAGGTCATCGTGGCCACCGCATGGGACTGTCCGTTCGACGGGCCGACTCCCCCGCCCCGGGTGCTGGACGTGATCTCGCGGGCATGCGATAACGCCGTCGACCGGCTGGCACTGGCGGACACGATCGGCACCACGACGCCGCGACGGACCGCCGACCTGGTCGGTGCGGTCCGCCAACTCATCGGCGACACCCCCCTCGGCGCGCATTTCCACAACACCCGCGGGTCTGGGCTGGCCAGCGCGTACGCCGCAGTCAGCGAAGGCGTCACCAGGCTCGACGCGTCGGTCGGCGGCCTGGGCGGCTGCCCGTTCGCCCCCGGCGCCACCGGCAACATCGCGACCGAGGACCTGGTGTACATGCTGCGGGACAGCGATGTGCACGTCGATGTCGACTTGGGCGCTGCGATCGAGGCGGCACGGGTCGCACAGCGCGTTGTGGGGCACGAGTTGCCCGGCGCGCTGTTGCGCGCCGGGGACCGCCTGCCCGGTGCGTGACGATGGCCGCGGCGGCGCTGAGCTCGAAGGGCAGACAGACCCGGGGCGCGATCGAGCAGGCGGCCAGGAAGCTGTTCGCCGAGCGGGGTTTTCACGGCACCACGTTGGCCGACATCACGTCGGCGGCAGGCAGGTCGTCCGCGGTGTTCTACCGCTACTTCGACGACAAGGAGGACCTGCTGGCCGCACTGGCGGAGTCCTTCCTCCATGACGTGGTCGCCCCATCGGGTCTGACCGTGCAACCGCCGGATTCGCCGCAGGACACCGCGTTCTTCTCCTCGGTGGTGACCGGCTACTGGAACATGTTCAAGCAGAACATCGGCATCATGATCGCGGTCGCCCAACTCGCCGCCACTCGGCAACGGTTCGCTGCGGTGCAGAACGAGTTTCGGCGATTCGGCATGGATATCGTCGCGGCGTCGGTTCGGCGCGCGCAGGAGCAGGGGTACGGCCGCGAGCTGCAGCCCGAGCATGTCGCGGCGGCCATCGCGCTGTTGTTCGAGAATTTCACGGCCGTGTTCCTGCGGCCCGACGCCTCGGGCCTGGGCTTGCGCCTCAGCGACGAGGACGCGATCGCCACGCTGTCGACCATCTGGAAGAAGACGCTCTACGGCTTCTGACGATCCGCCCTAAATTGAGGAGATCATCGTGGATTTCACTCTGCCGAACCATCTTCCAGGACTGCTTCAGGAGATGGACGCGTTCATCGAGCGGGAGATCACACCGCTGGAACGCGAGAACGTCCAGTACTTCGATCATCGTCGCGAAAACGCCCGCACCGATTGGGACAACGGCGGGATACCAAGACGCCAATGGGAGGACCTTCTGGGCGAGATGCGACGTCGCGCCGATAAAGCCGGTTGGCTGCGCTACGCGCTGCCGGCATCGGTGGGCGGGCGCGCCGGCACCAATCTTGACATGGCAGTCATCCGGGAACATCTGGCGGCCAAGGGCCTGGGCCTGCACAACGACCTGCAGGACGAGTCGTCGATTGTCGGCAACTTCCCGCAGGTGATCATGATGGAGCGGTTCGGCACCGAAACGCAGCGAAGAGCCTGGTCCGAGGCGCTGATCACGGGTGAGCGCAGCTTCGCGTTCGGGCTGACCGAACCGGCGCACGGCTCGGATGCGACGTGGCTGGAAACCCGCGCGGAACGAACGGGCGACGGCTGGGTCATCAACGGCGCCAAGCGGTGGAACACGGGGGTCCACCGCGCCACCCACGATCTGATCTTCGCGCGCACGTCCGGCCAGCCGGGCCAGGCCCGGGGCATCACCGCGCTGCTGGTTCCCACCGATGCGCCCGGCTTCGAGGTGCCGTTCTACTGGTGGACGTTCAACATGCCGACCGACCACGGCGAGGTCGTGCTCCGCGACGTCGCCGTGCCCGACGACGCGGTGCTCGGCGAGGTGGACCGCGGACTCGACGTCGCGCAGACTTTCCTGCACGAGAACAGGATTCGTCAGGCCGCCAGCAGCCTCGGCGCGGCCCAGTACTGCATCGACCGAGCCGTCGCGTACGCCTCGGAGCGGGTGGTGTTCGGCAAACCACTGTCGGTGAACCAGGCCATCCAGTGGCCACTGGTGGAACTGCAAACCGAAGCCCAAATGGTGCGGCTGCTGGTCTATTACGCCGCCTGGCACCTGGACCGCAACCATCACCTCGAGGTGTCCGACAAGGTGTCGATGGCCAACTACCGCGCCAACCGCCTCGTCTGCGAGGCGGCCGACCGGGCCATGCAGGTGTTCGGCGGCCTCGGCTACAGCCGTCACGAGCCGTTCGAGCACATCTACCGCCATCACCGCCGTTACCGCATCACCGAGGGCGCCGAGGAGATCCAGATCCGCCGAGTCGCCCAGCGGCTGTTCAAGTTCGGGCAGACTTCACGATGACAGATCCCGATCGGCTCCGCCCGGCACTGGCCGCTGTGCTTTCGCCGGTGCTCGGTGGCCCGGTCGAAGTCGGCGATCTCCGGCGGCTGACCGGCGGGGCCAGTCGCGCGACGTGGGCGTTCGGGGTGCGGGTCGGCAACGATCAGCGGCGGCTCATCCTGCGCACCGGCCCGCCCGACGACGTGCATGCCAGTATGGAACTGGAGGCTCGCGCCCAGACCCTGGCCGCGGCGCAGGGGGCTCCGGTACCGCACGTGCTGGTTGCCGACAATTCGCGCGCGGCACTGGGCCTTCCGTTCCTGATCTGCGACGAAATCGACGGCGAAACCATCCCCCGCAGGATTTTCCGCACCCTGGACGCCGACGGCCACGAGCCGCGGCGCGCACGACTGCTCCGCCAGTGCGCGCAGGCGCTGGCCGCGATCCACCGGGCGGACACCGGCGGTGCGGGCCTGCACGAGCAGGACCAGCTCGCGCTGTGGCGCCTTCAGCTCGACGAGATGGGCGACACCACCGCCACGTTCGAGTGGGC
>NZ_DATFYW010000072.1:0-30701 GCF_035314905.1 Mycobacterium sp.
CCGGACAGCACGTCGCCCGAACCGGCCGTGGCGGCCCAGGACTGCCCGGCGGGGTTCAGGTAGACCGGGCCGCCGGGGTCGGCGATGACGGTGACGTTGCCCTTGAGCAGCACCGTCGCGCCGAACCGGTCCGCGAGCTCGCGGGTCGCGCCGACGCGGTCCGCGCCCGGCGGCGCCCCCGCCAGCCGGGCGAACTCGCCGGCGTGCGGGGTCAGCACCGTCGGCGCTTGCCGTGAGGTGACGAGATCGGGATGCGCGGCGAGGATCGTCAGCGCGTCGGCGTCGACGATCACCGGCAGGTCGGTGTCGAGGGCGAACCACAGCGCCGAGGCGCCGGCTTCGTCGGTGCCCAGGCCCGGCCCCACCGCCCAGGCCTGGACCCGTCCGGCGGTCTCGGCGCTGGTTGACGCGATGACCTCGGGCCAGTGCGAAAGCACCTGCGTGGCGGCGGTTCCCGCATAGCGGACCATGCCCGACGTGGCCGCGACCGCCGCGCCGGTGCACAGCACCGCCGCACCCGGGTAGGTCGCCGACCCGGCCAGAATGCCGGTGACACCCTGGGTGTACTTGTCGTCGTGGGGTCCGGGCATCGGCCAGCGGGCTTTGACGTCGGCCGCCTCGAACCCCGACAGGTCGCTTTCCGGCAGGTCGAGGCCGATGTCGACGAGTTCGACGCGACCGCATTCACCAAGGGCGTGAACGGGTTTCAGCCCACCGAACGTGACGGTCAGCGCGGCGTGCACATGCGGCCCGGTTGTGGCGCCGGTCCCGACATCGACGCCGCTTGGGATGTCGACCGCCACTGCTGGGATTCCGGCGGCGTCGACGGCCGCGAACACCTCGGCGGCCGCGGGGCGCAGGGGGCCGGAACCGGATATGCCGACGACGCCGTCGATCACCAGGTCGGTTCCCTCGGGGACGCTGTCGACGACGCGCCCGCCTGCGCGGGTGAACGCTGCCAACGCTTTGTGGTGGGCGTGTTCGGGGTTGAGCAGCACCGCGAAGGCGCAGGCACCGCGGCGACGCAGGAACGTCGCCGCCCAGAGCGCGTCGCCGCCGTTGTCTCCGGAGCCGACGACGGCGCACACCCGCCGCCCCGACACCCCGCCGGTGCGGGCCTTGAGCTCGTGAGCGATCACCGTCGCAAGCCCGTATGCCGCGCGACGCATCAGCGCACCGTCGGGCAGGCTGGCGAGCAGCGGCGCTTCGGCTGCCCGGATCTCGTCGGCGGAGTAGTAGTGCCGCACCTGTGCCAGGATTCCATGCCGATGGGCATTCCAGTGCGCCGACGCCGAATCCACTTCGGCGACACGCCGGGCGACAGTCGCAATCCTTTGACTGTCGCGGCTACTCGACGGTGACCGACTTGGCCAGATTGCGCGGCTTGTCGACATCGTAGCCGCGGGCCTGGGCCACCGACGCGGCGAACACCTGCAACGGGATTGTCGACAGCAGCGGCTGGAAAAGCGTTGTCGCCGTCGGTATTTCGAAGATGTGGTCGGCGTAGGGCCGGACCGTGTCGTCGCCCTCCTCCGCGATCACGATCGTGACGGCGCCGCGGGCCTGGATCTCGCGGATGTTCGACAGCAGCTTGGCGTGCAGCGTGGACGCGCCTTTCGGCGACGGCATCACGACGATCACCGGCATACCGTCGTCGATCAACGCGATCGGGCCGTGCTTGAGCTCGCCGGCGGCGAACCCTTCCGCGTGCATGTACGCCAGTTCTTTGAGCTTCAGCGCGCCTTCGAGTGCGACGGGGTAGCCGACGTGGCGGCCGAGGAACAGGATCGTCGAGGCCGAGGCGAACCGCCGGCCCAACTCGACGACGGGCCGAAGGTCGGCCAGTACCCGGGCCACCAGGTCCGGCATGGCCTCGAGTTCCCGGTACTCACGTGCCACCTCGTCGGGGTACTTCGTACCGCGCGCCTGTGCCAGGGCCAGACCTACGAGGTAATTCGCCGCGATCTGGGCGAGGAAGGTCTTCGTCGCCGCGACCCCGATCTCCGGCCCGGCACGGGTATAGAGCACCGCATCGCACTCTCGCGGGATCTGCGATCCGTTCGTGTTGCAGATCGCCAGGACCTTCGCCTTCTGCTTCTTGGCGTGCCGCACCGCCTCCAGCGTGTCGGCCGTCTCGCCGGACTGCGAGATCGCCACCACCAGCGTGCTGCGGTCCAGCACCGGGTCGCGGTAGCGAAACTCGCTGGCCAGCTCAACTTCGACAGGGAGCCGTGTCCAGTGCTCGATCGCGTATTTGGCCAGCAGCCCGGAGTGGTACGCCGTGCCGCACGCGACGACGAACACCTTGTCGATCTCGCGCAGCTCGCCGTCGGAGAGCCGCTGCTCGTCGAGGACGATGCGGCCGTCGACGAAGTGGCCCAGCAGGGTGTCGGACACCGCGGCGGGCTGCTCGGCGATCTCCTTGAGCATGAAGTACTCGTAGCCGCCCTTCTCGGCGGCCGACAGGTCCCAGTCGATATGAAAATGGCGAGCACTCGCGTCGTCCGGGTCGCCGTTGAAGTCGGTGATGCGGTAGCCGTCGGCGGTGATCACCACCGCCTGGTCCTGGCCCAGCTCGACGGCGTCACGGGTGTATTCGATGAACGCGGCCACGTCGGAGCTGACGAACATCTCGCCGTCGCCGACGCCGAGCACCAACGGGGTGGAGCGGCGCGCCGCGACGATGGTGCCGGGTTCGTCGGCGTTCGCGAACACCAGCGTGAAATGGCCCTCCAGCCGGCGCAGCACGGCCAGCACGGAGGCGGCGAAGTCGCCGGCGGTGTCGCCGTGCCGGTATTGCCGGGCCACGAGGTGGACGGCCACCTCGGTGTCGGTGTCGCTGGCGAACTCGACGCCGGCGCCTTCAAGCTCGTGGCGCAGCGTCGTGAAGTTCTCGATGATCCCGTTGTGGACGACCGCGATTTTGCCGGCCGCGTCGCGGTGGGGATGAGCGTTGCGATCGGTGGGACGACCATGGGTGGCCCAGCGGGTGTGGCCGAGGCCGGTGTGGCCGTGCAGGGCCGCCTGGCCGCTGGACCGCAGCGCATCGTCGAGGTTGGCGAGCCGCCCGGCGCGGCGCCGGACCGTCAGCCCGCCGTCGGCGTCCACCAGGGCGATGCCGGCCGAGTCGTAGCCGCGGTACTCCATGCGCCGTAGCGCGTCGACCACGACAGTGCAGGCAGAACGCTGCCCGACGTAGCCGACAATTCCACACATAGGTGACCAGGGTAGTGCAGCCGAGGGTGAGCCGCCGTCAGCTACGGTTCACACATGGCCCGGACACGCAAGCTGTTCAGCGCTTTGACCCGCCGCGGTCCGCACAAGGTTTTGCGCGGTGACCTGGCCTTTGCCGGCCTGCCGGGCGTGGTGTACACCCCGGAGTCGGGGTCGAATCTGGCGGGGATCGCATTCGGCCACGATTGGCTCACCGGCGTCGACCGCTACCTGGGCACGCTTGAGCACCTGGCGTCCTGGGGAATCGTCGCCGCCGCCCCGGACACCGAGCGCGGGCTCGCGCCGTCAGCGCCACGCCTGGCCTACGACCTGGGCAGCACGCTCGACATCATCGCCGGGGTGCGGTTGGGTCCGGGCAGGATCCGCGTGCACCCGACGAAGCTCGGCGTGGTGGGTCACGGTTTCGGTGGCTCGGCGGCCGTGTTGACGGCCGCTGAGCGGTCTGGGAAGCCGGGCTTCGCACCGAAGGCGGTTGCCGCGGTGTTTCCGGCGATCACCAGGCCGCCTGCCGAGGAGGTCGCCGCGCGGCTGGCCATGCCGGGGCTGGTGCTAGGCGCACCGGGTGATCCGGCGAACCTGCGCTCGAATGCGCTGGAGTTGTCGCGGGCGTGGGAGGGTGCGGTGCTGCGGGTGGTCGGTAAGGCCAAGCCCGGCGGCTTCGCGGAGGGCCGTCGGCTCTCGCGGATCTTCGGGCTCCCGGGTCCGAACCGAAAGACGCAGAAGACGGTCCGGGCGCTGCTGACCGGGTTCTTGCTCTACGAGCTCACCGGGGCCAAGACCTACCGCGAGTTCGCTGATCCCGAGGCTGTGCTACCGGGAACGGAGAAGCTCGAGGAGCCGTTGGAGCCTGCCAAGCCGGAGGAGAAGATCGTCGCGTTGCTGAAGTGACGCCGCCGTCGACGGTCGATCGTTTCGACATCGCGGCCCTTTCTGCGGTTCTCCGTTATCCCTGTTCGCTGACGCAGTTCGCCACCCGCAGGGCCACCTGTTTGGCGGTGTCCTCGTCGGGTGCTTCCACCATCACGCGCACGAGCTGCTCGGTTCCCGACGGGCGCAAGAGGATCCGGCCCGTGTCGCCGAGCTCGGCTTCGGCGTCGGCGACCGCCGCCTGCACCGAGGGCGCAGACGCGACGGTCGCCTTGTCCTCGACCTCGACGTTGATCAGCACCTGCGGCAGCGTGTTCATCGCTGACGCGAGCTCCCGCAGAGGTGTGCGGGTATGTGCCATCCGCGACATCAGCCGCAGGCCGGTGACGATGCCGTCGCCTGTCGTGCCCAGCGACGGCATCACGATGTGCCCGGACTGCTCCCCGCCCAATGCGTAGTTTCCGGCCCGCAGCTCCTCCAGCACATAGCGGTCCCCCACCGTGGTGGTGCGGACCTCGATGCCCGCAGCACGCATCGCCAGATGCAGACCCAGGTTGCTCATCACGGTGGCCACCAGCGTGTTGGCCGGCAGCTCGTCGGCCTCCTTCATCGCCAGCGCGAGGATGACCATGATCGCGTCGCCGTCGACGACCTGTCCGGTCGCATCGACGGCCACGCAGCGGTCGGCGTCACCGTCGTGGGCCAGGCCCAGATCGGCGCCGTACGCCACGACAGCGGCCTTCAGTGCCTCGATGTGGGTGGATCCGCAGCGGTCGTTGATGTTCAGGCCGTTCGGCGTGGCGTTGATCGCGATCACCCGGGCGCCTGCGGCCTGGTACGCGCGCGGACCGGCGGCCGACGCGGCGCCGTTCGCACAGTCGACGACGACGGTCAGGCCGTCCAGCCGGGTGGTCAGGGCCTTGCCGACGTGCCGCAGGTACCGCTCGGTCGCGTCTTCGGCGTCAACGACGCGACCGAGGGCCGCGCCGATGGGCCGGGTGCCGGGGTCGGCGAAGACCAGTTCCTCGATGCGCTCCTCGGTGGCATCGTCCAGCTTGTGGCCCCCGGGGCCGAACACCTTGATGCCGTTGTCGGGCATCGGGTTGTGCGACGCGGAGATCATCACGCCGAAGTCGGCGTCATAAGCGCTCGTCAGGTAGGCCACGGCGGGGGTCGGCAGCACGCCGACCCGCAGCGCGTCCACGCCTTCGCTGGTCACGCCGGCGATCACCGCGGCCTCGAGCATCTCACCGCTGGCGCGCGGATCGCGGCCGATCACCGCGACGCGGCGACGCGAGCGACCGGAGCGGCCAAGGCGGCGAGCCGACGCGGCTCCGACGGCAAGTGCCAGCTCCGCGGTCAGCTCGCGGTTGGCGACCCCGCGAACGCCGTCGGTGCCGAACAGTCGACCCATGGGCACAAACTTCTCATACCCGGTACCCGAAGACACAACCGACGAGGTAATCCGCCGTAAGGCAGCCGAACCGAAACCCGAACGAGACCGCCGTGCTGTAGGCGCCGGGTCAGCGCTTGGAGTACTGCGGCGCCTTGCGGGCCTTCTTCAGCCCGTACTTCTTGCGCTCGGTGGCCCGCGGATCCCGGGTCAGGAAGCCGGCCTTCTTCAGCGCGGGCCGGTCCTCCGGCTGCACCAGGATCAACGCGCGGGCTATCGCCAGCCGCAGCGCCCCGGCCTGCCCGGATGGGCCGCCCCCGGCCAGGTGGGCATAGATGTCGAAGCTGTCGACCCGGTCGACGGTCACCAGCGGTGCCTTGATCAGCTGCTGGTGCACCTTGTTGGGGAAATAGTTCTCCAGCGTGCGCCCGTCGAGGTCGAACTTGCCGGTGCCGGGCACCAGACGCACCCGCACGACGGCTTCCTTGCGCCGGCCGACGGTCTGAATCGGCCGGTCGACGACGACGGGCTCGCGGGCTTCGGTGGAGTCGGCGGTCTGCTCTACGGACTGAGTCACTGGCTCACCTGCTTGATCTCGTAAGGAACCGGCTGCTGGGCCCTGTGCGGATGGTCGGGCCCGGCGTATACGCGCAGCTTGCGCTGGATCTGTCGGCCCAGCCGGTTCTTGGGCAGCATCCCGACGATTGCCTTCTCCACGACGCGGTCGGGGTGCTTTTGCATCAGGTCGCCGATCGAGCGCGCCCGCAGGCCACCGGGGAAACCCGAGTGGCGGTAGGCGAACTTTTTCTGCAGCTTGTCGCCGCTGATGGCGACCTTGTCGGCGTTGATGACGATGACGAAGTCGCCACCGTCGACGTTGGGTGTGAACGTCGGCTTGTGCTTGCCGCGCAGCAGCGTTGCCGCCGCGACGGCGAGCCGGCCGAGCACGACGTCCGTGGCGTCGATGACGTACCACGACCGCGTGGTGTCACCCGCCTTCGGCGTGTACGTGGGCACAGCGCTTACCTTCTATTCTCTCGGGTTGGATCCCGGTGCGACCCGGGTGCCGGTCAGGCGTCGACGGTGGGGGTGGTTCTCGGCGACCGACGTTGACCCGAGCCCCTTGGCGTACCGCACGCCGACCCGACAGCTTACCGGCGCACGTATGCGCTGGTCAAAATGCCCGCGAGAAGGCACGAGCGGCCCCAGCCATGTCCCGGCGCGGATGGTCGGGCCCTTGAACGCGCTCATCGCTTTGAGGAGGCTGCGTCTGCGTACCAGCAGGCGTCCGCGACCGCCCGCCGTCGCGGTGCGCTCGATGAGGCGGGGGCGCACCTGTCGCGCGCGCTTACCCAGGTGGGCCACCTCCCCCCGAGTTCCGAACGCGACCGTCGCGAGGTGAAGCTGCGGTTGCGTCACGGATTCCTCGCGTCGGCCGCCGGGGGCGCGGGAAGCCCCGAGACCGCGGCCGATTTCGAACGCTGCCTGAAGCTGGCCGGAACCGACCCCAATGCCGACGAGTTGTTTGCGACCTTGATGGCGATATTCGCCCTACTACGTCGGTCGTGCCGACCTTGTGCGAGCGCAGCAGGTTGTGGAATCGCTGCGAATCGGCGTTGATGGAGGACGTGAATGGTGGCGACCAGAGAACATTGGAGGCTCTGGCACGCTGTCTTGGCTGCGCGGCGAATTCGTCCACGCCAGCAGGCAATTGGAAGAAGCCGCCGCCCTGATTGCTTCCCGGGATCAGCGCGACGTCGAAGCTGAGTGGTTCATGCCCTACGATCCGGTTGTTCTGACACTCACTGGTCTTGCGCATTCGCGTTGGGTACGTGGCGATCTCGCCGGAGCGGATGCAGCGGTCGAGCGCTGCGTTGAGCGGGCTGACGAGCTCGGTTTCCCGCAGGGGCCGTTCAGCCTGTGCTACACGCGGTATGTCGAGGTCTGGATCGCGATGGAGGCCGGTCGATTCGAGCGTGCCGTCGAGTTGGCCGTCGACATGACGCGACGCGCCGAGCACCACGGCTTCGATCAATGGGTTGCTCTGGGCACTGCCCTCAGGAGCGACGCCACCGCGGCCGCTGCGGTGGACTCTGACCAACTGAAAGAGTCCGGCGTATCGGAGAGCATTGCCACACTGACCGCCTGGATAGAGGCGTGCCGCTTCCTGGGGGCCAAGGGTTACCTACGTCGTTTGACGGCCACATCGCGCGGCTGTTGGTTGCAACTGGCCGGCTCCAGGAGGCACTGGTCGAGATCGCACCGACGCCGGCCTTCGGCTTGCGGACGAAACGGGCCAGCACTACTACGACGCGGAATTGCTTCGGCTCCGCGCCGCAACGCATGCCGACGCGGAGGCACGCCGTATGGATTTGGCGGCAGCGATCGCGCTTGCGCGCCGGCAGGAGGCGGTCGTCTTCGAACTGCGGGCTGCCCTTGATGACTTCGCGTTGCGCGGCCCGGCGGCAAAGCGTTCCGTTGTCGAGGCGGTGGGCTTGTTTCCCGGGGACAGCACGTGGCCCGAGTTGGCGCGGGCACGGGCACTGCTGGCCTGAGCAGCCGTCAAAGCACTCGAAAGACTTCGTATTCGACTTTCGAGCCCTCGACGACGTGCCCCCGCGCGACGAACACGCTGCGGTTCATCCAGGCATAACGCTCGTCGCCTGTCTCGATGCGGGGCGTGATGCGGAAGTACTGGTCTTCGTAGGCGGTTCCGCTGCCACCGGCCATCGCCCCCATGACTGCCTGGTTGAGCTCCAACAGGCCGAAATACTGAACATAGACGCGTGCTCCGTCATCGGTCTCGAACTGCAGGCGCACGTCGATGCGCCCGTAGCCGTCCGGACCGGCGAGTATCCAGTCACCACCGCCGCCGAACGCCTTCGCGTTGAAGCGCTTGCCCGTCGCCCGCCCCTCGGTGACCTCCGCGTACACCCGCTGGCCGAATGGCCCGGGCCCGAAGTCCACCAGCGGCTTGAGCGCCACCCAGAAGGAGAACTCTCGCTCGAGTTCAAGACTCATCCCGACACCTACCTTGCCCGGTGTTGAACGCTCGGAGCCTTCTCACGATATGTCGCCGGGTTCAGTACCGACAACCTCATCGGCGATGGCGGTGCTTACCCCGCGAAGTTCAAGCCGCTGAAGCCATTACCACTGCCGCAGACCGGCGCGGCGCCCCGTCACCCGATATGCGGGCAACCATGTTTGCGGTGCGTCGACGTCGATGTGCCAGCATGGACGTCGTGAGCGCACGCCAGATTGCCAGTTGCCTTGCTGCCGCCGCCCTGATGTTCGGGTGTTTGTTGACCGCACCCGTCCCGTCGGCGTCAGCGGATGGATGCCCGGACGTCGAGGTCATCTTCGCCCGCGGGACCGGCGAACCTCCCGGCGTCGGGAGCGTCGGGCAGGCCTTCGTCAACTCGCTGAGCTCGAGGGTGGGGGGCAGGTCCGTCGGCGTCTATGCGGTCGACTACCCGGCCACGCTCAACGTCCTGCATGCCGCCGCGGGCGCCAATGACGTGACCGGCCACTTGAGCTACATGGCCGCCAACTGCCCGAACACCAGGCTGGTGCTGGGCGGCTTCTCGCAGGGCGCCTACGTGATGGACCTCGTCGCCGGCGCCCCGATGCCGAGTGTCGGCTTCAACGGACCGGCGACCCCCGACGTCGCGCAGGCTGTGGCCGCGGTCGCGGTCTTCGGCAATCCGTCCTACCGGATACTTGGCGGCCCGCTGAGCAGCCTCAGCCCGCAGTACGGCGGAAAGGCGATCGACTTGTGCAACGGCAACGACCCGGTCTGCTCCAACGGCACGGACCGCAGCGCCCACAGCCTGTACGTCGAATCGGGCATGACGAGCCAGGCCGCGAACTATGTTGCCGGATTGGTCTAGCCAGACACCTGGCAAACAACCGGGCGGCCATACCCGCCGCAGATCGCTAACATCGATATGTGAGCGATTTACCGGGTCGTCGATTTCTGATCGGCTGCCTTGCCACGCTTCCGATCGCGGCAATGCTGCTGACAGCGCCGGTGGTGATCCCCGCGGGCCAACCTGGCGCGGCCGAATCAGCCTCCGCCGCCTCCTGCCCTGATGTCGAAGTCGTGTTCGCGCGAGGTCGCCTGGAGTCACCGGGGACCGGCATCCTGGGCAACGCCTTCGTCAGCGCGCTGCGATCCAGGGTCAGCAAGAACATCGGTGTCTACGCGGTCAACTACCCCGCCGACACCCAGGTGGATCAGGGCGCCAACGATATGAGCCAGCACATCCAGTACATGGCCAACAATTGCCCGAACACGCGCCTGGTGGTGGGGGGCTACTCGCTCGGCGCGGCGGTCACCGACGTGGTGCTCGCGGTTCCTGCCCCCATGTTCGGTTTCAACAATCCCCTGCCACAGGGCAGCGATCAGCACATCGCCGCGGTCGCACTGTTCGGCAACGGAAGTCAATGGGTGGGCCCCATCACGAACTTCAACCCGGTCTACAGCGACAGGACCATCGAGTTGTGTCACGGCGCCGATCCCATCTGCAACCCGGCCGACCCGAACACCTGGCAGAACAACTGGCCGCAACACCTCGCCAACTCGTATATCCAGGCAGGCATGGTGAACCAGGCCGCCGACTTCGTTGCCGGCAAGCTGCAGTGATTACTCCGCCACGCGCAGGTCGCGGGTTACCAGCGTGCGCGCGGCGAGCTGATCGTCGGGCGGGTAGTCCACGCCGATCAGTGTCAGCCCCCGAGCCGGTGCGGCGGCGAAGTGGCTGGACCGCCGCGCAAGCGTGAGCAGTCCGGCGCACCAGTCAGGGCTGCGGCGGCCGTCGCCGACGGCGAGCAGCGCCCCCACCAACGAGCGCACCATCGACCAGCAGAACGCGTCGGCGGCGACGTGCGCGGTGATCAGGTGGCCGTCGCGGGTCCAGTCAAAACGCTGCAGATCCCGAATCGTGGTGGCACCCTCGCGGTATCGACAAAAAGCGGCGAAATCACGGAGCCCGACAAGCTGTTTCGATACCTCCGCCATCAGGTCGACGTCCAGTGCTCGCGGCCATGCCGTCACATACCGTGCCAGCTGCGGCTCCACTCCATACGGCGCGGTGGACAACCGGTATGCGTAGTGGCGGCGCAAAGCCGAGAATCGTGCGTCGAAACCGGCAGGCGCGCGGGTGATCTCACGCACCCGGACGTCAGCCGGCAGGAAGCGGGCGAGACGCCGCACAAGCGCGAGGAATTCGGCGTCTCCGGAACGCCGGGACCGCGGGTAGGCGTTCTTCAGCACGCCCGCCGGGACGTCGAGGTGGGCAACCTGGCCCGTAGCGTGCACGCCGGTGTCCGTGCGCCCGGCGGCGAATAGCTGCGCCGGCACGCGGAACACCGTCGACAGCGCGTCGTTCAGCACACCCGCGACGGTGCGCTGACCGGCCTGCACCGCCCAGCCGGCGAAATCGGTTCCGTCGTAGGCGATATCGAGCCGAAGACGAACATGCCCGCCACCGGAGTCGGTGGCGGGCACGGAGCCCCTCCCGCGTGCGGAGGAGTCGTTCATGCCGTCAGGACTTGTCGGCGTCCGCAGCCTCGTCGTTCTGCGCGGTCCCCGAGCCTTCCGTCGTTTCCTCTGCCGCCGGCACCTCCTCGGCGACGGCCTCTTCAGCCGCGGGAGCCTCGGCCGGAGCGGCCTTCTTGGACGTGCTTACCCGGCGGGCGCGGTCGGCTTCCGAGGTCACCGTCTTCTCCCGCACCAGCTCGATGACGGCCATGGGTGCGTTGTCCCCCTTGCGCGCCTCGACCTTGACGATGCGGGTATAGCCACCGTTGCGATCGGCGAAGAACGGCCCGATCTCGGCGAACAACGCGTGCACCACGTCCTTGTCACGGATCTTCTTGAGCACCTCACGCCGGTTGTGCAATGTGCCCTTCTTGGCGTGGGTGATCAGCTTCTCGGCGTACGGCCGCAGCGCCCGGGCCTTGGTCTCGGTGGTCTTGATCCGGCCGTGCTCGAACAGCGACGTAGCCAGGTTGGCCAGGAGCGCCTTCTGGTGCGAGGACGACCCGCCGAGGCGAGGGCCCTTGGTGGGCTTGGGCATTGCTGACTCTCCTTAGAGCTGTTCGGTTTCGGCGTAGTCCTGGTCGTTGTCAATGTCGTACGAGTTGTCCGACCAGGTGCCGGTGGTGGCGTCATAGCCGACGACCTCGGACGGGTCGAAGCCCGCCGGGCTGTCCTTCAACGACAGGCCGAGCTGGTGCAACTTGACTTTCACCTCGTCGATGGACTTCTGGCCGAAGTTGCGGATGTCCAGCAGGTCCGACTCGGTGCGCGCCACGAGCTCGCCGACCGTGTGGATGCCTTCGCGCTTGAGGCAGTTGTACGACCGCACCGTCAGGTCCAGGTCGTCGATCGGCAACGCGAACGATGCGATGTGGTCGGCTTCAGCCGGCGACGGGCCGATCTCGATGCCTTCGGCCTCGACGTTGAGCTCACGGGCCAGACCGAACAGCTCGACGAGCGTCTTGCCCGCCGACGCCAGCGCGTCGCGGGGGCCGATCGAGTTCTTGGTTTCGACGTCGAGGATCAGCTTGTCGAAGTCGGTGCGCTGCTCGACACGGGTGGCCTCGACCTTGTAGGTCACCTTCAGCACCGGCGAGTAGATGGAATCGACGGGGATGCGGCCGATTTCGGCGCCCGAAGCCTTGTTCTGCACGGCGGGCACGTAGCCGCGACCGCGCTCGACGACCAGCTCGACCTCGAGCTTGCCCTTCTCGTTCAGCGTCGCGATGTGCATGTCGGGGTTGTGCACCGTGACGCCGGCGGGCGGCACGATGTCACTCGCGGTGACGGCGCCGGGGCCCTGCTTGCGCAGATACATCGTGACCGGTTCGTCTTCCTCGGACGACACGACGAGGCCCTTGAGGTTCAAGATGATGTCGGTGACGTCTTCCTTGACGCCCGGCACGGTGGTGAACTCGTGCAGCACACCGTCAATGCGAATGCTGGTGACCGCGGCGCCGGGAATCGACGACAGCAGCGTGCGCCGCAGCGAATTGCCGAGGGTGTAGCCGAAGCCGGGCTCGAGCGGCTCGATCACGAACCAGGATCTGTTGTCGGCGATGGCCTCTTCGGACAGAGTGGGTCGCTGAGAAATCAGCATTTCTTCGTTCCTCCTTCACGGCATCCGCTATTTGATGCCGAGTGTCTCCCGCAAGCGGGGAGGTTCCCCCGAGCCGCCATCGGGACGGCTCAGGAAGCCTTACTTCGAGTAGTACTCGACGATGAGCTGCTCGGCGAGCGGCACATCGATCTGGGTCCGCTCCGGCAGCTGGTGGACCAGGATGCGCTGGCGCTCCCCGATCACCTGCAGCCAGCCCGGGATGGGCCGGTCGCCGGCCGTCTCACGCGCGATCTGGAACGGGAGGGTGTTGAGCGACTTGTCCCGCACGTCGATGATGTCGTACCGCGACACCCGGTAGCTGGGGATGTTCACCTTCACGCCGTTGACGAGGAAGTGGCCATGGCTGACCAGCTGGCGTGCCTGCCGCCGGGTGCGCGCCAATCCGGCGCGGTAGACCACGTTGTCCAGCCGGCTCTCGAGGATCTGCAGCAGCGCTTCACCGGTCTTGCCGGTGTGGCGGTTCGCCTCCTCGTAGTAGCGGCGGAACTGCTTTTCCATCACACCGTAGGTGAAGCGGGCCTTCTGCTTCTCCTGCAGCTGCATCAGGTATTCGCTCTCCTTGATCCGCGCGCGGCCGTGCTGGCCGGGCGGGTAGGGACGCTTCTCGAACGCCTGGTCGCCGCCGACGAGGTCGACGCGCAGCCGCCGCGACTTGCGGGTGATGGGTCCGGTGTAACGAGCCATGAGTCTGCTTCCCTCCTAGACCCGGCGCCGCTTGGGCGGACGGCAGCCGTTGTGCGGCTGCGGCGTGACGTCGGAAATCGCGCCCACCTCCAGGCCGGCGGCCTGCAGCGAGCGGATCGCGGTCTCGCGGCCCGAACCGGGGCCCTTCACGAACACGTCGACCTTGCGCACGCCGTGCTCCTGCGCCTTGCGGGCGGCGTTCTCCGCGGCCAGCTGCGCAGCGAACGGCGTCGACTTGCGCGAGCCCTTGAAGCCGACGTGGCCCGACGACGCCCAGGCGATGACGTTTCCCTGGGGATCGGTGATCGACACGATCGTGTTGTTGAACGTGCTCTTGATGTGCGCGGCGCCGTGCGGGATGTTCTTCTTCTCGCGGCGGCGGCCCTTCTGGGCCTTCTGGCCCTTCTTGGGGGCGCCGCCGGTGCGCTTCTGGGGTGGCATTGATTACCTGGCCTTCTTCTTGCCTGCGATGGTGCGCTTCGGGCCCTTGCGGGTACGCGCGTTGGTCTTGGTCCGCTGGCCGCGCACCGGCATGCCGCGGCGGTGCCGCAGGCCCTGGTAGCAGCCGATCTCGATCTTGCGGCGGATGTCGGCCTGCACCTCTCGGCGCAGATCGCCCTCCACCCTGAGGTTGGCTTCGATGTAGTCACGCAGCTGGGTCAGCTGGTCCTCGGTGAGGTCCTTGCTGCGCATTTCCTTGTCGACGCCGGTGGCGGTGAGGATCTCGTTCGAACGGGTACGGCCGATGCCGTAGATGTAGGTCAGCGCGATCTCCATCCGCTTGTCGCGCGGCAGATCGACGCCCACAAGGCGTGCCATCGGGCAGTGTTCCTTTTCTCCGCGGAGGTCTGGTCCCAATCCGCTCCCGACTACACGGGGCCCGGCCTCCGTTCCGGGCGTCGATGAGCGGCTCGTCCGCTCAGTGGTACTGGGACTTCTGCATTGAGTTGTGGTTGGTGGCCGGCCGGGTCCTTGCGGAAGCCTGGCTCAGCCTTGTCTCTGCTTGTGGCGTGGATCGGAGCAGATCACCATGACCCGCCCATGCCGACGGATCACCCTGCACTTGTCGCAAATGGGCTTGACGCTCGGGTTCACCTTCACGGCTTTTTCGATCCTGTTCTCTGACTACTCGTTGGACTGGCTGGCTTACTTGTACCGGTACACGATCCGGCCCCGGGACAAGTCGTAGGGCGACAGCTCCACGACGACCCGGTCCTCCGGCAGGATGCGGATGTAGTGCTGCCGCATCTTGCCGCTGATGTGGGCGAGCACCTTGTGACCGTTCTCCAGCTCAATGCGGAACATCGCATTGGGCAGAGGCTCGACCACCCGACCCTCGACCTCGATGGCACCGTCTTTCTTTGCCATAACCTCCGCGATCCTGCTTTTCGTTGGCGCCCAAACCGGCGCAGCTTCCGTCGACTGCACAACGTGAGCCGGTGACAAGAAATTCCGCGAAATTCCAAGACTGGGCACGCCAGAGTCGGCGCGGTTGCCGCACCGTGTCTCCACAATACCCGCTCCGGGGGCACCGGCCAAATGACTCCGGGCTGTCGGCGGGGTGCCCTGACGAGCGCATACTTGACTTCGATGACTGGACCCGGTCCCCAGCCCCGTAAACCCGCAATCATCACCGTCGACGATGACCCCGCGGTCTCGCGCGCGATCGCCCGGGACCTTCGCCGCCACTACGGCGAGCGGTATCGGATTGTCCGCGCGGAGTCAGGCCCCGACGCGCTGGAAACGCTGAACGAACTCAAGCTCCGCGGCGACGCGGTGGCCCTGTTCGTCGCCGACTACCGCATGCCGCAAATGAGCGGCATCGAGTTCCTCGAAGAGGCGATGGACATCTACCCTCTCGCCCGCCGTGTGCTGCTGACCGCCTATGCCGACACCCACGCCGCGATCGAGGCCATCAACGTCGTCGACCTCGATCACTACCTGCTCAAGCCGTGGGACCCGCCGGAGGAGAAAATGTACCCGGTGATCGACAGCCTGCTGGAGGCGTGGCTGGCCACCGGTGACAGGGCGATCCCGCATACCAAGGTGATTGGTCACCGCTGGAACGCGAGGTCCTGGGAGGTGCGCCAGTTCCTGGCGCGCAACCAGCACTCGTTCCGCTCGTTCATGGCCGACGAGGCGAAGGGTAAGCAACTGCTCGACGCCGCCGGTCTCGATGGGTTCCAACTCCCCGTCGTGATCACCGAGCAGGGCGAAACACTGGTCGAGCCGACCAACGCCGAACTCGCCACGATGCTCGGCCTGTCCACCAGTCCGTCACTGGAGATGTATGAGCTCGCTGTCATCGGAGGTGGGCCGGCCGGCTTGGCCGCTGCCGTCTATGGCGCCTCCGAGGGTCTGAAAACCGTCTTGATCGAGGAGACCACGACGGGAGGGCAGGCTGGGCGCAGCTCCAGGATCGAAAACTATCTCGGTTTCCCCACCGGGGTCTCGGGCGCGGAGCTGACCACCTCCGCGCGCCGACAGGCCGAGCGGTTCGGCGCGGAGGTGATCACCACTCGAAAGGCGGTCGGCCTGGCTGCCGGCGACTCGGGCTCCGCTCGCACGATCCAGTTCGAGGACGGCACCACCATCGGCGCCCAAGCTGTGATTCTTGCGACCGGCGTCGACTACCGCCAGCTGAGGGTGTCGGGGTGCTGGGATGACCCCGACAACAGCGCGTGCAACTACGTCGGTCGCGGCGTCTACTACGGCGCCTCGGTCTCCGACGCCTCGGAATGCCGCAACGAGGACGTCTACATCGTCGGCGGCGCCAACTCGGCCGGCCAGGCCGCGATGTACATGTCGCGCGAGGCGAACTCGGTGACGCTGCTCGTCCGCGGGCCGTCGCTCGAAGCGTCGATGTCTTACTACCTGATCCAACAGATCGAGAAGAACGACAAGATCGCGGTCCGCACCTGCACCGAAGTTGTGAGCACCGTCGGCCAGGAGGACCACCTCGCCGGCCTGGTTCTCGAGAACAGGCGCACCGGCGAGCGGGAGAAGGTGGACTGCTCACGCATGTGCTGCTTCATCGGCGCTGAGCCGCGCACCAGGTGGCTGGAAGGTGTGGTGGCCCGCGACGACCATGGCTTCATCCTCACCGGCCCCGATCTGAAGGACGTGTGCGGTTGGACGCTCGACCGGCCACCGCACCACCTGGAAACAAGCGTGCCGGGTGTTTTTGTTGCAGGCGATGTGCGTGCCGATTCCGCCAAACGCGTAGCGGCCGCCGTGGGCGAAGGGTCGATGGCCGTGATGTTGGTGCATCGGTACCTGGCCGGGTCGTAGGAAGGAAGCGCCATGGGTGAGACATGTCTGCCCGATGAACTGCGCTCGCTGTTCCTGTTCGAGGCGCTCTCCGACGAACAGCTCGAGACGCTGTGCAAGGACGGCCACATCGCCACCTACGAGCCCGGGCCGATCTGCGTCGAGGGTGAGCCGGCGACCTGCTTCTACGTGCTGATCGATGGCGAACTCGTGATGTCGAAATGGTCGGGCGGCGAGGACATCGTCACCAACCGCACGTCCCAGCGCGGGGTGTACTGCGGCGCGTGGAGCGCATTCGTACCCGGCGAACAGCAGGTCTACGAATCGTCGGTGCGAGTCACCAGGCCGTCGAAGTTCTTCGTCCTCGACGCCAAAGCGTTCGGCCGGTTCGTGCAAACGCAGTTCCCGATGGCAGTGCACCTGCTCGAGGGGCTGAAGGTCGGTGGACTGCGGCAGCGCCAGATCATCGGCCAGCGGGAGAAGCTGCTGGCCCTCGGGCAGCTTTCTGCCGGGCTCACGCACCAGTTGAACAACCCGGCCGCGGCCACCGCCCGCGCGGTCGCCGACCTTCGTGACCGCGTCAGCAAGATGCGGCACAAACTGGCGATGCTGGCCGACGGCAAGTTCACATCTGAGGCGCTGCGCTCACTGGTCAGCATCCAGGAGGAGGTCGCCGAGCAGGTCGCCAAGGCGAAATCGCAGGAACTCAACGCCCTGGAGACCGCCGACCGCGAGGACCAGATCAGTGACTGGCTCGACGAACACGGCATCGAGGGCGCGTGGGACTACGCGTCGACATTCGTCGACGCCGGTCTGGACACCGACTGGTTGGAGCGCATCTCCGCGTCCATCGACGACGTCGACGCGTCGGCGTCGCTGCAAAGCGCCCTCGGCTGGCTGAAATACACGGTTGACACCGAGTTGCTGATGAACCAGATCGCCGAAGCCAGCAAGCGCATCTCCGCACTGCTGGCCAGCGCCAAGCAGTATTCGCAAATGGATCGGGCTCCTTACCAGGTGTCCGACATTCACGAGTTGCTGCACAGCACGCTGATGATGTTCGGCGACAAAGTGGGCAAGGACAAACCGATCAACCTGGTCAAGGAGTACGACAAGTCGTTGCCCCAACTTCACTGCTATCCGGGCGATCTCAACCAGGTGTGGACCAACATCATCGACAATGCGATCCAGGCGATGGGTGGGAGTGGCACGTTGACGGTGCGCACCAAGCGCGAGAGCGATGACCTCATCCGGGTCGAGATCTGCGACGACGGGCCGGGTATCCCCGAAGATATTGTGGACCGCATCTTCACGCCGTTCTTCACCACCAAGCCCTTCGGTGAGGGCACCGGACTGGGCTTGGATCTGGCGTGGCGGATCGTGGTGGAAAAGCACCACGGCAACCTGCGCGTCGAGTCCGAGCCGGGAAACACGCGGTTCATCATCATGCTTCCGGTAGCGGCACCCGCTCCGCCATGGTCTTTCGCGGGTTCTTCACCTCATCGCCCGCAGTGGACACGGCGCCAAGAACGATGAACGCCAAGAAGATCTCGCCCGCAGCGGAATAGTGCCCGGCGGCCGGCAGGTTGGAGCAGACATGACGACAGGTGACGCGATTCCCAACCTCGGACGTTTCGGCGTCTTCGGCCGGGGGTCCACCCCCGAGCAGGCCAGGCAGATCGAAGACCTCGGCTACGGCACAATCTGGGTAGGCGGTTCCCCGCCTGCCGAATTGTCATTCGTGGAGCCACTTCTCGCGCCGACATCCACCCTGAAGGTGGCCACCGGCATAGTGAACATCTGGACCGCGGCCGCCGAACCCGTCGCCGAGTCCTTCCACCGCATCAACAACACGTATCCGGGTCGGTTCGTCCTGGGCATCGGCGTCGGCCACCCCGAGGCCCATGCGGAGTACCGCAAGCCCTACGACGCGCTGGTCGAATACCTCGAGCAGCTCGACCGGTTCGGCGTGCCGGTGAACCAGCGCGTTGTGGCCGCGCTTGGCCCCCGAGTGCTCAAGCTGGCCGCCCAGCGCAGCGCCGGCGCTCACCCCTACCTGACCACGCCCGAACACACCCAGTGGGCGCGGGAACTGATCGGTCCGACCGCGCTTCTGGCGCCGGAGCACAAGGCGGTGCTCACCACGGACGCCGAGAAGGCCCGCGCCGTCGGTCGCAAGGCCCTCGACATCTACTTCAACCTGACGAATTACGTCAGCAACTGGAAGCGGCTCGGCTTCACCGACCAGGACGTGGCGCGGCCGGGCAGCGACAAGCTGATCGATGCTGTCGTTGCATACGGCACACCCGATGACATCGCCAAACGACTCGGCCGGCATCTGGAGGGCGGGGCCGATCACGTTGCGATTCAGGTGCTTACCGGCCCCGACAAACTGGTGCCGGCACTCTCCGAACTTGCCGGGCCGCTCGGCCTGAGAGCGAAATCCTGACGACGACCAATCCGAAATCCTGACGACGACCAATCAGGGAGGGAAATGACCGACCCAGGGCTGCTCAAACCCGACCTCGGCCGCTACGGCGTGTGGACCATGGGCCCCGTCAGGCCGGAGCAAGCGGCCGAAATCGAAAGGCTGGGCTACGGCGCCGTCTGGGTCGGCGGGTCACCCGCGTCCGACCTGACGTTCGCCGAGCCGCTCCTCGACAACACCGAGTCGCTGACGCTGGCCACCGGGATCGTGAACATCTGGTCCGCCCCGGCCGAACCCGTCGCGAATTCCTACCGGCGCATCGAGCAGGCTTACCCGGGTCGTTTCCTGCTCGGCGTCGGTGTCGGCCATCCCGAGCACACCGAGGAGTACCGCAGCCCCTACGACGCGCTGGTGGCCTATCTGGACGAGCTCGACAAGTACGGGGTGCCGGACAGCCGTCGGGTGATCGCGGCCCTCGGCCCGAAGGTGTTGAAACTCGCGGCCCGGCGCAGCGCGGGCGCGCACCCGTATCTGACGACGCCGGAGCACACCGCGCGGGCGCGCGAGCTCATCGGCACGTCGGTGTTCCTCGCCCCGGAGCACAAGGTCGCGCTGTCGACCGACGTCGAGGAAGCCCGCGAGCTGGGCCGCCAGGCGGTCGGTTTCTATCTGAACCTGAGCAACTACGTCAACAACTGGAATCGGCTTGGATTCACCGACGCCGACGTCACCCCTCCCGGCAGCGACAAGCTGATCGACGCGGTCGTCGCGCACGGGGACCGCGGACGACGTCGCCGAACGGCTCAACGAGCACCTGAAGGCCGGCGCCGACCATGTGGCGATCCAGGTGCTCGGCGGCTGGGACAAGCTGCTGCCGACGTTGACCGAACTCGCCCCCGCGCTGGGGCTGGCCGGACGGGACTGAGTAGGTCGCCGCTAGGGTTTGATCATGCGGCTGTTGGTCACCGGCGGCGCCGGGTTCATCGGGGCCAACTTCGTGCGCACCACCCTTAGTGAGCGCCCGCAGGTCTCGGTCACCGTGCTCGACGCCCTGACCTACGCCGGCAGCCGCGAGTCACTTGCCGGCGTCGGTGACCGGATCCGCTTGATCCAGGGCGACGTCGCCGACGCCGCGGTGGTGGACGCGCTCGTCGCGGAGGCCGACGCGGTCGTGCACTTCGCGGCCGAAACGCACGTCGACAATGCGTTGGCCGATCCCGAGCCGTTCCTGCGCGCGAACGTTGTCGGCACGTTCACGGTGCTGGAATCGGTCCGACGGCACGGGGTGCGGTTGCATCATGTCTCGACCGACGAGGTCTACGGCGATCTGGCGCTTGACGACCCGCGGCGTTTCACAGCTGAGACGCCGTACCATCCCTCGAGCCCGTACTCGGCGACCAAGGCGGCCGCCGACATGCTCGTGTGGGCGTGGGTCCGCTCGTACGGCGTCCGCGCGACGATCTCCAACTGCTCCAACAACTATGGGCCTTATCAGCATGTCGAGAAGTTCATTCCGCGGCAGATCACCAACGTGCTGACCGGACGACGGCCCAAGCTGTACGGCAGCGGCGCGAACGTACGTGACTGGATCCACGTCGACGACCACAACAGTGCGGTGTGGCGCATCCTTGACGAAGGCCGGCCCGGACGTACGTACCTCATCGGCGCCAACGGTGAGCATGACAATCTGACGGTGATGCGGATGATCCTGCAGCTGATGGGACGCGAGCCCGACGACTTCGACCACGTGCTGGACCGCGCTGGCCATGATTTGCGTTACGCGATCGACCCGACGGTGTTGTCTGAGGAATTGTGTTGGGCGCCAAAGCATACCGACTTCGCCAACGGCCTGCGCGAAACAATCGACTGGTACCGGCGCAACGAGACGTGGTGGGGGCCGTTGAAAGAAGGCGTCGAAGCGCAGTACGCCGCACACGGGCAGTGAGATGGCGGTTCGTGAGCTGGCGGTGCCTGGGGCGTGGGAGATAACGCCGCGCCTTCACGTCGATGACCGCGGGCTTTTCTTCGAGTGGTTCGCCCAGCAGCAGTTCGGTGCGTTCGCCGGTCACGTGTTCGACCTGCGCCAGGCCAACTGTTCGGTGTCGTCGGCGGGGGTGCTGCGGGGGCTGCACTTCGCCGAACTGCCGCCAAGCCAGGCGAAATACGTGACCTGCCTGCGTGGGGCGGTGTTCGACGTCGTCGTCGACATCCGCGTCGGATCGCCGACATTCGGTCGCTGGGATTCGGTGCTGCTCGACGATCAGGACCGCCGCTCGGTGTATCTCGCCGAGGGTCTCGCTCATGGATTCCTTGCACTACATGATGATTCGACGGTCATGTACCTGTGCTCATCCGGCTACAACCCCGAGCGTGAACACACAGTCCTGGCTACCGACCCGGCGATCGGCATCGAATGGCCGTCGGTACCCCGGGGTGTGCGGATGTCCGACCGCGACCGCGCCGCCGCTCCCCTCGACCTGGTCCGCGCCGCCGGCCTGCTGCCCAGGTGGGAGGACGCCGAGGCCTACGTCCAGGAGTTGCGCCGACGGCCGCAGCCGTGACGTCCGGCTACTCGATGACGATGCCGGCCATGTGAACCATGTGTCCTGCCTTCGCGCGGCGGTATCCGGCAAAGACGCCGCACGCTGTCACCAGAAATATGCCGGTGACGCCCGGCACCGCCACGACCGCGACTTCCGGAGTGGTAGCCCTTTGCAGGTAGCCGCTGTAGCCGGCTCTGAAGGGCAGGCGCACGGGAGGGCTTTGCGGTGCGAACGTCGTCAGGGGCGCGTTGGGCGGTGGCGGGGGTGTTTGAACAACCGGCGCCGGTGACAGGCTGGGCCCGAATGGCCGTGCCGACGGCGGACCGGCGGTGGGCGGAGCAGCCGGCGGCGGCGGAATGACCACGGGAACCGGCAGCACGGGCGGCATCAGCGGCACCGTGAGCGCCACCGGGGGCGCCCCGGCCGCCGGGGAGCTCGTTGTCGGCGGCAGCCCACCGGGCGGCGTCGACAAGCCGAGTTGCCCCGTGCGCGCGGGCACAGAACCCGGAAGCTTGGCGGCCGGTGGGTTTCTGGCGGCCGCTTGCGGGCTGCCGGCCGGCGTGGTTCCGCTGACCTGTGGCCGCACCGCGCTCGGGAGCGCGCTCCGATCCGGGGAGGTGTCACCTCCGATGCGAACTCCCCCGCCGATTCGCACGCCGTCGCCGACGTCGACACCGCCGCGGAACTGGGCCCCGCCGCCGAATTGGACACCCTGGCTCCCACCGCCCGACGTGTCGGCCCGAATCGTGCTGATCGGACGATGCGGGAGGACCCCGTCGCCGGTGGCGTCCGTCTGACCGTAGGTGCGTTCACGAGCTGTCTCGCGCCCGTCGTGGTCGTGCCTTTCACCGCCGTGGTGTCCTCCATCGCCCGGATGGGCAGCCGCGAGCCCGGCGCCGGGGCCGCACACGAGCATGCCGCCGGCGATGACGCAGGCGGCGGCTGAGTCGCGCAATCCGGGCATGTTCATCATTCGTCGTTCGTCCGTTGCAGAGGATTCTCATACGATAGCCCGAATCCAGTTTGCTGAAACATCGACCACCGCAGACCGCGGCCGTATTACTTCACGCCGCAATGATTCTGGCGGCCCAACACGCCGACCCGATCCGGGCGTTGACGCTGCCAACCTGCTGTCTTACGAAGGCGTAAATATTATGCGCTGGAACGAAACCGAGGCGCCATCCGTCTCGATCAGCATGTCCGCGGCTGAAGACACCCGCCTCCGCCTGCCGGTCGATCATCGTCGGCGCCCGAAAGCCGTTTCCGGCGCGGTGATCTCAGCACGGAAGCCGCCCGCGAAGGCCAGTTTGCCAGGACGCGTCGCGGGCCTGACGTTCACGGGCTCGTCAACCCGGTTTCACTTAGGCCGCGTCCGGTTCGCTTGGCGGGGTTTTCGGCGGTCGGTGGTATTTGTTGGTTTGCGGTTTGCGTTGGCGGTCGATGAATCGTGGCGGGTACCAGACGGTTTGGCCCAGCGAGAGTTGGTCGTAGCGGCGTCGGGCCCGCCATTGGTTTTCGGCCTCGCCGGCGTGTTTGTGGTTTTGTTCGCACACGAAGGTCAACCGGTCGATGTCGGTGGTGCCCTCGGCGGCCCATTCGATGACGTGGTGGGTCTGGCAGTTGTAGCCGGGTTGATCGCAGCCTGGCACCGTGCAGCCACGATCGACGGCATGACCGTTGAGGTAATACACTGGTAGTATGACGGCATGCGAACAGCCATCTACACCCGTATCAGTGCTGATCAGACGGGCGAATGTCTGGGCGTTCAGCGTCAACTCGACGACTGCCTGGCCCTGGCCGACCGGCTAGTCTGGCAGGTCGTCACCCGCTACGACGACAACGACCTGAGCGCGTTCAACGGCAAGACCCGGCCCGGCTTCGAGGCGATGCTGGCCGCGATGACCAACCGCGAGTTCGAGGCACTGATCTGCTGGCACCCCGACCGGCTCTACCGCTCGATGCGAGACCTAGAACGCATCATCGAGATCGCCGACACCAACCGGGTGCAGATCCGCACCGTCAACGGCGGCGACCTGGACCTGTCCAACAGCTCGGGCCGGATGATGGCCCGCATCCTGGGCAGCGTGGCGCGCGCCGAGTCCGAGCACAAGGGTGAGCGCCAGAAGCGTGCGAACGCGCAGAAGGCCGCCGCCGGCCGCTGGCAGACCGCAAACAGAACATTCGGCTACACCATGACGGGCGAGCCGCTGGAGCCAGAAGCCACCGCGATCCGCACCGCCGTGGCTGATGTGTTGTCTGGTAAGAGCATCAACCAGGTGGCACGGGAGTGGAACGCGGCCGGGTTGAAGGGCACCAGAGACACCACGTGGAGCGCGCCGCGCATTCGCCGGCTGCTGGTCAATCCGCGCTATGCGGCGCTGAAGGTACACCAGGGCAAGGTGGTCCGTCCCGGCGACTGGGATGCGCT
The DNA here is from genome assembly GCF_035314905.1 of Mycobacterium sp. GTDB lineage: Bacteria > Actinomycetota > Actinomycetes > Mycobacteriales > Mycobacteriaceae > Mycobacterium. Next base: position 24,011 of record NZ_DATFYW010000072.1, read on the forward strand.
GATCGACACCGACACCCACCGCGGCCTGGTCGCCTACCTGTCGGACCCGTCACGGATCAAGTGCACATCATTCGAGAAGGCGTACATGGGTTCGGGCGTCTACCGCTGCGGTGTCTGTGGTGGCGTCATGCGCCATGCCATCGCAGGCAATCCACGGGTGCGACGCTACGAGTGCCGCAACGGGCAGCATGTGGTGCGGATCGGCGCACCGCTCGACGACTTCATCGAGACGGTTGTGCTGGGCATCCTTTCACGCACCGACATCCGCAACCGGCTCAGCGACCGCACCGACATCGACGTGGATGGGCTGCACACGCAGCGGGCCAGCCTGGCGTCCCGGCTCGATGAGCTGGCCGCCATGTTCGCCGAAGGGGCCATCGACGCCAGCCAATTACGCAGGGGCACAAGCGATTTACGGACCCAGCTCGCCGGTGTGGACTCGGTGCTGGCCGAGCTGGCGCGCACCAGTCCCGCGGCGAACCTGCTGAAAGATGGCCCCGACAAGCTGCTGGAGCATTGGCAGGATGCATCGGCTGACATCCGCGGCAAGGTGATCTCCGAGTTGATGGTCGTGCGCGTGATGCCCGCGCCGAAGGGTCGCCGGTTCGACCCGGCTTACGTCACGATCGAGCCGAAGCACCCATGAGCACCACCATCGAGGTCTACTGCGACGACGAGTCGCACGAGGGCCGCCGCTGGGTTGTCGATGTGCTGACCCGTGGTGACGACGGGTTCTGGCACGGCGTGGCGCACCCCGGCCGGGGCACCGGTTCGGCTGTGCAGTTCCTAGCCGACGATGCGCCGTTGACGGGCCGAAAGCTCCCCGATCCGCCGTCCGATGACGATGGCCCCGTGGGCGAGCGGTTGCGGGTGCGCTACCGGCTGCGCTGCCGGCTGTGCGGCCGGGCGGTGTCGCTGCGCGAACAGAACGCCGTGCCGGTGCTAGAGACGCTGGTGGCCAACAACATCCACAGCATTTCCTTGCGCGGGTTAGCTGCTATCATCTGAGGCAACAGTGTTGCGGGTCGCCCGCAGTCACTAACGCATCCTCCCAGCAGAGGGCCACACCCTCGTGCCCGGAGGAATCCCAATGGCCCCGTCACCGGCCACAACACACCACCGCGCCCGCATTGCTGCGTTGTCGCGTGACCGTGAACCCGACGATCCCGAACTCCTCGAAGCCCGTCGCTCTCTGCGTGCCGTACGCCTTGAGGAGCACGTCAACAAGGTTTTGGCCGACTGGCCGCCCCTGACCGACGAGCAGCTTGATCGCATTGCCGCACTCCTGCGCGCCGGATCACGTGGAGGCGCCGGTGGCACCTCCTGACAGCGAAACGGCCGGGCTGGGAACCCGACCGCTTCGAGAAGCATCTGACAACCAGACAGATACCTCAAGCGTAGTTGAGGGGTCCGACAGGTCAACGGCCGCGCAGCCGCCCGGCGGGTTGACCGCGGCCAGCCCCGGTCAGACCGACCGCGTCAAGGCGGCCCTCGGGCGCGCCCGCGCCAAACGTCAGGCCGACCAGGATGGTGCTGATCGCGATGATCAACACGACGCGTCAACCGCGGCCGGCTACGGCGGGCTGGCGTGGGAGTACCGGCGCCAGGGCTGGCTACGGCCCATCCCGATCCCGCCACCTGACGATCAAGATCACGACGGTAAGTGGCCGCCGCCCACCGGATACACCGGCCACGCCGGCCTGACACCGTCCGGCGCCGACATTCAGGCGTGGTGCGAGGACCGGCCCGGCGACAACATCGCGATCGTCATGTCCGACGGGTTCATCGCAATCGACGTCGACGACTACGGCGACAAGCGCGGCGGCGACACCATCGCAGCCCATGAACAGAAGTGGGGGCCGCTGCCGGCGGGCCCGCACGCCACCAGCCGGCTCGACGACCCGGTCAGCGGTAAACGATTCTTCCGGGTGCCCGAGGGCGCCACCTTCGTCACCGTCCTCGACGGGGGCGGTGTCGAGATCATCCAGCCCCACCACCGCTACGCGGTCGTCGCCGACAGTCTCCACCATGAAGGCCACCGCACCGTGTGGCGCGACGGCCAGCACAGCATCATCGGCATTCCGCCCGCGGCCGACATGCCGTGGCTCCCCGACGCCTGGGTGGCCGGCATGTTCAGCTCGCCGTCCGAGGCAAGCGACGACTTTGGGATGGTCGACGTCGAGGACACATTCACCGCCGGCCAGCCCGACGACCGGGTCATCCGGGAGCTGCACAACGCGCTCGATCGGCTGACACCCGAGCGCCGCAACACCCGCTACGACTCGACGCTGCGCCGCAGCCTGGCGCTGATGCGGCTGGGCCGCAACGGCCATCCCGGAGTGCGGACGGCGCTGCTGCAGCTCGGTGAGGCGTACGTGGACGCGGTCGCCGCCGACCGCAAAGGCGGCCAGAAGGTGGCCGTCAAGGAGTACCGCCGGATGCTGCACAGCCCGGGCGCCCGCCGTGCGCTGGCCGTGCCCAGCCATCGGGAAGCGGCCCAGAAGGCGGATGAGGAATTTTTTGCTGCCATGACAAGAGAGCGTGACGACATGACGACACAGGCCGAAGCGGACCCCGGACCCGGTCCGGACCCGGACCACGAGGCTAAGTTTGCTGAAAACGGCCAGGAGCCGGACCCAAAATCGGGTCCGATCGGGTCCGATGGCTCTAACGCCGCAGGTCAGGGGACCGGACCTAAATCGGACACCGGGGATTGCGGTTCCGGGTCCGGTCTGTACGTCGACACCGCCGCACAGTTAGCTGGCGGTCTGCCTGACTCGCCCATGCCGACCATTCTGAAACGCCGCGACGGGCACTGCCTGTTCTATCGCGGTCAGGTTAACTGGCTGTTCGGTGATCCGGAGTGTGGCAAGACGTGGGTGGCGCTGGGCGCCGTCGCCGAGACGCTGATCCTTGGCGGGCGCGCGCTGTTCATCGACCTCGACCGCAATGGCTGGCCGGCGATCGTCGGGCGGCTGCAGTTGATGGGCGTGCCGATCGAGCTGCTCAGCAGTCAGGATCGCTTCCGCTTCTGCGACCCCGACGACGGCGCCCATGTTCGCAAGGTCATCGAGGACGCCAAGCAGTGGAAGCCCGACGTCGTCGTCGTCGACTCCATCGGCGAGCTCGTGCCGCTGTTCGGGCGCGACTCCAACAGCGCGGACGACTTCACCAAGGTCAACACCAACGTGCTCAACCCGATGGCCAAAACCGGCGCCGCGGTCATCACGATCGACCACCTGCCCAAGAACCCTGACCGCCGCGCCGACGGCCCGGCCGGCTCACACGCCAAGCGGCGCACACCCGGCGGTGTCTCACTGCGGGTAAAGACGATGAAGCCGTTCGTCCCGGATCAGGGCGGTGTCGCATTCCTGTCGGTGAACAAGGACCGGCACGGCGGCGTGCGCCGGGAGTGCCCGGTCGGTGAGCGGGAGCAGCCCGCGGGCACGTTCGTCCTGAAGGCCGCCGGGGACATCGACACGCTGACCGGCGAGCTCTGCTGGCATGTGAACGCCCCGAAGGCGACCGACCACGATCCCGACGAGGCCGAGGCCCATCTGGTCACGCTGATCGAGCAGATGGACCCGCCGCCAACCAGCATCGAGGACGCGCGCAAGCGGCTGGGTGTCAAGAAGGAACGCGCCGCCAAGGCATACAACGCGTGGAAGTCCAAGCAGGACAACACAACTGAGAATGAAAAGGAATAACTTAGATGGACGGTATCGACAGTATCGACATCGGCCTGCTGCGCGAGCAGTTAGAGCGCATTGCGAATGCTCTCGAAGTCCTGTGCGACATTCAAGATCCCGACGAGCGATACCACCACATCGACCAGAGGCCGGCCCGGCCATGACCCTCCGACGCAAGCCGGTGCGCGTACGTCAGAACCCGGATCGCCCCGGCGGCCCGACCGGGTGCTCGACGGGTTGCCATTGGGATACGTCGGCGCACCCGGACGGGTTTGTCGATCAGTACCCACATCACCGACTTGGTTGCTGGCTTAGTGAAGAGGCCGAACCGATGACTTCCCGACGCGACCGACGCCGGGCAGGCTGACCCAAAAACCTCTGGGGCAGAACAATATTCAAGGTCTAAGGAGACCGCAAATGAACACCGCAACACCCATCGACCAGAACGGCCAGAACAGCGCAGTCGTCGATGCTGACGCCGCGAAGTATGCGCACGCGAAGTGCACGATCCTGCTGGCCCGGGTCCAAAGCAGGATCGCCGAGCTGGCCGCTACCGGCCGGCTCGACCCGGACCACGGGATGACTATGCAGCGCGATCTGACGAAAATCTGGTCGCACCTGTACGGCGGGCCCGAATACTGCGATTGCGATATGTGCGACCCAGTCGAGAGCGCACCCAATGACTACGCGGCGTTCGATCTGGGGCCAACGCGAGGCATCTGGAGGTCGATGGCGACCAGCTGGTTCAAAGATGACAGCGTCGGCGGCGAATGGCCGTCGATGTTCAAGGACCGGCGCCGCAACCCGGGCCCCCCACGCGACTGGCTCACGCTGGTCGGCGAGCTCCTCCGCGACACGGCCCGGCTCCCACAAGCTCGATGCCGATCGGTTCCCGACCCGTCGATCTTCACCACGCTCCTCGACGAGAATGTCGCCGCCGCGGCGGCCGTATGTTCGGCATGTCCCGAGCAGCTGCCGTGCCGGCGCTGGGCGCAGAGCTCCGGGGATGATGCCAACGGTGTCCTGGGCGGGCACGTGTTCCTCGGCGGCCTGGAGTATTCGGCCGCCGAGTGGTTGGCGATCTGAGCGCGGCGTCGCGGCGTGATCGCCCATAAACTTTCGGCATGAGCATTCGACAGAGGTTCGCGTTTCCACGCGACGAACAGAACAACGCCCCGGGGCACGCACCCGATAGCCCAGGCCGGCTCGACCCAGTCACAGGCCAGCACACCGTGCCCGGGTTCGCAGCGCCGCCCAGGCAGCCGGCTCCCGACGAGAATCGCTTCCATGTCCGGGGAGAAGTCCAGCGCGCGGGCAGGTTTGAGTCGTCCGTCATCGGCGACCGCGAGCCGCTGACGCGTAAAACGGACGGCGACGACGGCGAGCACTTCAGCAAAACGATCAAAACCTAAGGGGCGCAATAGATATGCCGTACTTTTACGACGAGCACCGAATAGACGATCCCAGATACCGGACGCCGGCCGAACGGGCAGCCGGGCCGACGACGCCGGAACCGATGACGATTGACGGTCGCACCGCCGAACAGGACGCGGCGGCCCGAGCACAACAGCAATTCCGGCCGGCGACCGATCCGCCGCTATCGGCGGTCGATGCCGCCAGTGCGTGCTACGACACGCTGCGGAAGATCCCCCAAGACCAACGGGCGCACAACGCCGACGTCGACCGCCGGGCCGAGCACATGCGCCGCGAGTACGGCGTCGAGGACGATAAGGTCGCCCGGTTCATCGCCGAGGAACGGGCCAAGTTCGCGGACACAGCGCCCGCCCTCATGCCCGACGCAGCTCGCTCGTTCATGGCCGAGCAGCAGACGGCGGCCAGCCAGAAGGTCGACGAGGTCCGGGCGGGCCTGTCGCCGAGGACCGACGACGTCGCGGCGCTGCTACATCAGCAACAGATCTGGGCCCGCGAGCGCCCGAAGCTCGACGCGAAAGCCGACAAGGGCACCGCGGCCCAGGCAGCCGTCGGCGCGATCGCCAACGCCCCGGACCTGGAAACGCTGCGCGTCTACGCGGCCGAGCTGCCGTCGTACCTCGCGGCCCGCGGCGTCGATGACACCACGTTCGTCGAGCGGGCGCTGACCGACCGGGTGCCCGAGCTCGCGGCGGCACGAGAGCAGCAACACGAGGCGGCACACTGGTCGCAGGTGGTCGAGCACACCGCCGGGTACGTGGACCGCTGCATCGCGTCCGGGCGCCCGGCCGATCCCCGGGTGTTGGCGATGCTGGACCCAAAGAAGATCCGGAAGCGCGAGCTGCTAGGTCGTAGGTGATCGTGGCGCGGCGATGGTTCAAGGGGGCGGGAACCTCGGCCCCGTTCCTCACATTCGTGGTTCCATCGCTCCCGCTGCCGCGGCGTCGTCCCCGGTCTGCCGTCAGGCGCATGCGGTCGACGGTGACCGGGGGCACGTCTAAAAGGATGACCTGATGAGTCCGAGGGCGCCGAAGATATGTAGCTCGCGAGGGTGCACCGCCCTGGTCCGCGACGGCGGCTCGCGCTGCCCCGAACATCGGCCGGCGCCGTTCGGTGGCCAGCGCAGCGAATCGTCGCGGCGAACCGGTACCCGCGCGTTCACCCGGATTCGGCGGCGAGTTTTCGAGCGTGATGGGAATCTGTGTCGCGCGCAGCTCGACGGGTGTACAACGATCGCCGCCGAGTGCCATCACCTGGATCGGGTGGTTGATGGTGGCGGGGAGGACGACTTAGGCCGGCTGATCGCTGTGTGCACCAGTTGTCACCGAAAACTGACGGCGGCCCAGGCGAAGAACACATCGACTGGTGCACCATCGGCGCCGCGGCCGGTGCGCCGTCGTCATCGCGATGCTGCGACACCGTCAGCGTTGCCTCGGACGATCAACGCCTCGCTCTAAGCCGGCCGGCGCTAATGCCGCTGTCCACGGCGGCCGTCGCGATGATCAGAAGCGCCATGGTGTCGATGGTGAGCAGACGCCCGGTGGTGCAGCAGTGGTGCAGTTAGGGCTAGC
>NZ_DATFYW010000073.1:0-9563 GCF_035314905.1 Mycobacterium sp.
CAGTCGTAGCTGATATCTGGCATCGGACTCGCTTATCCTCTACAGTCGCCGTCAGCCTAGTTATATCGGCTAAGCGTCGTTGGCCTCATTTCCGGGCGGCACGTGCAGCGTACCGACGACGACAGTCGGCTAGGAAAGGCCGCCGGTACGCATCGCCGCGATCACCCCGCCGTCGACGAGTAGGTCGATGCCGGTGACGAACGACGCCGACGGGCCGAGCAGGAACTCCGCGGCGGCGGCGATGTCGTCGGGCGTGCCGATTCGTCCGGTACCCGAAGCCTCGACCATCTGCAGCATGAACTGCCCTGAACCGCCGGCCAATTCACCTCTGCCCATGGCGGTGGAGATCACCCCCGGGCTGATCGAGTTGATGCGCGCGCCGCGCTGACCCCAGCTTGTCGCCGCGGCGGCGACGCGAATCAGATTCGCGCGCTTGGCGAACGGGTAGGCGAGCTGGCTGCTGGTGATCCGTTCCGGCGAGCAGGCCTCGAGGCGCAGCAGCTCGTCGGCGGGTGCCGTGGCCAGTTGCCGTTCGACGTCGGGCTCGAACGGGGGATACATGTGTGCGGCCATGCTCGCGATGACGACGCCGGACCCGCCGGGCTCGATGACGCGCCCGAACTCCTCCAGCGTGATGGCGACGCCGGCCAGGTCGACCGCCAGAATCTTCTCCGCCGATGCCTGCTCGGGCGAGAGCCCGGCGGTGTGAACGACGTTGCTGACGCGGCCGGACGCGGCGGCCAGCCGTGCCAGTTCGGCGACCGCGCCGTGCGAGGACACGTCGACGGTGCTCCTCACCACCCGATGACCGTCACGGACCAGCTCGTCCGCGGTCGCGTCCAGGAGGTCCTGGTCGACGTCGGCCAGCACCACGGTGCGCCCGCCCCCGACCCGGCGCGCGATGGCCCGCCCCATTCCCCCGCTGCCGATGACGACGACGACATCGCTGGCGGCCATAACACTCCTTCGCGTAAGTGACATACTCCATATACGAGAATCGCATTATCGGTCGTCGCCGCCGTAGCCGAGGAGCAATCAGTGCAGATACGCCGCAGAACCGCGACGGTCGACGGCCTGACCACCAGCTATCTCGAATCCGGGCAGGGCGACCCGGTGGTGCTGTTGCACGGCGGCGAGTTCGGTGCGAGCGCGGAGCTGGGCTGGGAGCGCAACATCGGCGCGCTGGCCGAGCATCATCGGGTGTTGGCCCCCGACCTCCTGGGCTTCGGCGAAACGGCGAAAGTCATCGACTTCAACGAGGGCCGCGGCATGCGGATCAGGCACCTGGCCCGGTTCTGTGAGCTGATGGGCGTCGAGTCCGCGCACTTCGTCGGCAACTCGATGGGCGCGATCATGCTGCTCACCGACGCAACCGCGGCCAAGCCGGTGTTGCCGGTGCGCACGCTGGTGGCCATCTGCGGCGGCGGGGACATCCTGCGCAACCAATACATGGACGCGCTCCACACCTACGACGCGACCCTGCCGGGAATGCGCCGGATCGTCGGGGCACTCTTCCACGACCCGTGCTACCCGGCCGACGATGACTACGTGCGGCGCCGGTACGACTCGAGCGTCGCGCCGGGGGCGTGGGAGGCGGTCGCGGCCGCCCGGTTCCGCCGCCCCGGCCTGGCCCCGCCGCCGACCCCAGCCAGCGGGCGGGCCTACGACCGCGTCGCGGTTCCGGCGCTTGTCGTCGAGGGCGGCGGCGACAAGCTGCTGCCCGCCGGCTGGGCCGGCCGGATCGCCTCGCAGATCCGCGGCGGCCGTTCGGCGGTCGTCGACGGGGCCGGCCACTGCCCGCAGATCGAACGCCCCGACGCGGTCAACGCGCTGCTCGTCGAGTTCTTCGGCGCGGCGGCCAAGCAACGATGAGCACCGAGCATCGATGAGCACCGAGATGAGCACTGAAAGGTATCGAGCGCATGGTCAACGAACTGTCCGGCAAGGTCGCCGTGATCACCGGTGGGGCTTCGGGTATCGGGCGCGGCACGGTGGAGAAATTCCTCGCCGAGGGGGCGAAGGTGGTCATCGCGGACGTCGACCGTGAGCGCGGTGACTCCCTGGCCGCCGGGTTCGGCGCGAACGCGTGCTTTCAGCAGACCGACGTGTCCGAGCCGGACCAGGTCGGTGCGCTCGTTTCGCTCGCGGTGCGACGGTTCGGCGGGCTGGACATCATGGTCAACAACGCGGGCGTCTCGGGCACGATGCACCGCAGTTTCCTCGACGACGACCTCGCCGACTTTCAGCGGATCATGGCGGTCAACGTGCTCGGTGTCATGCTCGGCACCCGCGACGCCGCGCGCCGCATGGCCGAGGGCGGCGGCGGGTCGATCATCAACTTGACCTCCATCGGCGGGATACAGGCCGGCGGCGGTGTCATGACATACCGCGCGTCCAAGGCCGCGGTCATCCAGTTCACCAAATCCGCCGCAATTGAGCTGGCGCAATACGACATTCGCGTCAACTGCATCGCGCCCGGTAACATACCCACCCCATTGCTGGCCTCCTCGGCGACGAACATGACCGCGGAGGCCACGCAGCGGTTCACCAAGGCGATCCGCGAGACGATGCGCGCCGACCGGCCGCTGCAGCGCGAGGGCACACCCGACGACGTCGCCGAGGCCGCCCTGTACTTCGCCGGCGACCGGTCCCGCTACGTCACCGGCACGGTACTGCCGGTGGACGGCGGGACCGTCGCGGGCAAGCCGATCAGGCGCCGCGACCCAATTAAATCAAGCGCTTGACTTAATACGGAGGTCCGGTGTTCACTGGTTCACGAGGCCCGACCTGCACGAAGGAGCCACTTGACGACAGCCGGCAGGACGCTGCGTGCCGAGCGGAGCAGCACGACGCAGGAAGCGATCCTGACTGCGGCGGAGCGCCTGTTCGCCGAGCACGGCGTGTACGCGGTGTCCAACAGACAGGTCAGCGACGCGGCGGGCCAGGGCAACAACGCCGCCGTCGGCTACCACTTCGGCACCAAGACCGATCTCGTCCGGGCGATCGAGCGCAGACACGCCGCCCCCATCGAGCGGCTGCGCGAACAGATGGTGGCCGACGCGGGGGATTCCACCCGGTTGCGCGACTGGGTCGCGTGCCTGGTGTGCCCGCTTACCGAGCATCTGGCCGAACTGGGCAACCCCAGCTGGTATGCCCGCTTCGCCGCTCAGGCGATGGCCGACCCGGCCTACCAGAAGATCGTCACCAAGGACGCGCTCGCGTCGCCGTCGCTGGTGCAGGTGATCGACGGGATCAACCGTTGCCTTCCCGACCTGCCCGCAGAGGTGCACGCCGAGCGCAACATCATGGCCCGCAATCTGCTGATGCACACCTGCGCGGACCGCGAACGTGCGCTGGCCGAGGGCGCGGCAATTCCCCGAACCGGTTGGCGCGCAGCCACATCGGGCCTGATCGACGCGATCGTCGGGCTGTGGCTCGCGCCGGTGACACCGCACCCCTGAAAGAGATGCTGATGAAAGTGATCGTCGACCAGGACAACTGCGTCTCGTCCGGGCAGTGCGTGCGCCATGCGGGTGAGGTGTTCGACCAACGCGATGAGGACGGCGTCGTCGTCGTGCTCGACGAGAACCCGCCGCAGGAGTTGTCCGGCGAGGTCCGCAAGGCGGCGGCGGCGTGCCCGGCGCTGGCCATCCACATCGAGGAATGAGAAAACCGGACATGTCTGACACGTTGACCGGCTCCGCAACCGGGACGACAGCGCCGATCCCCGACTATCCGATGCCCAGGGCCGCCGGCTGCCCGTTCGCGCCGCCGCCGGATGTTCTCGCGCTGGCCGAAACCAGACCGGTCAGCAGGGTGCGGATCTGGGACGGCAGCACACCGTGGCTGGTCACCGGGTATGCGGAGGTGCGCGCATTGTTCTCCGACTCCCGCGTCAGCGTCGATGACCGGCTGCCGGGGTTCCCGCACTGGAACGAAGGCATGCTGGCGACGGTGCACAAGCGCCCGCGGTCGGTGTTCACCTCGGACGCCGAGGAGCACACGAGGTTTCGGCGGATGCTGTCAAAGCCGTTCACTTTCAAGCGGGTCGAAGGCCTGCGGCCGGCGATTCAGCAGATCACCGACGAGCACATCGACGCGATGCTGGCCGGCCCGCGGCCCGCCGACGTCGTCACGGCGCTTGCGCTGCCCGTCCCGTCCCTGGTGATCAGCCAACTGCTGGGCGTGCCCTACGAGGATGCCGAATTCTTCCAGCACCACGCCAACATCGGGCTGGGCCGCTACGCGACCGCCGAGGACACCGGCAGGGGCGCGGCCGGCCTTTCGAAGTATCTGGCCCGGCTGGTCGAGGCCAAGATGGCCGAACCCGCCGAGGACGCCGTGTCCGACTTGGCGGAACGGGTCAAGGCCGGCGAGATCGACGTGCGCGAAGCCGCCCAGCTGGGCACCGGCCTGCTCATCGCCGGGCACGAGACCACCGCGAACATGATCGGTCTCGGCACGCTGGCCTTGCTGGAGAACCCCGGGCAGCTGGCCCTGCTGCGCGACACCGACGACCCGAAGGTTGTCGCGAACGCGGTCGAAGAACTGCTGCGCTACCTCAGCATCATCCAGAACGGCCAGCGCCGGATCGCGCTGGCGGACATCGAGATCGCCGGCGAGGTCATCCGCGCGGGCGAGGGCATCATCATCGACCTCGCGCCCGCGAACTGGGACCCGAAGGTTTTCGACGTACCCGACCGTGTCGACCTGCAACGGGACGGCGCCGCTCAGAACGTCGCGTTCGGTTACGGCAGGCATCAGTGCGTCGGCCAGCAGCTCGCGCGCGCCGAGCTGCAAATCGTGTTCACCACGCTGTTGCGCCGCGTCCCGACGCTGCGGCTGGCCGTCCCGATCGGGGAGATCCCGTTCAAGCACGACCGGCTCGCGTATGGCGTCTACGAACTGCCCATCACCTGGTAAGGAAGGTCAATGATGTCCAGTCACAGCAGCACAGTTCTCTACCCGCCCGGCGGCTTTGGCGCGCCCAAGAATCGCCACGGCCACGCCGGGGGTGACGTCGGTCTGCCCGCGGGAACCGAGATCTTCTCCGCCGACAATCACATCTCGCTGGCGGACGACATCTTCTACGAGCGCTTCCCGGACGACCTGAAGGACAAGGCCCCGCGGATCTGGTACGAGGACGGCGCCTATCAGCTCGGCCGCAAGGGACAGTCGTTCCTGCCGGGCGATTTCAGCGCCGTGCTGATGCAGTACGACGATCTGGCGGGCGCGGCGAGCCGGAACATCGACGCGCGGATCCGTGAGTTGCACGAGGACGGCGTCGACAGGGAGCTCGCCTTTCCCAACGCGGTCCTCGCACTTTTTCACTACCCCGACAAAGCAGTTCGCGAACTCGCGTTCCGCGTCTACAACGAATACATGGCCGAGCTGCAGGAGCGTGGCAACGGCCACTTCTACGGCGCCGGGCTGATCAACTGGTGGGATCCGCAGGGCACACGCCGGACGCTTTCAGAACTGAAGTCGCTGGGGCTCAAGACGTTCCTGTTGCCCTTGAACCCGGGCAAGGATGACGAAGGCAACGTGATCGACTACTCGAGCACCGCGATGGGCCCCGTCTGGGACGAGATCGAAGAGGCCGGCCTGCCGGTGACTCACCACATCGGGGAAACCCCGCCGAAAACCCCGTGCGAGGTCAACAGCGTCGTCGTCGGGATGATGATCAACGTCGACTCGTTCCGGGAGATGTTCTCCAAGTACATCTTCGGCGGCATCCTCGATCGCCACCCGAGGCTGCGAATCGGCTGGTTCGAGGGCGGGATCGCGTGGGTTCCGTCGGCCCTGCAGGACGCCGAACACCTGCTGGCGTCGTATCAGCACATGTTCAATCGGCCCTTGGACCATGACATCCGCTACTACTGGGACAACCACATGAGCGCGTCGTTCATGGTCGATCCGCTGGGCCTGCAATTGATCGACCGGATCGGTGTGGACAAGGTGATGTGGTCCTCCGACTATCCGCACAACGAGAGCACCTTCGGGTATTCGGAGAAGTCGCTCGCCGCGGTTGTCGGTGCGGTGGGGCCGGAAGCCGCCACCCGCATCGTGAGCGGCAACATCAGGGAGTTCCTGGGCCTCTAGCATGACGACAAATCTGGCGGCGGACACGTCCGCGATTGAGATCCCGGCCGAACCCGACCGCACCCGTCTGCGCCGCGAAACCGGTGCGCGGCTGCGGGCGGCGATGGCCGAACGCGATGTGGGCGCGTTGATCCTGCTGGGTAACAGCGCCGTTGCGTACGCGACGGGCACCAGCTGGCGGCTCGGCGACGCCGGTTTGTCGCACGTCGAACGCCCTGTCGCGGTGGTCCTCGCCGACGACGAGTGGCCGCACCTGTTCCTGCCGTTCCGCGAGGGCGCCGCGGAGGAATCCGAGCTGCCCGCCGATCACGTCCACGAGCCGGTGTATCTGGAGTTCGACGAAGGCGTGCGGAACTTCGGGCGCCTGCTGGGCGATCTGGCCCCCCGGGGGACCACGGTGGCGGTCGACGAGCTCACCGGTGCCATGCGGCGCGCGCAGGACGGGCTTTTCCCCGGCGCCGCACCGGCCGACGCCGCGGTGATCGTCAGCGCCGCCAAGTCGGTGAAGACCATCGACGAAATCGCCTGTATCCGAAGGGCTGCCAAGATCACCGACGAGGCGATGGTCGACGTCCACGCCGCCCTCGCCCCGGGGATCAGGCAAATCGACCTGTCGGCCGAGTTCGTGCGCCGCGCCTTCGAGTTGGGCGCGGTGGCCAGCATGCTCGAACCCATCTGGCAGGTGATGCCGCACTCGAAGGCCGAGGGTGTGTGGACCACGCACGGTGACCTGGCGCTGCCGCTGCTCACGACCGAGCGCGAGCTGGCGGTGGGGGACGTCCTGTGGACCGACGTCAGCATCACCTACGGGGGATACTGTTCGGACTTCGGCCGGACCTGGATCGTTGGCGCCGACCCGACACCCCGCCAGCAGGCGCAGTTCCACCGGTGGCGGGACATCATGACCGCGGTTCTCGACGTGACCCGCGCCGGCGCCACCGCGGCCGACCTCGGCCGGGCCGCGATCAGGGCCAACGGTGGCAGCCGCCCGTGGCTTCCGCATTTTTACCTGGGACACGGTATCGGAGTGAATGCCGCCGAAATGCCGATGATCGGAACCGATCTCGGCGACGAGTTCGACGAGGGGTATGTCCTGCAACCCGGCATGGTCCTCGTCCTGGAGCCGGTGGTGTGGGAGGACGGCACCGGCGGCTACCGCAGCGAAGAGATCGTGGTGATCACCGAGGAGGGCTGGATCAAGTTGACCGACTACCCCTATACGCCCTATGGCGACTGAGGTCCTGCCCGACGATCGCGCTCTCCGCACCGGGCGGCGGGAGCGCGCGCTGGCGCAGATGGCAGCCCACGACCTCGACGTGCTCGTCCTCGGCCGGCAGGCCAACGTCCGCTACGTCACGGGTGCTCCGCAACTGTGGGTCGCCGGAACCCGGCCTTTCGCCCCGACCTGCGTCCTGCTGCGCGAAACCGGGGCCATTCACCTGCTCAGCACCTGGGATGAGGGCGTACCCGAGGACATCCCGCACGAGAACCTGTACGGGATCGCGTGGAACCCGATGAACACGATCGCCAACCTGCAGAAGATCGACGGCGCGGCCCGCGCGCGGCGGGTGGGCACCGACGCGCTGTCCCCGGTGTTCGCCGAGCTGCTTCCGATGGCTTTCCCCAACGCGGAGCTGGTCGACGGCGAGCCGGCGATGCGGGCCGCCAGGCGAATCAAGACAACCGAAGAGGTTGCCGCGCTTCGCGAGTCGGTCCGGGTGGCCGAGGCCGGCCTGGCCGCCGCGGTGGCCGGGCTGCGGGTCGGCGCCAGCGAGCAGGCGTTGACCGGGGTGCTGCTGGAAGCGATGACCGCCGGTGGTGTGAGCACGCCGGCCACCCAGGACGCGGTCTGGGTGACCTCCAGAGAGCATCCGTGGCGGCGGGTGGGGAAAGACGCGCGTGTGCGGGCCGGCGACCTGGTGGCGTTCGCTTCCGGCGTGTTGGCCCACGGCTACATCGGCGAGGTCGGACGGACGTGGCCGGCCGGGGACGCCGACAGCGCTGCCGCTCAGGAGCTGTTCGAACGCTCTGCCGCGCTGTGGAAGGGGCTGGCCGCGGCGTGCCGGCCCGGCGCCCACTGCAGCGACCTGCTGGCCGCCTACGAAGCCGCCGGCGAGCCGCTGCCGCCGATGCCGGTGGCGCACGGCCTGGGCCTCGGTTTCGACCCGCCGGTCGTGTCGGCACGCCTGCCGGGCACCGCAGCCGGGGAGCGACTCGAGCCGGGGATGGTCCTGGCCGTCACGAGCTATGTCTGGCAAGAGGGCGTCGGCGCCGTTTTCCTGCGGGAAGCGGTGCTGATCACCGCCGACGGACCCGAGGTGCTGACCTCCAGTCCGTCACGCGCGAAGAGCAACGAACCGGGCAGCCGCGCCGGTATCGGCGTGGGCTGAAGGAGAGATCGAATGTCGGATGACGGACGTCCCTCGCCGGAGGAGATCATCCTCTACGCCAAGGACCCGAAAACCAAGATCGCGACGATCACGTTCAACCGGCCCGAGTACCTGAACGCCCCCACCTCGGCGGCCCGGCTGCGCTACGCGGATCTGCTGCGTGGTGCCACCGTCGACAACGATGTCAAGGTTGTGGTGATCCGTGGGGTCGGGGACGATTTCGGCGGCGGCGCCGACCTTCCCGAGTTCATGGAGGGCAATGACTCGCCCGCTTTGCGGCTTGCCGAACTGCGGCTGGCGGACACCGACGTCGAGTATCCTCCCAAGGGCTCCTTCCGCCACGGCGCCACCATCAGCGCGTGGTACGCGAACTCGCAGGCAGGGAACCGACCGCTGCAGGAGCTCAAGAAGATCAGCATCGTGGAGGCGAAGGGCTACTGTTACGGCTGGCACTTCTACCAGGCCGCCGACGCGGATCTGGTGATCTCCTCCGACGACGCGCTTTTCGGCCACCCGTCCTTCCGGTATTACGGCTGGGGCCCGCGGATGTGGACGTGGGTTCAGACGATGGGATTGCGGAAGTTTCAGGAGATGGTGTTCACCGGACGGCCTTTCACCGCCGACGAGATGTTCCAGTGCAACTTCTTGAACAAGGTGGTTCCGCGCGATCAGCTCGAGGCCGAGGTCGACAAATACGCGATGGCATGCGCCCGTAACCGTCCCGTCGACACCGTGTTCATGCAGAAGGTCTTCTTCGAGGTGGTCAAGCAGTACCAGGGCGAATACATGGGCAGCCTGCTGTCGGCCTTCTTCGAGTCCATGGGAAGCGGCGTGACCTCCGATGGCGACGACCTGATGCTCGACGACGCCATCGACAGCGGGCTCTCCGGCGCGGTCAAGGACAACGACCGCAGGTTCCCGCCCGAATTCCGGCTGAGTAAGTCCAGTCGCAAGACGAACGACTCACCCCGTGAGCCCTGAGCCGCCGCTGCACGACTACGTGGTCGTGGATCTGTCGACGGGAATCGCGGGCGGCTACTGCACCAGGCTGCTTGCCGACGGCGGGGCCGA
>NZ_DATFYW010000074.1:0-8481 GCF_035314905.1 Mycobacterium sp.
TTCCTTTGCCGCCCTTACCCCGGCGCACAGTGGCAAGGCCATGGTCAAGGTCCACGTCGGCCAGTTGCAGCCCGACGACCTCGCCCGCGCGCAGACCCGTTTCGGCCATCAGCCGCACAATCGCCTCGTCGCGGCGGTCCCGCAGATCCTTGCCGGCGCATGCTCGGATCAACGCCTTCAGTTCGTCGTCGGTGAGCGCGTGGACGACTTTGTGGTCCTGTTTCGGCGACCTCAGCCCCAGCAGCGGGTTGGTATCTAGTTCGCCCTCGCTGACCAGCCACACGGCGTACCGCTTCAGCGCCTTCTGTCGCGATAGCGCCGTTGCCGCCTCAGCGCCCTGGTCCAACAGGTCGGCCACGAACGCCTGCACGGTCGTCGCGGTCAGTTCGGGTTGGGTGTCCGTGGTCTGACACCAGCGGAGGAAAGCCTGCACCCCCTCGGTGTAGGACTTGATTGTCTTAGGGGACTTGCGTTCGGCGCGCATTGCCAACTGCCACGAGGGCAGCAGCGCCGCAAGGTCTGGCAAAGTTTGGGCCATAGCGATATTTTGACATACAACGCTGTGCCGCTCTGGTATCTTGGCGATGTCTGGGAAGTGCCCAGTTAGAAGGCGAAAACCATGGTCACGCCGTTCGGCAACTACCAGTACGAGATCTACCTGAAGGGGATGGCCGGCGAGACGCCGCGATTCCCGATGACCTGGGCCGGGCTGGAGGCCGCCGCGTCGGCGGCGATGGACGCCGGCGCACACGGTTACGTGTTCGGCAGCGCCGGCACCGAAGACACCGAACGCGAGAACCGTGCAGCGTTCGGACGGTACCGGATCGTGCCGCGGATGCTGCGCGACGTGTCGGTCCGCGACATGCGCACCGAAATCTTGGGCGTCGAGCACAACGCGCCGGTGCTGCTGGCCCCGGTCGGCGTGCAGTCGATCATCCACCCCGACGGCGAACTGGCGTCCGCCCGGGGCGCGGCCGCGGCCGGCGTCGGGTATGTCGCATCGACCGCCGCTTCGTATCCGATGGAGGAGATCGCCGCGGCAGCCGGCGACGCGCCGCGGTTCTACCAGCTGTACTGGCCGAAAGATCCCGAGCTGGCCGCCAGCTTCGTGCGCCGTGCCCAGGCCGCGGGCTACCGCGCGCTGGTGGTCACGCTCGACACCAACCTGCTGGCCTGGCGCCCGCGCGATCTTCAGACCGCCTACCTACCGTTCCTGCAGTCGGTCGGGATCGCGAATTACCTGTCGGACCCGGTGTTTCGCGCGGCGCTGCCCGCGCCGCCCGAGGAGAACCCCACCGCGGCGGTGTTGCACTTCGTCAGCGTGTTCAGCAACCCGGCGGTCACCTGGGACGATCTCGACACGCTGCGGTCGCTGACAGCGATGCCGATCCTGCTCAAGGGCGTCCTCCATCCCGACGACGCCCGGATGGCCCGGGACCGCGGCGTTCGGGGGGTCGTCGTGTCCAACCACGGCGGCCGGCAGGTCGACGGCGCGATCGCCGCGCTCGACGCGTTGCCCGACGTGGTCGACGCGGTGGGCGACGAGCTGACCGTGCTGTTCGACAGCGGAATTCGCAGCGGCGCCGACGTGGTCAAAGCGCTCGCGCTCGGCGCTCGGGCGGTGCTTCTCGGCAGGCCCTATCTGTGGGGGCTGGCCCTCGGCGGTGGCGAGGGTGTGCAGCAGGTGATCCGGAATCTGCTCTCCGAAGTGGACCTGACACTGGCGCTTTCGGGTCATGCGTCCCCGCGCACGCTGAATCGTGGTGTGCTGCGCCGCCGCTGACCCTAGGGTCAACTCATGCAAACCGACCAGAGCACGATCGCCGGCCCCGATGACCTGACCAACGGGTGGCTGACCAGCGTGTTGGGCGCGCCGGTGTCGGGCTTCCGCATCGAGCGGATCGGAACGGGCCAGATGAGCGAGTGTTACCGCGTCACGCTGGATTACGACGTCGGTGTCACGGCTCCCGCGTCGGTGGTACTGAAGGTCGCAGCCGCAGATCAGATGAGCCGCCAGACCGGTGTGGCACTCGGCCTCTACGAACGCGAGGTGCGGTTCTACGCCGAGGTGGCGCCGAGGCTGTGTGGTCCGATCGCGCCGTGCTATCACGCATCGTTCGACGCCGCCGAAGGCACCTTCGCGCTGCTGCTCGGCGACGCGGGTCCCGCCGACGTCGGTGACGAGATCGCCGGGACGACGCCCGAACGGGCGCGGCTGGCCGTCACCGAACTGGGGCGGCTGCAGGGCCCCGCGATGGGCGACCCCAACCTTGCGGGTGCGCACTGGCTGAACCGGGAGCCACCGGTCAATCAAGGCCTCTTGGCGCAGCTGTACGCCGGTTTCATCGAGCGCTACGGCAGCCGGATCGCGCCTGGCCACAAGGTCGTCTGCGATCGCCTGGTGGCCGGCTTCGACGCCTACCTGGCCGCCGGCCAGGGCCCGCAGGGCCTGGTCCACGGCGACTACCGCCTCGACAACCTGCTGTTCGGCAAGCCGGGCGCCGACCGCCCACTGACCGTGGTCGACTGGCAAACGGTGACATGGGGGGCGGCGATGACGGACCTGTCGTACTTCCTCGGCTGCGCGCTGCCGTCCGACGTTCGCCGCGCGATCGCCGATGAGTTGCTGGCCGCCTACCACGACGCATTGGGTCCCTCCGCTCCGGTCACGTTGGGCCAGGTCCGCGACGGCGTGCGACGGACAAGCTTCTTCGGCGTGATGATGGCGATCGTCTCGCCGATGCTGGTCCGGCGAACCGATCGCGGCGACGAGATGTTCATGGTGATGATCGAACGGCACTGTCAGCATGTGCTCGACACAGACGCGCTGGCTTTGTTGCCGGAAACTGTCGTGGCGCAACCGCTTCAGCCGCAAGCGGCCGACGAGTCCGCGCATCCGGCCGGCGCCGCGCCGATGTGGAACGAAAGCTGGTACGCCGACTTCGCGGACCCGCGTCAGGGCGTCGGCGGCTATGTCCGGCTGGGTCTGACACCGAACGAAGGCGTGGCGTGGTTCACCGCGCTGTTGTGTGGTCCGGGTCGGCCGACCGTCGCGGTCATCGACTTCGCCGCGCCGTTGTCCGACGATCCCTTCTCGCTGGTCACTGACCGCTTCGAGTTCACCCACTCGGCCCCGGCGCCGTTGCAGACCTACCGGGTCCGGCTGGGCGGGCGCGGCGAGGCTTTCGACGATCCCGCCGCGCTGCTGCGGGGCGAACACGGGCGCGACATCGACGTCAGCATGGACCTGGAGTGGACGACCGCCGGCACGCCCTACCGGTACCGGGTCACGACCCGCTACGAGATCGCCTGTGCGGTATCCGGAACGGTGAGCGCGGGCGGGCAGCGGATTCACTTCGACGCGGTGCCCGGCCAGCGCGACCATTCGTGGGGGGTGCGCGACTGGTGGAGCATGGACTGGGTCTGGAGCGCCCTGCACCTTGACGACGGGACCCACCTGCACGGCCTGGATTTGCGGCTACCCGGCGCGCCGCCGATCGGCATCGGCTACGTGCAGGAGCCGGCCAAGCCCCTGACCGAACTGCAAGCCGTCACTTCGCGAGAAGCGTTCGCCGACAATGGTTTACCGTTGTCCAACACGCTCACGCTCAGCCCCGGCGCGCTGGAGGTCACCGCGGGCATCCTGGGCCATGGGCCGCTGCGCCTCGTGGCGCCGGACGGTCGGGTGTCGCTGTTCGCGCGTGCCTGGGCCACGGTCAGCACCTCCGACGGACGTCGCGGCACGGGCTGGATCGAGTGGAATCGCCATCCGGCACCGTGAGCCGCGCGTGGCGCTACCTCACGTTCGCCGCGGCCATCGTGGTGGCCGGCGTGCTCAGCGGCGTTGCGGGCGGCGCGACGACAGTTCTCGTCCGCGTGATCGAGCACGTCACCTACGGCTACAGCGAGGGACCCCTGCTGGTCGGTGTCCTCTACACCCCCGTCGAGCGGCGCATCGCCGGCCCGGCGATCGGCTGCGCTCTGGCCGGACTGGGCTGGTGGCTGCTGCGGCAACGGGCAACCGTGCCCGGTCTGGGCGAATCCATCCGCCGGGACCGGCCGTTCGACCACAGGCCGATGGCCGTCGACGCGCTGCTGCAGGTGCTGGCGGTGGGGTCGGGCGCCTCGCTCGGCCGCGAGCAGGCGCCCCGGTTGTTCGCGGCGTCGTTCACCGAGCGCGTGATCAGGCGAAGCTCGCTTTCGGTGCTGCAGCGGCGGATCCTGCTGGGCAGCGCGGCGGGCGCCGGCCTGGCCGCGGTCTACAACGTGCCCGCGGCGGGGACCCTGTTCGCGCTCGGCATAGTGCTCAACAGCTGGCGGCCGCTGGCCGTGCTTGTCGCGGTGGCGACGTCGTCGATCGCGACCGTGACGGTATGGCCGCTCAGCCACGGTCAGCCGTCTTTCGTCTGGCCCGACACCGGATACACCTGGAAGGTCCTGCTGTTTGCGATCGCCGCGATGCCGATCGGCATGCTCGTCGGCACGGGGTTCACCTGGATCGTGGACCGCGCCAAGCGGGCTGCGCTGAAAACGTCGTGGCTGCTGATCCCCGCGGTCGGGCTCGCCGGGCTGGTGACCGGCATAAGTTCGATCCGGATGCCGCAGCTGCCCGGCAACGGCAAGAGCATCATCCTGGAAACGTTGTCGGGCGGCGACAAGCTGATTCCGATCGCGGTGGTGGTGCTGCTCAAGCCCCTGCTCACCGCGCTGTTCCTGCGGGCGGGCGCCGTCGGCGGCATGCTCACCCCCGCCCTGTCGACAGGGGTGGCGACCGGGGCCTTCGTGGCGCTGGCGATCAACGAGCTCGGCGGTCACGCCAGCATCCCGACGTTCGGGCTGATCGGCGGCGCCGCGGTGCTCGGAATCACACAGCACGCACCGGTGTTCGCGGCGGTTTTCACCGCCGAGCTCACGCATCCGCCCCCGGCGGTGTGGGTGATGCTGCTGCTGGCGGCCGTGGGCGCCCACGGCATCCATGCGGTCACCGCCCGCCGCGGCCCCGAAAAGGCGCCGGCCGAGCGCTGAAACGTTGCGTATGACGGTCGGTCGCAAACCTGTGACATCACGGCAGGTGGGCGCTACCGTCGTCGAGATCGTGGCGGCCCAGACCCATCGGCGTGTTGGCCGGGATGTCCCCGGCGGCGATGACGAGCCGGGTCAGCGGTGTCAACGCCAGGAACAGCGCCTCCACTTCGCCGTCCTGCAACGCGGTCAGCGCTGACAGGGCAAGCGCATCGGTGGTGTTTTCGATGTGGTCCTTGCATTCGCGTCCTGCGGCCGTCAGCTGCCCGTCGGCGTCGAGCAACCCGCGGTCGACCAACCGCTGCCGGTGCGTATTCCACGAGGCCTCGTCGTAGTGGCGGGTGCGGGCGATGTAGTCTCGCTCCACCCTGCCCGCCGCCGCGTGCAGAACATTGGCTTCCCGGCCCGACACCGCGTTCGCGGTGAGCACTGCGACGTGGCCGTCCCCGCGATGTTCGCGCAGCAGCGTGGCGGCGTGCCACAACACTGCCACGGGCTCGTCCGGCCACGGCAGCGCCGCGTTGGCGGCGAACAGCGGCCTGCCGTCGATGGGGGCGTGCCGCGCCGCCTTCGCCGCCAACTCGGCCGCGACGAGCACGTCGTCTTGGTCGTCGTTGACCCCGCAGCGGCGCAGCGCCGCGACGGCCGAGGCTGCGCGTGCGGCCAGCGCGGCCTCCGGGCCCGCAACCTCCCACGCGGCGGGCAGCGCCTTGGCCACCCGATCCGGGGCGAAGTTGTAGAAGATCGCGGTCACCACCTCGGTCGGCACGATGCCCAGCGGCGCCGACCGCGCCGCGAAATACCCCATCCAGAAGCCGCGGTAGCCCAGTGCGTCCAGCGCTGCGCGAGCCTCCGGGGCGAAGTATGTGACGGCGTGCAGCGGTTCGAACCGATCGAAGAACCGTCGCGCCAAATCGGTTTGTCTGCCCATTTTCTCCAAGTTAGTCACTCGTGGTCTGCCAAATCGGGTACGTATAGCGGCATGCGCGCGCCGATCGTCGTCATGGGGGTGTCAGGATCGGGGAAATCGACGGTCGGGGCGGCGCTGGCGCAGCGGCTGAGGGTACCGTTCGCCGACGCCGACGACTTCCACCCGCCGGCCAACATCTCCAAGATGACCGCCGGTCAAGCCCTTGACGACGACGACCGCTACCCATGGCTGGAGGCGATCGGTGAGTGGCTGGCCCAACATCGCTGCGGCGGTGTGATGAGCTGTTCGGCGCTCAGACGCAAGTATCGCGACCAACTGCGGCGCCATTGTCCCGCAGTCGAATTCGTTCATCTGAGCGGCTCGCCGGAGGTGATCGCGGCTCGGCAGGCAAGCCGGCCCGGCCATTTCATGCCGACCTCGCTGATGGCGTCACAGTTCGCCACCCTCGAACCGCTGGAGCCCGACGAGCCCGGTGTGACGATCGACGTCGCCCAGGACATCGACTCCATCGTCGCAAGCTATTTGGCGCATACCGGCGAGCAGGAGACCGGATGACCTCGGCAACCGTCGTGCTCGCTGCGGGCCAGCCGCAGCCGGTTGCTCCGGGCTGGCAGCTCATTCTCGCCGCGCTCGCCGGCATCGCGGTGATCGTCGTGCTGATCACGATCGTCAAGCTTCACCCGTTCCTGTCGTTGATCTTCGGTTCGGTGACGGTCGGCGCCGTCGCGGCGGAAAAAATCGGCAAGGTGCTGGATTCGTTCGGCGCGGGATTCGGCGAAACCGCAACCAGTGTCGGCATCTTGATCGCGCTTGGCGCGATGTTCGCCAAGCTGCTTGCCGATTCGGGTGGCGCCGAGGAAATCGTCGACACCATCGTCGGACACGCCTCGCCGCGGGCACTGCCGTGGGCCATGGCCCTTGTCGGTGCGATCATCGGCCTGCCGATGTTCTTCGAAATCGGTGTGGTGCTGTTGGTTCCGGTGATTTACCTCGTTTCGCGGCGCTCGCAGCTTCCGCTGATCGCGATCGGCATCCCGGCACTTGCGGGCTTGTCGGCGATGCATGGGTTCGTGCCCCCACATCCTGGCCCGCTCGCCGCGATCGGCCTGTTGAAGGCGGATCTCGGTGTGACGCTGGCGCTGGGCATCGTCGTCGCCGTACCGGCGATCGTGATCGCCGGTCCGTTGTTCGGCAAGCTGGCCGCACGCTGGGTTCCGGTCGGGCCGCCAAGCACGTTCAGCGCTGACGAGTCCGCCGACGAGCGAAAGCGGCGGCCGTCCTTCGGCGTGACGCTGGCCAGCATCCTGCTGCCGGTGGCGTTGATGTTGGGCAAGGCCATCGTCGACATCTTCATCAAGAACGAAAATGCCTTGATCAGGCAGATCTTCGACGTCCTGGGCCGGCCGCTGGTCGCGCTGCTGCTCGCTGTCGTGGTCGGCATGGTCACCCTCGGCCGCGGCGCGGGGATGACTCGTGACCAGATGATGAAGTGCGTCGAGTCGGGTCTACCGCCGGTCGCCGGCATCATCTTGATCGTTGCGGCGGGTGGGGGATTCAAGCAGGTGCTCGTCGACACCGGCATCGGCACGCTGTTGGCCGACTGGGCCAAGACCGTTCACGTCTCGGTGATCCTGCTCGCGTGGCTGCTCGCGGTGTTCATCCGCGTGGCGACCGGTTCGGCGACGGTGGCCACCATCACCGCGTCGTCGTTGATGCTCGGGTTGGTCCAGGGCATGAGCACCGGGCAGGTGTCGTTGGTCGTTCTGGCCGTCGGGGCGGGCTCACTGTTCTTCTCCCACGTCAACGACGCCGGATTCTGGCTTGTGAAGGAGTTTTTCGGGCTGACGGTAGGTCAGACCATCAAGTCGTGGTCGCTGATGGAAACCGTGCTGTCGGTGTCCGGGCTGGGGTTCGTGCTGCTGTTGGGCCTGGTGATCTGAACCCGCTCAGTCCTTGACCACCTGGGTGCCGCCGGCCAGTTCGTCGTGCTTGCCCTGCTTGGTGGGGCTGTTGTGGATCGTGATCGCGATCACGATGTAGGCGATCAAGGCGAGCAGACCGCCGACATAGGGAATGATCGCCAGCAACGTGAACGCGTTGCGGATCGCGGACTGCTGCAGCGACGGTTTGGGGGCGCCGCCGGGGCCGTGGACGCTCAGATTGAACAGCTTCTTGGCCGGCGTCCAGCCCTGCGTCACTTCGAACGCGACGAAGTAGATGAACGTGAGCAGCCCGGAGAACAGGCCCGTGATGAGGATGTCGCCGCTGACGTGGAACAACACGGCGAGCAGGAAGCCGACCAGGCCGACGATGATGCCGTCGATCAGGCGCGCGACGAAACGCAACCCCAGCGGGCCCGGTTGCCGACCGCGGGTCGGTCGGGGAGCCTCGGGGTAGGCGCCCGCATCGCCAGGGTCGAAGTCGCCCGTTGTCATCATTTCGCTCCTTCACCAGCGGCCACGACGCAGCCTTGAGAGAGGCTGCATCATAACGCGCTCCGGCGACGAGCGCCTACCCGAACTTCTTGT
>NZ_DATFYW010000075.1:0-7914 GCF_035314905.1 Mycobacterium sp.
CGATGATCTGCACGATCCCGCCGGTGACGCCGGCGATGAACAGCCGGCCGGTGCCGGGGTCGACGCCGAGCGTGTAGGGGTTCTGCACCGTCGGCAGCTGCTGCACCGCGCGGGGCGTCGCCTGCGTCATGTCGTAGCCGACGACCTGGTTGGTGCCTGACGATGCGACCCACAGCCGGTCGCGCACCGGGTCGTAGGCGATGCCGTACGGTCCGCCGGGCTGCGGGATGCTGGCGACCTCGCGGGGACTCGGCAGCGGCGTGAACACCCGGATGGCGTTTCCGCGGGTGTCGGCGGCGATCAGCCGGCCGTGCTTGTCGGCGACCAGGTGTGTCGGCCCCTGCCCCGCGGGCGTCGAGCCGATGATCTTCAGCGCGGCGGCGTCGTAGACGGTCAGGTCGTTCTTGCGCACGTCGAGGACACCCACCGACTGGCCGACCGCCGCCGTGCCCGCCGGTTGCACCACGTCGCTGAAAGCCATGACCACCTTGTCGCCGCGCACGACCGCGACCGTGCCGCCGAGTTCGTTCGCGACGAAGATCGTGCCGTTCTGCGCCTGCGCGGCGTCATGCGGCACGGTGCCCGTGACGATCTGCGGCCCCGGGTGGCCGCCGGGGAGGTCGACGCGAATCAGTGCGTTGGCGCTTTCCATCGGCACGAGGACCGGACCGCCCGCGCCGGCCAGCTCCAGGTGCCGGGCGAACCCCGGCAGCGCCGTGCGGCCGGTGATCGTGCCGGTGTCGGCGTTGAGCAGCACGAGTTCGTTCGGGTTGCGTTTGGCCACGGCGACGGTGCGTGTGACGCCGTCGGCGACGACGCCCTCCGGGGAGTCGCCCACCGCGACGATCCGCCCGGGGATCTGGGCGCTCTGCGGCGGCGCCGACTGCGGTTCGGCGGCCGGCGGGAGCTTGTTGGCCGGTGGGTGGGTGCCCTCGGTCGGGACGCCCGGCGGAACATAACCGGTCGTCGTCGGAACCGACGGGCCGGCGGCGTTGTTCGCACACCCGGCCAGAGCCACACCGACCGCGACGAGGACTGCCGGCCAGCTGTGGCGGACCGGGCGGATCTCAGCCCGCCAGCGACAGGGCGTGAGCACGGCGCACCTTGCCCGACGGCGTCTTGGGGATCGTCCCGGGGCCGACGACCACCACGTTGCGTGGGCGGACATTCACCTCGGAGAGCACGTCGTGGGCGACCTCGTTGGTGCTGCTGCGGGCGTTGGTGTACATGGTGGCGGTGAATCGGCTCATAGCAGCGGCCTCCTCACCGGCGCCCGGAGCGCGCCCTAGCAGCCCATTCAACCTCACGTACCGCAAGGCCACCACGATCGCTGAATTATGGGATGACCGACCGTGACGTGAATTCGCCACCCCGCCGGGCTCAGCGGCGCACCGACGATGTAACCCGACGACTAAGCCGACAGCGGGAAGCATGTTGACGAGCGCGTCGGAACTGAACTTGTCGATCGTCTCGTTCAGCATGTCCCGTCTTACCACCGCCCGGCGCGCAGGCCACCTGGCCGGCACGTCACGTCGCGGGCGGGCCCCCGGGGCCTGGGGCATCCCTGAGGCATCGGTGTGTAGCCAACGGACAACATGGGTACGCCCCGGTCGAGCCGACGCCGATCCACCGAAGGAGGGCTTATGCCCCGGCGCGGCCGGGGGTTCGTTCCCGCCGATGCGGCGTCGTCGCATCGCGGGAACAACCGATCGTGCAAATGCGTTGCGCGCTGACGAAACCGCCGCCGCGATGACCACCGGATGACCACCGACGTAAAGGACGCAACGATGCCAACCGACTACGACACCCCACGCATCAACGAGACCGACGAGCCGGCTGAGGGCTCGCTGGAAGAGCTGGCCGCCCGTAATAGCGCCCAGTCCGCCGCCGTCGACTTCGATGAGACCGACTCCGCAGAATCGTTCGAGCTTCCGGGCGCCGATCTTTCCGGCGAGGAGCTCACGGTGCGGGTGATCCCGAAGCAGCCCGATGAATTCACCTGCTCGGAGTGCTTCCTCGTTCATCACCGCAGTCAGCTGGCCCGCATCCAGGGTGGCCGGATGGTCTGCACCGAATGCGCCTGACACGCGCCGGCAACCTGGCGAGCGACAGCGTTATCCATTCGGCCGCGGCACCTGCAGCGCGCATTTGGCAAGGCGGGGATTTTCCCCGAGGTAGTTCAGCGGGCCGGCCGCGATAGCCATGGCGACAGTCCCGATGTGAGCGCAGTCTGTCGGTGGCTTCTGGAAGTAGTCACGTTGCCACGCCGCGAGCACTCCGATCAGTATCCACATGAGAACGATCGCGTTGAATAGCCGACGGCCAAGGCGCATGACGCTGACCTCACCAAGAGACTTGCCGGACGCCCCACGAGTCGGGTGGCGTACCGATGCTGATCGTCATGATGCCCCCTCAGCTGGCCGCAGGTAGGAACGTTGCGCGGCCTTGTGCTGCACATAGGTCTGTCGGGCGGCTCGGGTGGAATCCAGCTCGGACACCTCCGAAACCGGGACGTCCCACCAGGACTCGCTGCTGGGCGCGGAGACCGTGGGGTCGGTTTCGACGTGGATCACCGTCGTGGTGTCGTTGGCCTTGGCGAGCTTGACCGCGTCCGTGAACTCCGCGGCGGTCGCGACCCGGATCACCTCGGCGCCGAGGCTGGCCGCGTTGGCGGCCAGGTCCACCGGAAGCTTGGCGCCGCCGAGCCGGCCGTCGCCGGTGCGGTACCGATACGCGGTGCCGAATCGCTGCGATCCCAACGACTCCGAGAGCGAGCCGATCGAGGCGAACCCGTGGTTCTGCACGAGCACCACGATCAGCTTGACGCCCTCCTGCACGGCGGTCACCAGTTCGGTCGCCATCATCAGGTAGGAGCCGTCGCCGACCATCACGAACACGTCGCGGTCCGGGCAGGCCATCTTGGCGCCCAGGCCGCCGGCCACTTCGTATCCCATGCACGAGTAGCCGTATTCGACGTGGTAGCCCTTCGGATCGCGGGTGCGCCAGAGCTTGTGCAGGTCACCGGGCATGGAGCCGGCCGCGCAGACGATCACGTCCTGCGGCTCGGACAGCGTGTTCGCCAGGCCGATGACCTGATTCTGGTTGAGCCCGGCGCTGTCGTCGTCGATCCGGTACGCCGCGGCGACGGTGTCGTCCCATCCTCTGGCGAGCCGCGCCGCCTCGTCGCGGTAGTCCGTGGCGACGGTGTAGCCGGGCAGCTCGGCGTCCAGCGCTTCGATGGCCTCGCGGGCGTCGGCGATGATCGAAAGCCCGCTGTGCTTGACCGCGTCCTGCGCAGCGACGTTGATGTTGACGAACCGCACGTCGGGGTTGGCGAACGCGGTGCGCGACGCGGTCGTGAAATCGCTGTAACGTGTGCCGATCCCGATGATGACGTCGGCGCCGGCGGCCAGCGCGTTGGCCGCGGTGGTGCCCGTCGAGCCGACCGCGCCGACGGACTGCGGGTGGTCGTAGGGCAGCGCACCCTTGCCGGCCTGGCTCTGCCCGACCGGGATGCCGGTCCGCTCGCAGAACCGGGCCAGCGCCCCGGTGGCGCCGCTGTAGATCACGCCTCCGCCCGCGACGATCAGCGGGCGCTTCGCCGAGGCGACGATGCCCGCGGCGCCCTCGATTTCCGGCCGCCCGGGCACCGGCCGCCGGATGTGCCAGACCCGTTGGGCGAACAGTGATTCCGGCCAGTCGAACGCTTCGGCCTGCACGTCTTGTGGCATCGCGATCGTGACGGCGCCGGTGTCGGCCGGATCGGTGAGCACGCACATCGCGCCCAGCAGCGCGGCGGGCAGTTGCTCGGGCCGCCACACCCGGTCGAAGTAGCGCGACACCGGCCGGAACGCGTCGTTGACCGTGACGTCGCCCGAGTCGGGGCGCTCGAGCTCCTGCAGTACCGGGGCGCTGACGCGGGTGGCGAAGGTGTCGGCGGGCAGCAGCAGCACCGGTATCCGGTTGATCGTGGCCAGCGCGGCGCCGGTGACCATGTTGCTCGCGCCGGGCCCGATCGACGAGGTGACGGCCCAGGTCTGCAGCCGGTCCTTCATCCGCGCGTAGCCGACCGCCGAGTGCACCATCGCCTGCTCGTTGCGGCCGGGAACGTAGGGCAGGGTCGCGGGATCGGTCAGTTCTTCCTGCAGCAGCGCCTGCCCGAGCCCCGCGACGTTGCCGTGCCCGAAGATCCCGAAGCATCCCGCGAAGAAGCGGTTGCGCTCGCCGTCGCGTTCGACGTTTTGCGCGGCAAGGAATCTGATCGTGGCCTGCGCGACGGTCAGGCGGACAGTGGGTTCCGTGGCCATGGCTAATCTCCCGACACTTGCAGCGGCAGTCGTGGATCGACGGGCTGGTGTTCCCAGCTTCGGCGCAGCCAGTCCTGGTGCGGGTCGAAGCTGACCAACCATGCCCGCTTCGGACCGGAGCCGGCCATCACGTTGAGGTAGTACATGTGGTGGCCCGGCGCGGCGATCGATGGGCCGTGGTAGCCGTGCGGCACCAGCACCACGTCGCCGGAGCGCACCTCCTCGAGCACCTCGATCGGCCGCCGCGGTGTTCCGTACACCCGGTGGTAGCCGAAGCCCGGTGCGCCGTCGGGCCCGTCGGCGATTTCGAAGTAGTAGATCTCCTCCAGCTGTGTCTCGGCGTCGGTGTTCTCGTCATGCTTGTGCGCCGGATACGACGACCAGTTCCCGCCGGGCGTGATCACTTCGCACGCGATGATCGAGTCCGCCTCGAACACGTCGGCGGTGGCGAAGTTGTGCACCTCGCGGCTGCAGTCGCCGGCGCCGCGCAGCTCGACCGGGACGTCGGCGGCCGCGCCGTAACGCAACGGCAGCCGCCGGCCGGCCCGGGCCCCGCACAGCGCGACGCGGGCACCGCGGGCACTGGCCACCCGGTAGCCGCTGTCACGGCCGACATAAGCGAAGTCGGTCGGGCCGTGGAACACCGACTTCCGTCCCGTCAAGGTGAATTCGCCATCGCCGCTGGACACGGTCAACGACCCGGACAGCGGCACGACGAGGATCTCGTCCGGCCCTGACCGACGGTCCACCGATTCGCCGGCGGCGAGTTCGGTGATCCACAGGCTGGTTTCGGCCCAGCCAGTCGACTCCGGCGTCACCGACACGGTGTAGGGATGCGCGCCGGTCGACCCGGCGGGCAGGTAGAACTTGCTGTTCATGATCCTCAACGCACCAGGGAGACGGCGGTCTGCACCGCGGCCGAGACGTTGTCATCCGGGGGGTAGAGCAGGGTGCGCCCGACGACCAGCCCCCGCACTGACGGCAGGCTCAGGGCCTTGGCCCAGCGCGCGAAGGTCTCGTCCGGGTCTCTGACATCGCCGCCCAGCAGCAGCGTCGGCAGGGTGGTCGCATCCATCACGCGCTCCATCTCGTCGACTACCGGCAGCTTCATCCAGGTGTACGCCGAGGTCGAGCCGAGCCCCTGCGTGATGTGGATGGATTTGATCACGGCGTCCGGGCTCAGGTCGTTGCGGACCCTGCCGTCTACCCGCCGCGACATGAACGGCTCGAGCATCGCCATCAGCCTGTGCTCGGCGAGTTCGTCTACCGCGCGCGCACATTCGGTGAGCATCGACAGCGTCCCGGGGTCCGCCAGATCGACGCGGCACAGCATCTTGGCGCCGTTCATCTGAGCCCGGGCGGTGGCGGCCGCGGTGGCTCCGGTCATCCGGTCGTCCAGCTCGAAGCTGGCCCCGGCCAGGCCGCCGCGGTTCATCGACGAGATGACGACCTTGTCGTCGAGCACGCCGAGCAGCAGCAGATCTTCGAGGACGTCGGTGGTCGCGAGGACCCCGTCGACGCCGGGATCGGCCAGCGCGGTGCGCAGCCGGTCCAGCAGGTCGGTGCGGCTGTTCATCGCCTGCAGCCGGTCTCCGACGGCCAGCGCCCCGCGCGCGGGGTGATCGGCGGCGACGATCATCAACCGGCCGTCCCCGCGCACTGCCGGCCGGGTCACGCGCGCCGACCAGGCACGGGCCACCGCCGCCGGGTCATCGGCTCGAATGTCGGTCAGCTCGGCGTAATTCGTTGCACAGGCGCGCTCAGGCATGGATCGTCTCCGAGCTCGCGGCTTCGGCGAGGTCCGCCACCTCGTCGGCGGTCGGCATCGCGGTGGAGCACTCCAGCCGTGCAGCCACTATCGCCCCGGCGGCGTTGGCGTGGCGCAGCGTCTTCTCCAGTGGCCAGCGGCTCAGCAATCCGTGGCACAGGCTGCCGCCGAAGCTGTCGCCGGCACCGAGGCCGTTGACGACCTGGACCGGGATCGGACGCACCGTCACCGTTTCGCGGCGGGTGCGTGCGAGCACGCCGTTGGGGCCCCCCTTGACGATCGCCAGCTCCACGCCCAGCTCGAGCAGCGCGTCGGCGGCACGGATCGGGTCGGTCTCGCCGACGGCGACCTCGCACTCCTCGCGGTTGCCGACCGCGACGGTGACATGTGCCAGCGCCCGGCGGATGTGCTCGCCGGCTGCCGCGGCGGACTCCCACAACATCGGCCGCCAGTCCAGGTCGAGCACCGTCAGCGGCCGCCGCGCCCTCGTCTCCCAGGCGGTGAAATGCGCGCTGCGGCTTGGCTCCTCGGACAATCCGGTGACCGTCGACCAGTACAGGCGCGCGTCGCGGACCGCGTCGGGACGGATGTCCTCTCCTCGCACCTGAAGGTCGGGTGCGGTGGGCTTGCGGTAGAAGTACAGGGGGAAGTCATCCGGTGGGAACATCTCGCAGAACGTCACGGGGGTCGCATGCTCGGAGTCGGTGATCAGGAGCGTGTTGTCGACGCCGAGGCGGGCCAGTTCGCGGGACACGAAGCGGCCGAACGGGTCGTCGCCGACCCCAGAGATCAGCGCGACGCGCCGCCCCAGTCGCGCCGCGGCCACCGCCACATTGGCCGCGGTGCCGCCGAGGAACTTGCCGAACGACGTGACGTCCTCGAGGCCGACCCCGACCTGCAGGGGGTAGATGTCGACGCCGCTGCGCCCGATGACGAGAGCATCCAGAGGCGTGGTGGTCAAATCGGCTCCCCGGGAGCTGGGACGGGTGGACTGGCTACGACTGTGCACCGTGCCACCGACGACTGTCAACCATTTGTCCTGACATTCTAACCTTCAGTCATACAGATGTTAGGATGTGGCTACTCTCATCCTGGCACCGCACGGAGATCGGAGTCGACGTGGCGCTGGCGGTTGAGCTCGACCGGTCGAGCCCCGTGCCGCTCTATTATCAGCTGGCACAGGCGATCGAGGCCGCGATCCGCGACGGTCAGCTCGTCCCGGGTGACCGCTTCGAGAACGAGCTTTCGCTGGCCAGGCGGCTCACGCTGTCACGCCCGACCACGAGGCGCGCGATCCAGGAGCTAGTCGACAAGGGTCTGCTGGTCCGCAAGCGCGGGGTGGGCACGCAGGTCGTGCAGAGCCCGGTGCACCGGCGCGTCGAGCTCACCAGCTTGTTCGACGATCTCGCCAGGGCCGGGCAGGAACCCACCACGCAGCTGCTGGGCTACCACAGCGAAAAGCCGGCCGAGGAGATCGCCCGCGAGTTGAACCTCACCGAGGACCGCGAGGTGGCGGCGATCCGGCGCCTGCGGTGCGCGAACGGTGAACCCCTGGCCGTGATGCTCAACTATCTGCCGGTCGAGCTGGCGCCGCAGCCCGAGGAGCTCGAGCGCAACGGGCTCTACCAGGCACTGCGCGCCCGCGGCGTGCACATCAGGCTGGCCCGTCAGCGGATCGGCGCCCGCCCCGCCACCCGCGCGGAGGCGCGCCTGCTCGACGAGAAGCCGGGCGCGCCGCTGCTGACGATGAATCGCACCGCGTTCGACGATTCGGGCAGCGCGGTGGAGTACGGGACGCACTGCTACCGGGCGTCGCGCTACTACTTCGACACCATGCTC
>NZ_DATFYW010000076.1:0-13945 GCF_035314905.1 Mycobacterium sp.
TCGCAGCTGTCGCTGATCTGCGTCGGCGTCTTGCTGGCCACCGGCGTCATCGGCGCCGTGCTGGTCCTCGACTCGCCGACGCAGCTGTACGCCACCGGCTACGGCCGCGTGTTGTCGGCCAAGGTCATGCTGGCGGCGGGGTTGGTGGTGCTGGCCCGGTTCAACCGCAGCAGGTGGCTGCCGGCTGCCCGCTCCCACCGGGCAAGTGCCCAGATTTCGCTGACCCGGTCGGCGACGGAGGTGGCCGTCATGGTCATCGCGCTGACAATGGCGGCGGCGCTGGTCGTGACGGGCTAGCCGGGTCGCCGGCGAACCCGGCTGGCATGATGGGAACCACGGCGAGAACTGCGAAGGAGCAGCCACATGGCAGACGAGCAGGATCGACCCGACCAGCCGCGGGAGTCCAACCCGCCCGCCGCCGATCCAGCCGCGGCGGGCCCTCCGGCCAAGAAGGCGGCCAAGGCCGCGAAGAACGTCCCGGCCAAGAAAGCTCAACCGAAAAAAGCCCCGGCCAAGGCCGCGAAGAAGGCTCCCGCCAAGAAAGCCCCACCCAAGGTGGCGCCACCCAGACCGGACGCTCCCCCACCCCCACCACCCGAGCCGCCGATCGTCGCGGAACCGCCCGCCGCCACCCAACCGGAGCCGGTGCCCGCCGCGGCCAGCCCGGTCGCGGCCAATCTGGCAGAAACCAACGGGGAGGCGGGCCGTGTGGCTGCCGCGAATGAGGCCGCAGCACAAGCGAAGAGGAGTGTCCAGTCAGCACCCGACAGCCTCACCGGCCCCGCGCCGCTGTCGGCTGGCATCATCGCGGCGCGACTGCCCGCGGCGGTCGTGCTCGCAATCGCCCTATTGGCCATCCTGGTGATCCGGCGGTTGCGCGCCTCGCAGGACTGATGTCGGCGCCGGAGCGCCTCGCAGGACTGATGTCGGCGCCGGAGCGCCTCGAAGGACTGATGTCGGCGCCCCGGCTGGCCCGGTTCATGCGCGACGCGATCGCGGTCGCATACTCGGCTGCGTGACCACGCCCGTAGAACCCCGCGCCACTGCCGACCTCGTCGACGAGCTCGGCGACGACACCCGCAGTTGCGACACCCAATTCCGGCAGTTCGGCGGACGCGCGATGTTCGCCGGACCGATCAGCACCCTGCGCTGCTTCCAGGACAACGCGCTGCTGAAGTCGCTGCTCTCGGAGCCGGGAAACGGCGGCGTGCTGGTGGTCGACGGGGGCGGTTCCCTACACACGGCGCTGGTCGGTGACGTGATCGCCGACTTGGGTCACAGCAACGGCTGGGCAGGCATCATCGTAAACGGCGCGATTCGCGACTCGACGGCCTTGCGCACCATCGACATCGGTGTCAAGGCGCTCGGCACGAACCCGCGGAAGAGCACCAAGACCGGGGACGGTGAGCGCGACGTCGCCGTCGAACTCGGCGGAATTTGTTTCGTTCCAGGGGAAATCGCTTACAGCGACGACGACGGGATCGTTGTCACGCGGACGCCGCGCTGACCGCCGCTCGGTGCCGCGAAAAGCGCAGCGCCCGGTCATCCACCTTTCCGTGCCGGATAAGGCGCAAGTCCAGCAGGTAATTCTGCTTGAGCCGCCACGGCGCCCGTGAGCCCGCCTTCGGCAGGCTGTCCAGCGCCCTCAGCACGTAGCCCGGCGTGAAGTCCATCAGCGAGCGCTCCTCCACCGAGTCGCCAGGATGTTGCGGCACGACCGCGTCGTAGCCGTTGGCATCCATGTAATTGATGACGCGGCAGACGAACTCGGAAACCAGGTCGGCCTTGAGCGTCCACGAGACGTTGGTGTAGCCGATGGTGAACGCCATGTTCGGCAGCCCGGAGAGCATCATGCCCTTGTAGGTCATCGACTCGGTGAGGTCCACCGGCACTCCGTTGCGGAGAATCGCCGCGCCGCCGAACAGCCGCAGGTTCAAACCCGTTGCGGTGATGATGATGTCGGCCTGAAGCTCCTCGGCCGAGTTCAGCTTGATACCGGTCTTGGTGAACCGATCGATGGTGTCGGTCACGACATCGGCCTGGCCACTGCGAATGGTGCGGAACAGGTCGCCGTTGGGCGCCAGGCACAGGCGCTCGTCCCACGGCTTGTAGCGCGGGCCGAAGTGCTTCTCGACGTCGTAGCCCTCCGGCAGTCGCCGTTCCGCCATGGTCATCAGCGTCTTGCGCATGAAGTTCGGGAACCGCCGGCTGATCCGGTACCGCGCGGACTGGACAAAGATGCTCTTCCAGCGGTTCACCACATACGCGAGTTTGGGGGGCAGCAGGCTCGACGTGCGCACGGCGAACGGATCCACGTCGGGAAGGGAGCCGATGTATGACGGCGAGCGTTGCAGCATTGTCACATGGCCTGCACCCGAATTGGCCAGGGCCGGGATCAAAGTCACCGCAGTGGCACCACTGCCGATCACGATGATCCTCTTGCCCTGATAGTCGAGATCCTCGGGCCAGTGCTGCGGGTGCACGACGGTGCCCTCGAAGTCCTCGGAACCGGGAAACTCCGGCGAATAGCCCTCGTCGTAGTTGTAGTAGCCACTGCACGCGAAGAGGAACGAACAGGTGATGTCGAGTTCTTCGCCGTCACGGTCGACCCTCAGCGTCCATTGGTTGCGCGCGTCGGACCAGTCGGCGGCAATCACCTTGTGGTGGTACCGGATGTGTTTGTCGATGCCGAACTCAGCGGTGGTCTCCGCGAGATACGACATGATCGACGCGCCGTCGGCGATCGCCTTCCCCGACGTCCACGGCTTGAACCGGAAGCCAAGCGTGTACATGTCGGAGTCGGACCGGATGCCAGGATATTTGAACAGGTCCCAGGTACCGCCGAGGTTGTCGCGCGCCTCGAGGACAGCGTAGCTCTTGGTCGGGCAGCGCTCCTGCAGGTGCCACGCTGCGCTGATGCCCGAAATGCCGGCACCCACGATCACGACATCGAGGTGTTCGCTCATGGGTCCAACGGTATCAACACCGTGTCGAGACAGTCAACGTGCCGTCGAGGACCTCGACATGCAGTAAAGTGGCGGCCATGGTCACGTCCGCGCCACCGGCTCACGCCGCCCAGGCTCGCCGCGGTCGCCGGTCGTCGAGGCCGTCCGGAGACGATCGCGAGGCGGCGATATTGCAGACAGCCGAGCGGCTGCTGGCCGAGCGGCTGCTGTCGGAGATCTCGGTCGACGATCTGGCCAAGGGGGCGGGCATCTCGCGCCCCACCTTCTACTTCTACTTCCCGTCGAAGGACGCGGTGATGCTGACGCTGTTGGATCGCGTGGCACACGAGGTGGACTCGGAGATCGGAGAGCTTCAGGAGCGGTTGCGGGCGGATCCGGTCCGCGGCTGGCGGGTGGCCATCAACGGTTTCTTCGAGGCGTTCGGGACGCGCCGGTGGGTCACGCGTGCGGGTGCGGCAGCTATGCGGACCCAACCAGAGGTCCGACAGATCTGGTTGTCGCTGATGCAGAAGTGGATCGACCAGACGGCGGCGCTGATCACCGCCGAGAGGAAGCGCGGCGCGGCCCCCGAAACCATTCCCGCGAAAGATCTTGCGATCTCGCTGAACCTGATGAACGAGCGTGCGATGCTCGCTGCGTTTGCCGGCGAGCAGCCGGCCGTGGAGCACGACCGAGTCGTCGACGCGCTGACCCACATCTGGCTCAACAGCATCTACGGCGCCGCACGACCCTAGACCCGTCGGCCTGTCATGCGAACATATGTTCGTGTTGGTCCGCGGCGACGCTACGATTCTGCACGCCGACCTCGACTCGTTTTACGCGTCCGTCGAGCAGCGCGACGACCCCGCGCTGCGCGGTCGGCCGGTCGTCGTCGGCGCGGGCGTCGTGCTGGCCGCCAGCTACGAGGCCAAGGCGTACGGGGTACGCACCGCGATGAGCGGCCGCCAGGCTCGCCGGCTCTGCCCCCACGCGGTGGTGGTGCCACCGCGGATGTCGGCCTATTCGCAGGCCAGCGAGGCGGTGTTCGAGGTATTCCGCGACACGACGCCGATCGTCGAGCCGCTTTCCGTCGATGAGGCGTTTCTCGACGTCAGCGGATTGCGCCGCATCTCGGGCATGCCGATCCGGATCGCCAGCCGGCTGCGCCGCGACGTCCGCGAGCGCGTCGGCCTGCCGATCACCGTCGGGATCGCCCGCACCAAATTTCTCGCCAAGGTGGCCAGCCAGGTCGCCAAGCCGGACGGGCTGTTGCTGGTGCCGCCGGATCACGAGTTGGAGTTTCTGTATCCGCTGCCCGTCCGGCGGCTGTGGGGTGTCGGCGCGGTGACAGCCGACAAGCTGCATGCGCACGGCATCGAGACCGTGGCCGACGTCGCCGAACTGGGCGAGTCGATGCTCGCGTCGCTGGTCGGAGGCGCGATGGGGCACCGGTTGTATGCGCTGTCGCGCAATGTCGACGCGCGTCGCGTGCAGACAGGAGTACGCCGGCGGTCGGTGGGCGCGCAGCGGGCGCTGGGCCGGGGACCGCACAGCCCCCGGGAGATCGACGCGACCGTCTGCGCGCTTGTCGACCGCATCACCCGACGCATGCGCACCGCCGGACGTACCGGCCGAACGGTGGTGCTGCGGCTGCGTTTCGACGATTTCAGCCGGGTTGCGCGGTCGCAGACCCTGCGTTGCGCGACCTCTTCGACCAAACCGGTGCTGGCCGCCGCTCGCACCCTGGTGGCCGAAGCCGGACCGTTGATCGCCGAGCGCGGCCTCACGATGATCGGCTTCTCGGTCGCCAACATCGACCGCAGCGGGGCACAGCAGCTCGAGCTGCCATTCGACGGGACACCACAATTAGCGCTGGACGAAGCGGTGGATCTGGTCCGCCGTCGCTACGGCACGGCCGCACTCAGCCGAGGGGCACTGCTCGGCCGCAACCCCGGCCTGGAGATGCCCCATCTGCCGGATTGACCGACCCGACCCATGAATGACTCGCCGCGGTGGTGGGTACACCGACCTCCGACGGGAGGACTAGCTAATGCGGGTGACCAAAGAGCAGGCGGCGATCAACCGGCAGCGAATCGTCGACAGCGCGATCCGGATGTTCGCTGAACGAGGCGTTGACGGGGTGGGCGTCGCGGGGGTTATGGCCGACGCGGGATTCACACATGGCGGCTTCTATAACCATTTCACGTCCAAGGACGACCTCGTGCTGCACGCGTGCAGCACATCGTTCGCACGGTCGTTGGCGTCGCTGCGGCGCAACGGCGCTCCGACGCACGACCCGGACTTCGGCGAATGCCTGTCCGCGGCGATGCTGTCCGAATCGTCGAAGAGCGACGGGCCGCTGGGCTCGGTCTACGCCCAAGGGGTGCGGCAGTTCCTCGATGTGCTGACCGAACAGTTCGGAGATCGGGGTCGCGCGGTCGCAGGGCTGGCCAGCTTCGTCGGGGCTCGGGTGATCTCGAGCGCGGTCGCATCCGCCGACCCGGCACTGGCAGGCGAATTCTCCGCCGCGCAGCACCCGCCGGAGGAAGATCAGCCGCGGCTCCAAGCCAGCAGCTGATCTGCCTCCCAGGTGTTGACGATCCGCTCCTTCGGGACGCCGGCGTCGAGCGCACGCTGTGCGCCGTAGCCCAAGAAGTCGAGTTGCCCCGGCGCGTGGGCGTCGGTGTCGATCGAGAAGATGCAGCCGATCTCCAGCGCGAGGTCGATCAGGCGCCGCGGCGGGTCACGCCGCTCCGGCCGAGAGTTGATCTCCACTGCGGTCACGTGGTCGCGGCAGGCGGTGAACACCTTTTCCGCGTCGAACTTCGACTCCGGACGCAGCCCGCGGTTGCCCTCGACGAGACGGCCGGTGCAATGGCCCAGCACGTCGGTGAGGGGGTCCTCCACCGCGCGCAACATGCGGCGCGTCATCGCGGGCGCGTCCATCGACAGCTTGGAGTGCACGCTGGCCACGACGACGTCGAGCCGCTCGAGCAGCTCGGGTTCCTGGTCGAGGCTCCCGTCCTCCAGGATGTCGACCTCGATACCGGTCAGGACGCGAAACGGCGCGATGCTTTCCCGCAACTCGTCGATCACGTCGAGCTGCGCGCGCAGCCGCTCCGGTGACAACCCGTTGGCGATCGTGAGCCGCGGCGAGTGGTCGGTCAGTGCGCAGTACTCGTGGCCGAGCTCCTTTGCGGCGTGCATCATCTCGCCGATCGGCGCGGAGCCGTCGGACCAGTTCGAGTGCGTATGCAAATCACCGCGCAACGCGGCGCGTATTTCGCCGCCCCCCAGATCCTTGGCGCCACCGCGCAATTCGACGAGGACCTCGGGTTCGAGGCCCGACCACGCCTGGGCGATCACCGCGGCGGTCTTGGGCCCGATGCCTGGCAACGTCTGCCAGCTGTTGGCTTGGCCGTGCCGCTCGCGTTCGTCGTCGTCGAGGGCCTCGACGATGTCGGCTGCCTTGCGGTACGCCATAACGCGCCGCGGCTCCTCGCGTGCGCGATCCTTGTAGTAGGCGATCTCGCGCAGTGCGGCGACCGGGTCCATGATTCCAGTCTGCCGCAACCGCGACTAGGCTTGATCCAGTGCGATTCGCTTTCAAAACCTCACCGCAGAACACCACTTGGCCCGCGATGCTGTCGGTTTGGCAGGAGGCCGACGACATCGACGTCTACGAGTCCGGCTGGACATTCGATCACTTCTATCCGATCTTTTCCGACTCCACCGGCCCGTGTCTGGAGGGCTGGATCACACTGACGGCCCTAGCGCAGGCCACCAGACGGCTTCGGCTCGGCACGTTGGTGACCGGCATCCACTATCGTCACCCGGCTGTTTTGGCCAACATGGCCGCCGCCCTCGACATCGTCTCCAACGGCCGGCTGGAACTGGGCATCGGCGCCGGCTGGAACGAAGAGGAATCCGGTGCGTACGGCATCGAGCTCGGCACAATCAGGGAACGCATGGACCGGTTCGAGGAAGCCTGCCAGGTGCTGATCGGCCTGCTCAGCCACGAGACGACGGACTTCGACGGCACGTTCTACCACCTCAAAGGCGCCCGCAATGAGCCGAAAGGCCCGCAGAAGCCGCATCCCCCGATCTGCATCGGCGGCAGCG
Source organism: Mycobacterium sp. (assembly GCF_035314905.1). GTDB lineage: Bacteria > Actinomycetota > Actinomycetes > Mycobacteriales > Mycobacteriaceae > Mycobacterium. Next base: position 7,068 of record NZ_DATFYW010000076.1, read on the forward strand.
GCGAGAGGCGCACGCTACGGATCACCGCCCGGTACGCACAGCACTGGAACTACGTCGGGGGTCCACCCGAGGAGTTCGCCCGCAAGCGCGACGTACTCGCCGCGCACTGTGCCGACGTGGGCCGTGACCCGAAGGAGATCATGCTGTCCGCGCATGTTCGGCTGGGACCGGAGCGGGACTATGAGAAGGTCGTCGCCGACGCCGCCGCGCTCGGCGAGGAGGGGCTCAACCTCGCGATCGTGTACCTTCCGCAGCCGAACGACCCGGCCGTCCTCGAGCCGTTGGCGAACGCCATACGGGCGTCGGGATTAGCCGGTTGATAACGGATCAATAACGATTGGCAAAGTTAAAATCACGGCCAGCCCAGTGTGGCGGTGATTGATCCTCGAAGCGTCAGAAGCCGAAGCGCAGCAACTCGTCGGCAGTTACCAGGCGTTCGTGTTTAGCGGGAAATTCGCGGCTCTTAACGGGGTGCCGAAACCATGACCAGGCGATTCGACCCGCCCGAGACCGGGGTAACGGGTTGAGGTGCACGCTTATCACTCCTGCGGTGAACTAGCTCCGTTTATTGACGCGGGTGATTAGTTTACACCGCAACACCCACAGTGGGATATTGAACACCCGATCCCGGGCAAACTCCGGGAGGCGCGCCAAAAGTCTAAAGGGCGTGTCGAGACTTTCGCTGATGTCGGCGGCGGTGCCGTTTGCTCTTCGCGCTCATCGCTGCGGCGCGGCGCTCGGCGGGATCGGCGCGGGCAGCGCGGTGACCCCCATCAGGTATCCGTCAACCGCCGCCGCGGCCGCCCGGCCCTCGGCGATCGCCCAGACGATCAGAGACTGGCCGCGGCCCATGTCCCCGGCGACGAACACGCCCGGTACCGAAGTCGCGTACTCGTGATCGCGTGCGACGTCGCCGCGCTCGGTGAAATGGACACCCAGGTCGGTCAGAAGGCCGTCTTTCTCCGGCCCGACGAAGCCCATCGCCAACAGCACCAGGTCCGCCTCCAGGTCGAAGTCGGTGCCCTCAACCTTCGCGAACTTGCCGTCGACCATCTCCACGTGGTGGGCACGCAGGCCTTTCAATTGCCCGCCAGCACCGACGAATTCCTCGGTGTTGACCGAGAACACCCGCTCGCCGCCCTCCTCGTGCGCGGCCGAGACCCGGAACATCAGCGGATACGTCGGCCACGGGGTGGACTCGGCGCGGCCTTCCGGCGGCCGCGGCATGATCTCGAACTGGTGCACGTCGACGGCGCCCTGGCGGTGCACGGTGCCCAGGCAGTCGGCGCCGGTGTCGCCGCCGCCGATGATGATCACCTTCTTACCTCTGGCGGTGATCGGCGGCTCGCCGTCGTCACCGAGCACAGGGTCGCCCTCCTGCACGCGGTTGGCCCAGGGCAGATACTCCATGGCCTGGTGGATACCGTCGAGTTCTCGGCCGGGGATCGGCAGGTCACGCCATGCCGTGGCCCCGCCGGCCAGCACGACAGCGTCGAAGTCGGCGCGCAGCTGCTCTGCGGTGATGTCGACGCCGACGTTCACGCCCGGCTTGAAGATGGTGCCCTCGGCCTCCATCTGCGCCAGCCTGCGGTCCAGGTGCCGCTTCTCCATCTTGAACTCGGGAATGCCGTAGCGCAGCAGCCCGCCAATCCGGTCGGCGCGCTCGAACACCGTGACCGTGTGGCCGGCACGGGTGAGCTGCTGGGCCGCAGCCAGGCCGGCGGGGCCGGATCCGACGACCGCGACCGTCCTGCCGGTCAGCGTGTGCGGCGGCAACGGCTGCACCCAGCCCTGGGCGAACGCATTGTCGATGATCTCGACCTCGACCTGCTTGATCGTCACCGGATCCTGGTTGATGCCGAGCACACATGACGCCTCGCACGGCGCCGGGCACAGCCGGCCGGTGAACTCAGGGAAGTTGTTGGTGGCGTGCAGCCGCTCGACAGCGTCGCGCCAGCGGTCGGTGCGTACCAGGTCGTTCCACTCCGGTATCAGGTTGCCCAATGGACAACCGTTGTGGCAGAACGGGATTCCGCAGTCCATGCATCGCGACGCCTGGGTGCGCAGTGCGTCGTGGCTGAACTCTTCGTAGACCTCACTCCAGTCCTTCAGCCGCAACGGGACCGGCCGCCGCTTCGGCAGCTCGCGCTCGCGGTGCTTCAGGAAGCCGGCCGGATCAGCCATGAGCCGACGCCATGATCGCCTGGTCCACGTCCGTTCCGTTCTGCTCCGCCTCGGCGATGGCCTCCAGGACGCGCTTGAAGTCGCGCGGCATGACCTTCACGAACTGCTGCCGCTCTCGGCCCCAGTGGGCCAGGATCCGCTTGCCCGGCGCCGAGTCGGTGGCGTCGACGTGTTTGGTCAGCACCTGGTGGAGCCAGTCGAGGTCATCGTCGTCGAGTTCCTCGAGTTCGACCATCTCGGCGTTGAGGTGGTCCGGCAGGCGCCTGTCGGGGTCGTACACGTAGGCCATTCCGCCAGACATACCCGCGGCGAAGTTGCGGCCGGTCGGACCGAGGATGACGACCTTGCCGCCGGTCATGTACTCACAGCCGTGGTCGCCGACGCCCTCGACCACAGCATGGGCGCCGGAGTTGCGGACCGCGAACCGCTCACCGACCACGCCGCGCAGGAACGCCTCGCCGCTCGTGGCGCCGAACAGGATCACGTTGCCGCCGATGATGTTCTCCTCGGCGACGAAATCTGCCGGCGCATTGCGCGCCGGGCGCACCACGATGCGGCCGCCGGACAACCCCTTGCCGACGTAGTCATTGGCGTCGCCGTAGACACGCAACGTGATGCCCTTGGGCACGAAAGCCCCGAAGCTGTTGCCGGCCGATCCGTCGAACGTGATGTCGATGGTGTTGTCGGGAAGGCCTTGGCCGCCATAGGCTTTGGTCAACTCGTGGCCGAGCATGGTTCCAACGGTCCGGTTCACGTTGGTGATCTTGGTGGAGAACGTGACCGGCTTCTGCTGATCCAGCGCCTCGCGGCTGACGACGATCAGTTGCTGGTCGAGCGCCTTGTCCAGGCCGTGGTCTTGGCGCGAGCTGCAGTAGAGGTCCTGGTTCATGAACGCCGACTCCGGCTCGTGCAGAACGGGCGACAAATCGAGCTTGCGCGCCTTCCAGTGCTCGGCGGCCAGCGTGGTGTCCAGCGAGCTCACCTGGCCGACGGCCTCGTTGATGGTCCGGAAACCGAGCTGCGCGAGGTATTCCCGGACTTCCTCTGCCACGAACATGAAGAAGTTCTCGACGAACTCCGGCGTGCCGTTGAACCGCTTGCGCAGCTCCGGGTTCTGGGTCGCAACGCCCACCGGGCACGTGTCGAGGTGACACACCCGCATCATGATGCACCCCGAGACCACCAGCGGCGCAGTGGCGAAGCCATACTCCTCGGCACCGAGCAGCGTCGCGATCATGACGTCCCTGCCGGTCTTCATCTGCCCGTCGACCTGCACCACGATCCGGTCGCGCAACCCGTTGAGCAGCAACGTCTGCTGTGTCTCGGCCAGGCCCAGCTCCCATGGGGCGCCGGCGTGCTTCATCGACGTCAGCGGCGTCGCACCGGTGCCACCGTCGTGCCCGGAGATCAGCACCACGTCCGCGTGTGCCTTCGAGACCCCCGCCGCGACGGTGCCGACCCCGACCTCGGAGACCAGCTTGACGTGCACCCGCGCCTGGGGGTTGGCGTTCTTGAGATCGTAGATCAGCTGCGCAAGGTCCTCGATCGAGTAGATGTCGTGGTGCGGCGGCGGCGATATCAGGCCCACACCCGGCGTCGAGTGCCGCACTTCGGCCACCCACGGATACACTTTGTGCCCCGGAAGCTGACCGCCCTCACCCGGTTTCGCGCCCTGGGCCATCTTGATCTGGATGTCGGTGCAGTTGCTGAGATAGTGCGATGTGACGCCGAACCTCGCGGACGCGACCTGCTTGATCGCGCTGCGTCGCCAGTCGCCGTTGGGGTCGCGGTCGAAGCGGCGCACATCCTCGCCGCCTTCGCCGCAATTCGATCGGCCGCCGAGCCGGTTCATTGCGATGGCCAGCGTCTCGTGTGCTTCGGCGGAGATCGACCCGTAGCTCATCGCACCAGTGGCGAACCGCTTGACTATCTCGCTGGCCGGCTCGACCTCCTCGATCGGCACCGGCGGCCGCACACAGTCTTTGAACTTCAGCAGTCCCCGCAGCGACGCCATGCGCTCGCTCTGGTCGTCGACCAGCTTGCTGTACTCCTTGAATATGCCGTAATGCCCGGTGCGGGTCGAATGCTGCAGCTTGAAAACGGTGTCCGGGTTGAACAAGTGATACTCGCCCTCACGGCGCCACTGGTATTCGCCGCCGACCGGCAACTCGCGGTGCGCCCGCTCCTCGGGCCGGTCCAGGAACGCGATCGCGTGCCTGGCCGCGACGTCGTCGGCGATGTCGTCGAGGTCGATACCACCGGTCGGACAGGTCAACCCGGTGAAGTACTCGTCGAGGAGGGCCTGCGACATGCCAACCGCCTGGAACAACTGCGCGCCGGTGTAGGACGCCAGCGTGGAGATGCCCATCTTGGACATCACCTTCAGCACGCCCTTGCCGGCGGCCTTGACGTAGTTGGTCAGCGCCTTGTCGCGATCCATCCCGGTGATAACGCCGCGGTCGAGCATGTCCTCGATCGACTCGAAAGCCATGTACGGGTTGATCGCCGCCGCGCCGAATCCGATCAGCGCCGCCATGTGATGCACCTCGCGGGCGTCACCGGACTCGACGACCAGGCCGACGAGCGTGCGGGTGCGCTCACGCACCAGGTGATGGTGGACAGCGGACACGCTGAGCAACGACGGGATCGGCGCGAGCTTCTCGTCGGATTCGCGGTCCGACAACACGATGATCCGAGCGCCGCCGGCGATCGCCGCGGACGCCTGTGCGCGCACATCATCCAGCGCGGCCTTCAGCCCGGCGCCACTCTCAGCCACCGGGTAAAGACACCGAATCACCTTGGTGCGCATGCCATGCCGACGGCCATTGATCTCCTGGTCGGGATCGACGTTTATCAGCTTGGCAAGCTCATGGTTGCGCAGAATCGGCTGCGGCAGCACGATCTGCCGGCACGAGTTCTCGTCGGGGCTGAGCAGGTCGCCTTCGGGGCCGATGACGCCCTGCAGGCTGGTCACGACCTCTTCGCGGATGGCGTCCAGTGGCGGGTTAGTGACCTGCGCGAAGAGCTGGTGGAAATAGTCGTAGAGCATCCGGGACCGCTGGGACAACACCGCGACAGGGGTGTCGGTTCCCATCGACCCAATCGGCTCCGCACCGGCACGCGCCATCGGTGCGACCAGCAGGTTGAGTTCCTCGTACGTGTAGCCGAACACCAACTGGCGCAACACGACCCGGTGATGCGGCATTCGGATATAGGGGCCCTGCGGCAGCTCCTCCAGCCCGATCAGCCCATTGTCAAGCCAGTCCCGGTACGGCTGCTCGGCAGCCAGCTCGGCCTTGATCTCCTCGTCGGCGACGATGCGGCCCTGGGCGGTGTCAACCAGGAACATGCGGCCCGGCTGCAGCCGCATCCGGCGGACCACCTTCGACGGGTCGAGTTCGAGCACGCCCGCCTCTGAAGCCATCACCACGAGGCCGTCGTCGGTCACCCAGATACGTGACGGCCGAAGGCCGTTGCGGTCCAGCACCGCGCCGATCACCGTGCCATCGGTGAACGTCATCGATGCCGGGCCATCCCACGGCTCCATCAGCGACGAGTGATACTGGTAGAACGCGCGCCGCGCCGGGTCCATCGACTCATGGCGCTCCCACGCCTCGGGGATCATCATCAGCACCGCATGCGCGAGGCTGCGACCGCCGAGGTGCAGCAATTCCAGCACCTCGTCGAAGCGGGCGGTGTCCGACGCACCGGGCGTGCAGATCGGGAACAGCTTCTCGACGTCCTGCGGCGAGCCGAAGATGTCCGTGCCGATCAGTGCTTCTCGGGCGCGCATCCAGTTCTCATTGCCGGTGACGGTGTTGATCTCGCCGTTGTGGGCGATCCTCCGGAACGGATGCGCAAGCGGCCATGACGGGAAGGTGTTCGTCGAGAACCGCGAGTGGACGATGCCCAGCGCGCTCGTCAGGCGCTGGTCTTGCAGATCGAGGTAGAAGGCCTTCAGCTGCGGGGTGGTCAGCATCCCCTTGTACACATAGGTCTGGCCGGAAAGGCTTGGGAAATAGACGGTTTCACGACCCGGACCGTCCTGGCCGGGACCCTTGGTGCCGAGCTCGTGCTCGGCGCGCTTGCGCACGATGTAGGCGCGGCGCTCAAGCTCCATCCCTTCGGCACCGGCGATAAAAACCTGGCGGAAGGTCGGCATCGCGTCGCGCGCCAGAGCGCCGAGAGACGACTCGTCGGTCGGCACCTCGCGCCAGCCGAGCACCTCCAGCCCCTCGGCCTCGGCGATCTTCTCCACCGCGGCGCACGCGGTGGCCGCATCCTTTGACGACTGCGGTAGAAACGCCATGCCGGTCGCGTAGCTGCCCTGCGGCGGAAGTTCGAAATCCACCACCGCCCGCAGGAATTCGTCGGGCACCTGGATCAGGATGCCGGCGCCGTCACCGGTATGCGGCTCGGCGCCCTGGGCACCGCGGTGCTCCAGGTTCAGTAGGGCGGTGATCGCCTTGTCGACAATGTCGCGGCTGCGGCGGCCGTGCATGTCGACAACCATCGCGACGCCGCACGCATCATGTTCGAACGCGGGGTTGTAAAGCCCGACATTCTTGGGCGCCATTCCCACCTAACCCTTCGCGTAAGTACTGCATGTGGCCTTGAAGGGAGTGCTGCCGTGCGACGCTGAACGGCGCACTTGTCCCAGTCACGACAAGTGGTGAAAACGATATGACAAACAC
>NZ_DATFYW010000077.1:0-10795 GCF_035314905.1 Mycobacterium sp.
TATGGCTGATCGTCTCCGGAGAGAACAAGGCCGAAGCGGTGGCGGCGGCTCTGGGCGGGGCGGATCCCGACGAGGTGCCGGCCGCCGGCGCCGTCGGCCGTGAGGCGACGATCTGGCTGCTCGACGAGGCTGCGGCCGGCAAGCTGTCTTAGTCGGGCGATAATGACCGGCATGGCAGACAAAGGGCGCACCGGCCGGGAGAGAATCAAGACGCTCGCTCAGGCGGCGCTCAACGCGGAGTGACCGTCGAACAGCTCGACACGATCTTGGGCGACATGACCGGGTCGTTGTCCGATCTGAACAAGACCCTGGCGGTCTTCGAGGACTCGCTCGAGACGTTCGACGCCAGCCTGTCCCACCTCAACGACACCCTGAGCCGGCTGGATGCGCTGGCACCCCGCCTCGACGACATGGTGGCCAGGATGGAGCGTATCGTCGATCGCGTGGAGCGCATCGTCGGTGTCGGCGAGACGGCCGCGGCGCCGCTCGCTGCGACGGAATCCGCGGCGCGCGGAGTCGTGAACGCGATCCGCCAGCGCACCCACATCTAGGCACGACGCTCGCCGCGTCAGCCGCTGTTGCGCAAGGCGGTCGCCAGCCCGCTCATCGTCAGCAGGATTCCGCGTTGCACCAGCTCGTCCGCGTCACCGGACCGGTAGCGACGCAACAACTCGACCTGCAGGTGATTCAACGGCTCCAGGTACGGGAAACGGTTGAAGACCGACCGCGCGAGCGCCGGGTTGTCGGCGAGCAGGTCGTCGTGGCCGGTGATCAGCTTGTGCATCTCGATCGTCCGGTTGTGTTCGGCGACGATCTTGTCGAACACCCGGCGCCGCAACGTCTCGTCGGGCACCAGCTCGGAATACCTTGCCGCCAAACCCATGTCAGCCTTCGCCAGCACCTGGGCCATGTTCGACAACACGGTGCGGAAAAACGGCCATCGCCGGTACAGGTCCTGCAGCGCCTCCAGGCGGCCCTCCCCGTCGGCGATCCAGTCGGCGAACGCGGTCCCGGTGCCGTACCAGCCCGGCAGCATCACGCGTGACTGGCTCCAGGCCAGCACCCATGGAATCGCCCTCAGATCGGAGATCGACGTGGTGGGTTTGCGTGACGTCGGCCTGCTGCCGATGTTCAGTGCGCCGATCTCGCTGACCGGCGTGGAGGCTTTGAAGTACTCGACGAAACCCGGAGTCTCGTGGACCAATTCGGCGTAGGCCCGCTGTGCGCGAGCCGCGAGGTCGTCGAGCACCTGGTAGGCCGGTCCCGCGTCGTCGCCGAGTCCCTCGACGTCGAGCAGGGTGGACTCCAGGGTTGCCGCGACAAGGGTTTCAAGGTTGCGGTGCGCGATCCTCGGCTCCGCGTACTTTGCCGCGATCACCTCTCCCTGCTCGGTGATCCGCAGGGAGCCCGTCACCGCGCCCGGTGGCTGCGCGAGGATTGCGTCATAGCTCGGGCCGCCCCCACGGCCGACGGTGCCACCGCGACCGTGGAAGAGCCGCAGCCTGATTCCGGTTTTGCGGGCGGATTCGACAAGATCGAGCTCCGCGCGGTACAGCGCCCAGTTGGCCGCGAGGTAACCACCGTCCTTGTTGGAGTCCGAGTAGCCCAGCATCACCTCCTGGCTGCCGCCCCGAGAGGTGACCAATGCCCGGTACACCGGGAGATCCAGCGCGGCCTCCAGGATCGACGCGCCTCGTTGCAGGTCGTCGATGGTCTCGAACAGCGGCACGATGCCGACGGGGCTCTTTGTCTGGGCGCCGGCCGCTTCCAGCAGACCGACCTCCTTCAGCAGGATCGCGGGCTCCAGCATGTCCGACACGGACTGACACATCGAGATGATGTAGTTCGGCACGGCGTCGGGTCCGAAGAGGTCGATCGCCCGCGCGGCGGCGGCGGCGATGTCGAGTTCCTTGCGGGCCAACTCGGACAGCTCGGCGTCATCACGAGTCAGCGGCCGCCGGGTGGCCAGCTCGCCGGCCAGCAGCTCGACGCGCTCGGGTTCGGGCAGCGATGCGTAGTCGGGATGCACCCCGGCCCACGCCAGCAGTTCGGCCACGACCTGTTCGTGGACCTCCGAGTTCTGCCGCATGTCCAGGCCCGAGAGATGAAACCCGAAGTCGTGCACGGCCTCCCGCAGCCGCGCCAGGCGGTCGTCGGCGATCAGTGCGCTTCCGCCTGCACGCAGCGCCGCGTCGATCACGTCGAGGTCGGCCGACAGCTCGGCCGGCGTCAGGTATCGCTGCACACCGAGCTCGAGCTGGTGCCCCGGCTCGCGGTCGAGGATTTCCGACGCGGTCGCCGTCAGCCGGCCACGGATGACCCGCAGCGCCCGCCGGTACGGCTCGTCCAAGCGCGCGGGCTCATGACAGGCATCGGCCAGCGCGGCGAGCGCATCGGTGATCGGGACCAGCCGGGCCGACATCGACAGCTCCTCCTCGAGCGTGGTGAGCTCCGCGAAGTAGTGCCCCAGTGCGGTGTAGGCCGCGCCGGCGGTGGCCAACCGCACGACGTCGGCGGTCACGTTCGGGTTGCCGTCACGGTCACCGCCGATCCACGAACCCATCCGGACGAGCGGCTCTTCGAGCAGATGAACGTCCGGCCAGCGGGCCAGCAGCGCTGCCTCCACCTGGGAATTGATCTGCGGGACGACTTCGAAGAACGAGGCGTGGTAGTACCGCAGCCCCATCTCGATCTCGTCCTGGATCTTCAACCGCTGCAGCCGAATCAGCGCCGTTTGCCACAGCCTCAGCACCTGCCGGCGCAGTTCCTCTGTGATGTCGCGGCCGTCGGGGGTCTCGGCGTGCCCGTGCAGCCGCAGCCGCATCAGTTCGGTGATGCGGTGCTGGGTGTCGAACACGGTGCGCCGTCGCGTCTCGGTGGGGTGGGCGGTGATCACTGGCGACACCAACGCACCCTTCAGCGCCTCCGCGACGGTGATGGAATCGAGTTGGGCGGCATCGAGTTTGTGGTAAGTCGCGGCAAGGCTGCTGTCCTGCGGCGGCTCACCCGCCTGGACGTGGATTGCCCGGCGGCGTTCGCGGTGGATGTCTTCCGCGACGTTGGCCAGCAGCGCGAAGTGGGTGAATGCCCGAATCACCGGAATGGCTTTGTGGACATCGATCCCGTCGAAGAGTCGGGCCAGCTCCGCACGGTCGATCTCCGAGCGGCGCACGCGGAAGGACTCGACTCGGGCGCGTTCGACGAGCTCGAACACCTCGTCGCCGTTCTGCTCACGGACGGTCTCACCGAGGATCGAGCCGAGCAGCCGGATGTCCTCCCGCATCGGCTCGGTCGCCTCGCGGCCTACCCGGGTGCGCTGTACCGCGCCGATCGGTTCGAGTGCCGCGTCGCCGGCCATTCTCCAAGTATCGGCGCCGGTTGGGGGCGCCGCACGGCGAGAAGTCAGCTGTACTTGATCTGCAGCCCGACGCCGATGATCGAGACGACCCAGATCGCCGTCACGAACAAGGTGACGCGGTCGAGGTTCTTCTCCACGACCGTCGACCCCGACAGGCTGGACTGCACGCCGCCGCCGAACAGCGTGGACAGGCCGCCGCCCTTGGCGCGGTGCAGCAGCACGAGCAGGACCACCAGGACACTGGTGACCACCAGCAGAATCTGCAGGGCCAATTCCATGACGGCCAGACTACCTGCTGTTTCTGGCCGACTACGGCAGGGGGCCGCCGGCGGCGATCGCCGAGAGCTTGGCGAACTCCTCACCGTCGAGCGACGCGCCCCCCACGAGTGCGCCGTCGATGTCCTGTTGCGCGACGATCTCGCCGATGTTCTTCGAGTTCACCGACCCGCCGTAGAGCACCCGAACTGTGTCCGCGACCTGCGGCGACGACAATTTGCCGAGTTCTGCGCGGATCGCGTGGCAGACCTCCTGCGCGTCGGCGGCGCTGGCCACCCGGCCGGTGCCGATCGCCCAGACCGGCTCGTAGGCGATCACCACCTGGCCGACCCCCTCGGCGCTCAGGCCGTCCAGTGACCCGCGTAACTGCTCGATGTTGTGGGTGACGTGGTCGCCGGCCTCGCGCACGTCGAGGTGCTCGCCGATGCAGACGATCGGTGCCAGGCCGTGGCGCAGCGCGGCGGCCGCCTTCGCGGCCACCAGCGCGTCGTCCTCGCGGTGATAGGTGCGCCGCTCGGAGTGACCGACAACCACGTAAGTGCAGCCGAGCTTGGCCAGGAAGGCGCCGCTGATGTCGCCGGTGTAGGCGCCGGAGTCGTGTTGCGACAGATCCTGTCCGCCGTAGGTCAGCCGCATCCTCTCGCCCTCGACGAGGGTCTGCACGCTGCGCAGGTCCGTGAACGGCGGCAGGACGGACACGTCGACCTTGTCGAAGTACTTTTCCGGGAGCGCGAACGCGATCTTCTGCACAAGGGCGATCGCTTCGAAGTGGTTGAGGTTCATCTTCCAGTTGCCGGCGATCAGCGGCTTGCGGCTCACGACTCTCCTCTTGCTCAGCGGCTCAGCACTTCGAGACCGGGCAGCGATTTGCCTTCAAGGTATTCCAGCGACGCTCCGCCACCGGTCGAAATGTGAGAGAAGCCGTCCTCTGGCAGCCCGAGCTCGCGCACCGCGGCTGCGGAGTCGCCGCCGCCCACGACGCTGAACGCACCCTTGCGGGTCGCGGCGATGATCGCCTCGGCAACGCCCTTCGTGCCCGGCGCGAATGGCGGGAATTCGAACACACCCATCGGGCCGTTCCAGAAGATGGTCTTGGCGTTGGACAACAGCGCGGTGAACCGCCTGACCGACTCCGGCCCGATGTCCAGGCCTATCTTGTCGTCGGGAATCCGTTCTGCCGCAACGGTCTGCGCCGGTGAGTCGGCGGCGAATTCGTCGGCCACGACGATGTCCACCGGCACGTGGATCACGTCGGCATAGGTCTCCAGCAGTTCCTTGCAGGTCTCGATCATCTCGGGCTCCAGCAGCGACCTGCCCACCGAAAGTCCGTGCGCGGCAAGGAAGGTGAAGCACATGCCGCCGCCGATGAGCAGGCTGTCCGACTTGGTTGACAGTCGTGCGATCACGGCGAGCTTGTCGGAGACCTTTGACCCGCCGAGAACGACGGCATATGGCCGTTCGGTCGAGCTCGCCAGCTTCTCGAGCACCGCCACCTCTGTGGCCACCAGCTTGCCGGCGTAATGCGGCAGCACGATGGCGACGTCGTAGACCGACGCCTGCTTGCGGTGCACCACCCCGAAGCCGTCGGAGACGAACGCTCCGTCGTCGCCAACCAGGAGGGCCAGCTGCCGGGCCAACTTCATGCGTTCGGCATCGTCTTTGCTGGTCTCTCGAGGGTCGAAGCGGATGTTCTCCAACAGCAGCACGTCGCCGTCGGTCAGCCCCTCGGCGCGGGCCAGCGCGTCAGGCCCGACGACGTCGGCGGCCAGCTGGACGTGCCGGCCCAGCTCCTCGCTGAGGGCGGCCGCGACGGGCTTCAGCGAGTACTTCGGGTCGGGGCCGCCCTTGGGCCGACCCAGATGCGCGGCGATGACGACCTTTGCCCCGGCCTGGGCGAGCGCATCCAGCGTGGGGACCGACGCGACGATGCGGCCGCGGTCGGTGATGCGGCCGTCGTCGCCGAGCGGCACGTTGAGGTCGGAGCGCACGAGTACGCCGCGGCCCGAAACCCCTTGCCCCAGAAGCTCGTCGACTGTCGGGAGATTCACGGTTACAGCGACTTGCCGACCAGGGCGACCAGGTCGACGAGCCGGTTGGAGTAACCCCATTCGTTGTCGTACCAGGACACCACCTTGGCCTGGTTCTCGATCACCTTGGTCAGTCCGGCGTCGAAGATCGACGAGTGCGGATCGGTGACGATGTCGGTCGACACGATCGGTACGTCGTAGTACTTCATGATGCCCTTGAGCTTGCCCTCGGCGGCGGCCTTGAAGGCGGCGTTGATCTCGTCCGCAGTGGCCGTCTTGGAGATCTCAGCGGTGAGGTCGGTGACCGATCCGGTCGGCACCGGAACCCGCAGCGCATAGCCGTCGAGTTTGCCCTTCAGTTCGGGCAGCACCACCCCGATCGCTTTGGCCGCGCCGGTGGACGTCGGCACGATGTTGATCGCCGCCGCGCGCGCCCGGCGCAGGTCCTTGTGCGGGCCGTCCTGCAGGTTCTGGTCCTGGGTGTACGCGTGCACGGTGGTCATCAGGCCGCGGACGATGCCGAACTCGTCGTTCAGCACCTTGGCCAGCGGCCCGAGGCAGTTCGTGGTGCAGGAGGCGTTCGAGATGATGTTCTGGCTGCCGTCGTACTTGTCGTCGTTGACACCGAACACGATCGTGATGTCGGGGTCGGTGGCCGGTGCCGAGATGACGACCTTCTTCGCGCCCGCGTCCAGATGGCCCTTGGCCTTGGCGGCGCTGGTGAAGATGCCGGTGGATTCGACGACGACGTCGACGCCGAGATCTCCCCACGGCAGCGCCGCAGGCCCCTCCTTGACCTCGAGAGCCTTGATCTTGTCGCTGCCGACGACGATCGTGTCCTCACCCTCCAGGCTGATGTCCTTAGCGAACCGGCCCAGAATGGAGTCGAATTTCAGCAGGTGGGCCAGGGTGGCGTTGTCGGTGAGATCGTTGACCGCCACCACCTCGATGTCGGCGCTGCTGCCCTGCTCCTTCTGCGCCTCCAGGGCCCGGTAGAAATTGCGTCCGATGCGACCGAAGCCGTTGATCCCTACCCGAATCGTCACTTGACTCTCCTTAGTCGCTGATGAACTACCCCAGGTCAGCCTAGTGCTGCCTGGTGGGGGTCGCGCGACCGGTGAGGCCAGGGGGAATTCGGCTGGAAGGATTTGCCTCGACGGCAATCGCCACCATCATCTCGACGCTCACGCGCCTCACCGGCGCGGACCCCGATGGCGGGATGATCGTCGGGTGGAAGGTGCCGATCGGACTGCGCGACTGGGAATCGCTAGGCGTCTTCGAGCAGATCCGGGGTGACCGCGGACTCGGTGTCCGGGATGCCCTCCTGCTTGGCCTTGCGGTCGGCCATCGACAACAGTCGTCGAATGCGTCCTGCGACAGCATCTTTCGTCATCGGCGGATCTGCGAGTCGGCCCAGCTCCTCCAGTGATGCTTGTCGGTGTTCCACGCGCAGCTTGCCCGCCGCCGCGAGGTGGTCGGGCACCGTGTCGGACAGAATCTCCAGCGCCCGCTCGACCCGGGCGGCCGCAGCCACCGCCGCCCGCGCGGACCGGCGCAGGTTGGCGTCGTCGAAGTTGGCGAGCCGGTTGGCGGTCGCGCGCACCTCACGCCGCATCCGCCGCTCCTCCCACGTCAGCCGGGTGCCCTGGGCGCCCATCCGGTTGAGCAGCGCACCGATCGCCTCCCCGTCGCGCACCACGACACGGTCGCTGCCTCGAACCTCGCGGGCCTTCGCGCTGATCCCCAGGCGGCGCGCGGCACCGACCAGGGCCAGCGCCGCCTCCGGCCCCGGGCAGTTCACCTCGAGGGCCGACGACCGACCCGGCTCCGTCAGCGAACCGTGCGCGAGGAACGCTCCCCGCCATGCCGCCTCCGCATCGCCGACGCTCCCGCCGACCACCTGGGCCGGCAGCCCGCGCACCGGCCGGCCGCGCAGATCGAGCAGGCCAGTCTGCCGGGCCAGCGCCTCGCCGTCCTTGGCTATCCGCACCACGTAGCGCGTGGTTTTGCGGATTCCGCTGGCCGACAACACGTGCACCACGGCGTTGTAGCCGTAGAGGTCGAAGATGTCCTTGCGCAGGCGCCGGGCGATGATGCCCAGGTCAACCTCGGCTTCCACGATGACCCGGCCGGAGACGATGTGCAGCCCGCCCGCGAACCGCAGCAACGCGGCAACCTCGGCACGGCGCGCGCTCACCGAGTTGACCACCAGCCGGCTCAACTCGTCCTTGACCTCGGCCGTCATCGCCACGGGTCGTCACCTCCCGGTCCATTCAGGCTCGGTCCGCTCGACGGGCCGGCCGCGGGCGTCGGCACGGTCGGCGCGGGAGCCACCACCGACTTACGCGCTCGAACGCTTTCCAACACGGCGGCCAGCTTCGCCGGGTCATGTAGAGATGTACCAGGTCTGGCCACATCAGCAAACCGGACCTCGGCGTTGAGCAGCATCGCGGTGCGAATCAGCTGCTGACGCTCCCGGTCGCTGGGCACCCGACCGGCGTCGACGACGATGTCGTGCACCCGAAATCCCGGTGCGTGCTGCGACAACACGTGTAGGTGCCGCTCGGCCGAGAACCCGGCCGTCTCCCCCGGCTCCGCCGCCAGGTTGAGCACCAGCGCCCGGCGCGCGGCGGTGGCCTGCAGCGCAGCCGCCAAGCCCGGCACGAGCACATGCGGGATCACGCTCGTGAACCACGAACCCGGCCCCAACACAACCAGATCCGCGTCGAGGATCGCGTCGACGGCCTGCCGGGTGGCGGGCGGATCGTTCGGGAGCAGCCGGACCCGTCGGACCTTGCCCACGGTGGTGGCGACTGCGACCTGCCCGCGGATCACCCGGCTCATCCGGGGATCGGCCTCCAGCGCGGCGACGTCGGCCTCGATCTGCAACGCGATCGGGCACATCGGCAGCACGCGACCCTTGACGCCGAGGATGCGGCCCAGCTCGTCGAGGGCGGCGACCGGATCGGCCAGCACCTCGTTGAGCCCGGCCAGCATCAGGTTACCGATCGGGTGACCGGCCAACGCGCCGTTGCCGCCGAATCGATGCTGAATTATGGTGGCCCACAGCCTGCCGTACCGGCTGTCAGAAGCCAACGCGGCCAACGCCATTCGCAGATCGCCGGGAGGCACGACGTCAAGCTCGCTGCGCAGCCGGCCGGAGGATCCGCCGTCGTCGGCCACGGTGACGACCGCTGTCACATGCGGGGTGAGCCGGCGCGCGGCGGACAGCGTGGCGTAGAGTCCATGCCCGCCGCCGAGGGCGACGATGCGCGGGCTCATTCGCGGCCCAGATCCCGGTGCAGCACGCGCACCGACAGTTGGTCCTTGGGGTCCAGACGCTCGGCCAGCGCCTCGGCCATGGCCACGCTGCGGTGCTTCCCGCCTGTGCAGCCGATCGCGACGGTCATGTAACGCTTCCCCTCCCTGCGATATCCCTCGACGACAAGCGACAGCAGCCGATGGTAGGTGTCGAGGAACTCTTCGGCCCCGGGCTGAGACAAGACGTAGTCGCGCACCGCGGGGTGCTGGCCGGTGTGACGGCGCAGTTCGTCCACCCAATGCGGGTTCGGCAGGAAACGCACGTCCATCACCATGTCGGCGTCCATCGGCAGCCCGTATTTGAAGCCGAACGACTCAACGGTCACGCTCGTCTGCGCCACGGCCTCCCCGCCGAATGCCCGCTCGATGCTTTCCCGCAGGCCCCGCACCGACAGCGTCGATGTGTCGATGATCAGGTCGGCTGCTGCCCGCAACGGGGCCAACATGCTGCGCTCGGCCGCGATGCCCTCGGCCAGTGTCTGATCACCCTGCAGCGGATGGCTGCGCCGCACATGCTCATACCGGCGCACCAGGATGTCGTCGGAGGCCTCCAAAAACAGGACCCGTGGCCAGATCCCACGCGTCGCCAGATCGTTGCGCACCCAGTCCAGATCGCCGGTGAACCCGCGTGAGCGGACGTCGAGCACCACCGCCAGCTGCGTGATCCGGGACCCGGCCGCCAGCCCGAGATCGACCATCTGCGTGATCAGCTCGGGCGGCAGGTTGTCGGCGACATACCAGCCGAGGTCCTCGAGCACCTTGGCCGCGGTGCCGCGCCCGGCGCCGGACAGCCCGGTGACGAGGACGACGTCGATGCCCGTTTTGGCCGCGCCAGCCTCGCCGTGTGAGCTGTCGCGCAGTTCTTCCCCGGTCCCCTGGTCTGTCATCCCGATGCCCTGGTCTGATCATCGCCCATCGCGACGTTCGCCGTGCCGGTTCCCACCGAATCCGGCGCAACACCGATCGCCTCGAGCACCGCTCGGGCCGTCGCGACACCGATTCCCGGGACAGCGGTGATCTCTTCCACAGTGGCTTGCTTCAACTTGGCGACCGAGCCGAAGTGCTTCACCAGCGCGGCCCGCCGGTTTTCTCCGAGGCCCCGCACCGAGTCGAGGGCCGACGCGGTCATCCGCTTGGAGCGCTTGCTCCGGTGGTAAGTGATCGCGAACCGGTGTGCCTCGTCGCGGATCCGTTGGAGCAGGTACAGCCCCTCGCTGTTGCGGGGCATGATCACCGGGTCGGGCTCCGACGGCACCCACACCTCCTCCAGTCGCTTCGCGAGCCCGATGACCGCGACGTCGCTGATTCCGAGTTCGTCGAGTACCGATTGGGCCGCGTTCACTTGAGGAGCACCGCCGTCGACCACGAACAGGTTTGGTGGATATGCGAACCGCCTCGGCTTGCCATCTCCCGCAGAGTCTTCCGGACTCCGCGCCAGATCGGACAAATGCCGCAGGAACCGTCGCCGGGTCACCTCCGCGATCGATGCGACGTCGTCGGAGCGCCCACCGCCTGCGGCGTCTCGGATCGCGAAGTGTCGGTAGTCGGACCGGCGCGGCAGTCCGTCCTCGAACACCACCAGCGACGCCACCACGTCGGTGCCCTGCACATGGCTGATGTCGACGCACTCGATGCGCAGGGGCGCCTCCGCCAGCCCGAGCACATCCTGAATACTCTGCAGGGCTTCGGATCTCGCATTGAAGTCGCCTGCCCGTTTGAGCTTGTGCTGAGCGAGCGCCTCTGCCGCGTTGCGCTGCACGGTTTCCGCCAACGCCCGCTTGTCGCCGCGATGCGCTACCCGCAGCACCACCCG
>NZ_DATFYW010000078.1:0-7698 GCF_035314905.1 Mycobacterium sp.
TCCACCTGCGGCGCTGCGCGGCGTGCGGGCACATCGGCTGTTGCGACGATTCGCCGGCGCGGCACGCGACCGCGCACTGGCGCGAGACCGGGCACCCGGTGATGCGGTCGTTCGAACCCGGCGAGGACTGGTTCTGGAACTTCGACACCGACGACTACACCAACGGGCCCGAGCTGGCCGCCCCGGTCAGCCGCCCGGAAAACCAGACCGTGCCCGGCCCGCGCGGGCGGGTGCCGCGCGACTGGGCCGAGCAGCTGCGGAACCGCGGCTGAGGTACGGGGTTACCGGCCGCGTCTAACCGCGGATTTGGCGGCCGATCCGCAGCGCCGGAAGCAGTATGCTGCGCGGGGTGAATCTGCCGCCCATGCTGGCGGCTTTCGGCACGAGTCCCGGGATCACGCTGCGCTTGCCGGCGAGCATGCCGTGGATGGCTTCCTCGGCAACGTCGTGTGCCGAGACCTGCGCAATCGGAATGTCGAACTGGTGGGCGTCGGCGATGTCGGCCCACTCGGTCGGAACGGGTCCCGGGCACAGCACGGTGCACGACACCCCCGTGCCGTGCAGTTCCTCGTGCACGGCCTCGGAAAACGTCTGCACGAACGCTTTGCTGGCCGAATAGACCGCCATGTCCGGGATCGGCTGAAAGCCGGCTATCGACGCGATGTTCAGCACCGAGCCGGCGCCCCGCTCAACCATGCCGGGCAGCGCGGCGTGGGTGAGTTCCATCAGCGCGATGACGTTGACCGTGACCTCGTCGCGTTCACGTTCGATCGGCAGCTCGTAGAAGACGCCGCTGGTGCCGAAGCCGGCGCTGTTGCACACCCCGGCCACCGGCTCGTCGGTGATGCGCCCGGTCAGCTGCGCGCGTGCCGCGCCGTCGGCGAGATCGGCGGGCATGACGTCGACGGCCACCGAGTGCTTCGAGCGCAGCTCACCGGCCAGCTCGTCGAGGCGGTCCCGGCGCCTCGCCACGAGCAGCAGGGGATAGCCGCGGCGGGCGAGGCCACGCGCCAGCTCGGTGCCGATACCCGACGAGGCTCCGGTGACGACGACGGTCGCGTCGGTGCCCGGTTGCGGAAGACTCATCGCGGTTCACCAATGGATTCCGCGGGTGGCACGGACGAACGTTTCCGAGCGCTTGTCGAAGCGGACCGGCTCACTCGAGGATTCCTTTCCCTGGGCGGCTTCGGAGTCGTCGAACATCGCGAATCCGCGGTTTCGGACAAAGTCCATCAGCATCGGGCTGACGGCGTCGGCGAAAGCAGCGAACTGCCCGAACGGCGGGCTGACCCGGCGCGGCCGCTGCACGATCGCGTCGGCGAGCACGCCGGCGGCCTGCTCAGGCGTCAGCGCCGGGAAGTGGTCGTAGACCTTGGTGGGGCTGATCATCGGTGTCCGGACCAGCACCATGAACACCGTGGTGAACCTCACACCGTCGCTTACGGTTTCGGCCTGAAACGAATCGCACAGCGTGTCGAGCGCGGCCTTGCTGGCGATGTAGGCGCCGAATCGCGGGGCGCGCATCTGGACACCGGCCGACGACACGTTGATGATCTGGCCGAAGCCGCGTTCGCGCATGCCGGGGACGAACTTCAGGATGAGCTGGACGGCGCCAAGGTAGTTGAGCTGCATCGTGCGCTGGTAGTCGTGGATCCGGTCATATGACAGCTCCAGCGACCGCCGGATCGAACGGCCCGCATTGTTGACCAAGATGTCGACGCGGCCGAGATCGGTCAACACCTGGTCGGCCAGCGTGGCGATCGCGTCCATGTCCGACAGATCGCACGGGTACACGTGCGCGGTGCCGCCCGACCCGCGGATCTCGTCGGCGACCTTCTCGAGCTTCTCCCGGGTGCGCGCGACGAGCACCACCTCGCCGCCGGCCTCGGTGACCTTCTTCGCCGTCGCCTCCCCGATGCCCGACGACCCGCCGGTGACCAGGACGGTCTTGCCGTCCACCGCGTCGCCGAGGGTGCGGCCCTGAACGGCATCGACCAGGTTCTGCAGGTAGAACGGCCGATATCGGCCCGCCGAATTGGGCGTGTTGACGAGGTTGGACACTGCCGCGATCGGCTTTTCGATCCAGCTCGTGAGGTCACCCAGATTCATCGCTGCGCTCCTGCGGACGTTCGACGTTGAACCATCTCCGGAGATGATGATTGATGGTTGGGGTTCAGCAGATCCTTCGCGATGTGGGTCACCTGAATCTCCTTTTCAGGCATCGGCGATTTCGGCCAGGCCGTCGGTGATGGCGAACTCCTCACCGCGCACGGTCTCGAACGCGTGGGACGTCGTCCCGTCGCGTGACCCGGCTTTCCAGATGCGGGTCTCGAGGTCGTCGCCCGGGAACACCATCTTCGAGAACCTCACCGCGAACCGTTTCAGCCGTCCTACGTCGGAACCACCCACCTCGGTGAGGACACCCCAGGAGGCCATCGCCATCGTGCACAGACCGTGGGCGATGATGCCCGGCAGGCCAGCGCTTTTCGCGAACTCCGCGTCGAGATGGATCGGCATCGGGTCGCCGGACGCTTTCGCATACCGGAACGTCTGGTCGTCATCGACATGAGCCTTCGCCTTCGCCAGCGGGGACTGCCCGTGCAGCCGTTCGTCGAACTTGTGCGCCGGGCTGAGCTCGCCCACCTTCTTGCCGGCGTTGAATCCGCGGACGAAGAACGTCACATACTGTTCGTTGACGAGTTCGCCGTCCTCGGTGCGGCACTCCAGCTGGATCGCGCACGGAGTGCCCTTCTCCAGGCCCTCGTATCCGATGATCTTCCCCCGCGAGACGAGCCTGTCGCCGGGATAGATCGGCCGGTGGAAGTGAAAGTCCTGCTCGCCATGCACGATTCGCGGCACGAGCTTCGCCGGCATCACGCCCACGGCCGGGCTCGCCAGGGACGGGAACACCGGCACGATCGCGAAAACGGGCGGCGCGACGTCGCCGCTGCGGTGGGCGGCGATCGGGTCGTTGGTGGCGGCGGCGTACTCGGCGATGCGCTCGCGGGTGACCTCGAACCGCTCGTCGTCACCCCACCTGTTCAGGCCGCTGTCGTCGAAGCCCAGCCCGGTGTCCGTCATCGCGGTTCGGTGTGTCGCATCGTCAGCTCCGATCCGCGCGCTGGTAGGCGGTGACGACGGCGGCGCCGCCCAGCCCGATGTTGTGCTGCAGCGCCGCGGTGACGTTGTCGACCTGCCGCTTGTCGGCGGTGCCGCGCAGCTGCCACGTCAACTCCGAGCACTGCGCCAGGCCGGTGGCCCCGAGCGGGTGGCCCTTGGAGATCAGGCCGCCGGACGGATTGACCACCCAGCGGCCGCCGTAGGTGGTTTCGTTGTTGTCGATGAGCTTCGGGGCATCACCCTCACCGCACAGTCCCAGCGCCTCGTACAGCAGCAGCTCGTTGGCCGAGAAGCAGTCGTGCAACTCGATCACCTGGAAGTCCTCCGGGCCCAGCCCCGACTGGTCGTAAACCCGTTGGGCCGCCTTCACGTTCATGTGGTGGCCGATGAGGCCCCTGGCGCTGCCGTCGAAGCTGTCGGCGAAGTCGGTGGTCATCGCCTGCCCGACGATCTCCACCGCCTGCCCGGCAAGGCCATGCCTGTCGACGAACGCCTCCGACCCGAGGATCGCCGCCGCCGAGCCGTCGCTGGTCGGCGAGCACTGCAGCTTGGTCAACGGCTCGTAGATCATCCGCGAGGCCAGGATGTCGTCGAGGGAGTAGGACTCCTGGAACTGCGCGAACGGGTTGTTGACCGAGTGCTTGTGGTTCTTGTATCCGATCTTCGCGAAATGCTCGGCGGTGCTGCCGTATTGCTTCATGTGCTCGCGACCGGCGGCGCCGAACATCCACGGCGCCGGCGGCAACGCGAATTCGGAGATCTGCGCCAACGCCATCATGTGCTTGTCCATCGGCTGCGCACGATCGTCGTACGTCGACCCCAGCGAGCCCGGCTTCATCTTCTCGAAGCCCAGCGCGATGGTGCAGTCGGCCAGCCCGCCGCGGACGGCCTGCGCGGCCAGATACAGCGCGGTGGACCCGGTCGAGCAGTTGTTGTTGACGTTGACGACCGGGATGCCCGTCATGCCAAGCTGGTAGAGCGCGCGCTGGCCCGACGTCGATTCGCCGTACACATAGCCGACGTAGCCCTGCTCGACCTCGTTGTAGTCGATCCCGGCGTCGGCCAACGCGTTGGTGCCGGCTTCGCGCGCCATGTCGGGATAGTCCCAACCCTCACGTCGTCCCGGCTTCTCGAACTTCGTCATCCCGACGCCGACGACATAGACCTTGTTCGACACCCCGACCTCCTGAGGCTCGTTCCCGGTGGACCCGGACAAACATACTCGCTTTGCAGGTACGTAAACCTTGTGACGTGTGGCCCTAGGGACGATGTCACCGCGCCGCCGAGAATTGGCGGCATGACCACCTCGGGCACGGAGGGCCTGCTCATCGACGCGGTGATGCCGACGTGCGACGCGGAGGCTCCGACATGACGCGGGTACTGGTGGCGTTCGGCTCCAAGCGCGGCGGCACCGCCGGGCTGGCCCGCATGATCGGCGACGCCCTGACCGACGCGGGCTACGACGCGCGGGTCACACCGGCGCGCGACGTGCACGAGATCGCCGAGGTCGACGCGGTCATCGTCGCCGGTGCGCTGTACATGAACCGGTGGCAACGCGGCGCCCGGCGGTTCGTGCGGCGCCACACCGCGAAGCTGCGAACGTTGCCGGTGTGGCTGGTGAGCAGCGGGCCGCTCGACGGCTCGGCGACGGAAAAGGACATCCCGCCCACCGAGCAGGTGACGAAGCTCGCCGAGCGGGTGAACGCCCGCGGTCACGTCACCTTCGGTGGGCGGCTGCGTGCCGACGCCAAGGGTTTCCCCGCCAGCGCGATGGCCAAGAAAACGGCCGGGGACTGGCGCGACGAGGCCCATGTGCAGCGCTGGGTCGCGTCCGTCGTGCGGGAATTGGAATCCGGGCGCAACAGCGCCTAGCGTTTTTGTGCAGCGACGGGTTCAACGGGCCAGATGGGGGTACCGGTTCACCATGATCGAACTGAGGTTTCTGGACTTACACGGCGACCGGGTGGCGTACCGCGACGCCGGTGAGGGCGAAGTGCTGCTGCTGATCCACGGCATGGCCGGGAGTTCGGCCACGTGGCGGGCCGTGATGCCGCAACTGTCGAAGAAATTCCGGGTGGTGGCGCCCGATCTGCTCGGCCACGGCGAGTCCGCGAAACCGCGGGGTGACTATTCGCTGGGTGCGTTCGCGGTGTGGCTGCGCGACTTCCTCGACGAACTCGGCGTCAGCCAAGCCACGGTGGTCGGGCACTCCCTCGGCGGCGGTGTCGCGATGCAGTTCCTCTATCAACACCCGGACTACTGCAAGCGGTTGGTCCTCATCAGCAGCGGCGGGCTGGGCCCCGACGTCGGCATGATGCTGCGGCTGCTTTCGGCGCCCGGGGCAGAGCTGGTGCTGCCGGTCATCGCGCCCCAGCCGGTGCTCACCGTCGGCCACAAGCTCAGGTCGTGGCTGGCCGGCGCCGGCATTCAGTCGCCGCGCGGCGCCGAGATCTGGAGCGCGTATTCGTCGCTGTCGGATCGGCAGACGCGGCAGTCGTTCCTTCGAACGTTGCGGTCCGTCGTCGATTACCGCGGGCAGGCCGTCAGCGCGCTGAACAGGCTGCAGCTGCGCGCCGAGCTGCCGGTGATGGCGATCTGGGGCGAGCGGGACAGCATCATTCCCGTCCACCACGCCTACGCCGCGCACGAAGCCCGCTCCGACAGCCGGCTCGAGGTGCTGCCGGGCGTCGGCCACTTCCCGCAGGTGGAGGCGCACACCGCGGTGGTGGAGCTTCTCGAGGACTTCATCGCCACCGGCGAGGGGCCCACCGGGGACCGTCCGGGGGCCGCGGACCGTCCGGGGGCGGAAAGTCCCCGGGCGAGTTCCGAATCGGGATAGCCCGGCAGCGGTTTCTCGGGCATTCGGGTTCTTGAGGTGGCATTCGGGTTCGAGGTTTCCCAACCATTCGACGACTCGCGAAAGTGATAGCGCATGTGATATCACTTGCCGAGCGCCGACGCTGCGATCAATGCCGGCATCCGGGTCGGGATCGGGACAACTAGTCCGACGGCTCGCTTTCTTCGCTTGCCGAGTCGTCGACTGGGGCCTGTTCACTGTCGCCGCGGTTGCCGGGCTTGCCGGGAACACCTTCCGCTTCGCGTTCGCCCGCGACGTTCTCGTCGAGCTGGTCGACGATGTTCTCCAGCTCCTCGTCGCGGTCGGGTTGCTCTCGGTCGGCTGAGGTCATATCTCTTCCATAGACTGTTGAACCTTCGGTCGAAAGACTCCCGTCGTTGCGAGCCCGCGGGATGTCCATACCCCGCCGCGGACGGTTGCTAACCCGGTTGAGCATATGGTTGACCGCCATGAAGGTCGATATCACGCTCACGGGCCAGCCGAGCGACGTGGACGTCGCGGTGTCGGCGGAGGAGCGCGGCTACGACGGTGCGTGGCTGCCCGAGGTCCAGCACGATCCCTTCCCGCTGCTGGCCGTCGCCGCCAGCCGCACGGAGAAGCTGGAGCTCGGCACCGCGATCGCGGTGACCTTCGCCCGCAACCCGATGTCGTTGGCGGTGGTGGCCAACGACCTTGCGCTGTACTCGAAGGGCAGGTTCCTGCTCGGCGTCGGCTCGCAGGTGAAAGCCCATATCACCAAGCGCTTTTCGATGCCTTGGTCGGCGCCTGCGGAAAGGATGCGCGAGTACGTGCTGGCCATGCGCGCGATCTGGCACAGCTGGTCCAGCGGTGAGCCGCTGCGGTTCGCCGGCGAGTTCTACACCCACACGCTGATGACGCCGTTCTTCAACCCCGGGCCGAACCCGTACGGCAATCCGCCGATCATCCTGGCCGGCGTCGGCCCGCGGATGACCGAGGTCGCCGGTGAGGTGGCCGACGGGTTCTTCGTGCACGGCTTCACCACCGAGCGGTACATGCGGGAGGTGACGCTGCCCGCGTTGCACAAGGGCCGGGCGGCGGCCGGGCACGACGATCTGGCCGGGTTCGAGATCAGCGGGATGCCCTTCATCCTCACCGGCCGCAACGAGGAGCAGATCAAGGCCGCCGACGCGGCGGTGCGCAGGCAGATCGCGTTCTACGGATCGACACCGGCCTACAAGCCCGTCCTCGAACTGCACGGGTGGGGCGAGCTGAACGGCGAACTCAACGCGATGTCCAAGCGCGGCGAATGGGAGGCGATGGGGCGGCTGATCACCGACGAGATGCTGCACGAGATCGCAATCGTGGCGCCGCCGGAGCAGGTGGCCGAGCGGCTGCTCGCGCAGTACGGCGATATCTTCACCCGCACCGGATTCTACGCGCCCTACGCGGTGCCCGACGGGTTCTGGGAGCCGATCATCGAGGAGTTGAAGGCCGCGGATCACTGAATCTCCTTGGTGATCACCTGCTCATACTGCTGCTGCCGGCTCGCTGACATATCAGGAGCGAACGTGAGCACCACGTCCGCGATCTGGAAACAGTGCTGGGTCGAACCGGCATACAACTCGGCCTTGCCGGTGGTCGGGAATTTGATGACGGACACCGCGTCGGTGTCGACCTTCTCCACGCAGCCGATCGGCGGGCAGTCGCTCGCGGTGACGTCGCGTGGATTCGGCGCGGGCAAGCCGCTTTGCTGGATCGCC
>NZ_DATFYW010000079.1:0-15257 GCF_035314905.1 Mycobacterium sp.
CGCGATCCCATCAAAGCCTCGCTCATCGCGCCTCGCGCTGCTACCATCCCGGCTAGCCGAAGAGCTTTCCGAATTCTCTTGAGGACTAGGGAGATAAGCCATGCTGACGATGCGGGACCACGGCGTTGACGATTACACGGTGCTGCGCGACATGGACGCCACCGACGTCGGTGTGCTGGGTGAGGACGACCGCGCGTGCCTGGACGAGCTGGGCGAGTACCTCGCCGCCAGCGACGCGTGGCAGCGCTTCGGTATCTGGCTGCTGCACAAGCATTTCGAACCGGCCCCCGGAGAGGTGTTCGTGGAACGCGCCATCCGCGCGCCGCGAAAGACCGAAACCACCCCCGTCGAGCGCTCGGCGTTCCCGGGGTTGAGCACGACCGCGATCCGTTTCGACGATTCGGTCAGCTCCGGGATCGGTGTCATCGGCATGGAGTTCGCCGAGCCCACCGACTTCGGCGCCACCTCGCCGCTGAGCGATGACGACGAGGCCGTACTGGCCGGCATCGCCGAACGACTGGCCGCCCACGGCAAGATTGAGCGCTTCGGCGTCCGGCTGATCCGCAATCCGCTCAGCCTGTCAGAGCACGAGTTGCTCCTCGAAACCTGTGACAGCGCCCACCGCACGCTGCACTGCGACGTCAGTGAGCGCGACGCGATTCCCACGGCCCAAACCATCGTTGAGACAGCCTGGCGGTGGAAGATCGTCGAAGGCAAGGCGCAACCCACAGTGATGCGGGACTGCACCGCCGGCTGCATAAAAGCAGGCGAGGGACACGACATCGGGCACACGCATTCCGAAGCAGATGATTTCGGGAACGACTGATCGCCCGATCCGCGCGATCGGATCGGCGCATAACGGGCGGTGCGGTGTAATCTGCTTGCCCTCAGTGATTTTGGGCGGCGACGATACTGCCACCCGTACCCGGCCCGGTCCTGATCTCGGCGGTCGTCATCGTCGCGACCAGGCCGGAGCCTCCCCAATGTGAGCCGCCCGCATCACGCACGTCATCGGTGACATCGCTGGGGCGGGGTGGGCGCTTCCGGGTCGTCAAGGACGATCCGGCCCAGGCTGCCCGGTCAGCTCGGCCCGGAAGGCATGCATGGCGCCGATGAGCGCGGTGAACACCCGGTGTGCGGCAGTGAGATCCGCTTCCGGCAGGCCGGTAAGCGCGGCACTGCCGTGGTCGGCCAACGGCGCGAAGAATGCCCTCGCCACGGCCAGTCCATCGTCCGCGTACCGCAGCATGACCTTTCGGCGATCGTCGGCGTCCGTGTCGCGGCGCACATGACCCGACTCGATCATCCGCTCGACAAGGTAGGTGATCGCGGCGCCCGACAATCCCATCTTCTGCCTCAGCTCGCCGGCGGTCAGCGGCGTGCCCGCGCTGTCGGCCACCATGATGTGCAACAACGCGCGAAAGTCGTTGCGGCTTAGTGTGTGCAAGCCTGCGAACACCTGTCCGATCTGCTCGGACACGGCCGACAGGGCGCGCACGTCGGCGAAGATCAGCGACTCGAGGTCAGCCCGGGTCCGGGCGTGCCGGTTCATCGCCGCAAGCATATCCGGACGTCACAGAAATTTCATTTGCTTAACTGTTAATTTTATGAAATGTTATCGCCATGGTCTGGGATCGTCTCGCCGCGCTCGTCACCGGCCGCCGGTCCTGGCTGACAGCGGTCGGCGTGTCGCTGCTGGCCGCGCTGACGATGACCCTCGCGGGCCCCAACACCTCGGGCACCGAATCCCCGACATCGTTGCCTGCCTCTGCGGAATCGGCGCGTGCGGACGCCGCGCTGACGCAGTTCCCCGGCGCGGACCATGTTGCCGCAATACTGGTTGTCACCCGCTCCGACGGGTCGCCGCTCAGCACCGTGGACCTGTCCGCAGCGGCACAGGCCAGCACCCGGATGGTGGCCGCCGCCGGCTCCGGCGAGACGATCTCGCCGGTGTTGACGTCAGCAGACGGGAAGGCGGCGATCGCGACCGTGCCGCTGAGCGCCGACCTGTCCGGGTTCCGCCTGAGCGACGCGGTCAAATCGCTCAGAAAAGCCGCCACGAACGGCCTGCCCGACGGCCTTCAGGCCCAGGTCACCGGCGGCCCGGCGTTCGGGGCCGACATCGCAAACGCCTTCTCGGGGGCCAACATCACGCTCCTCGCGGTGACCGCACTGGTAGTGGCGTTGTTGCTGATCGTCACCTATCGGTCACCGGTCCTATGGCTGGTGCCGCTGCTGGTCGTCGCGTTCGCCGATCGGGTCGCGACATCGGCGGGTACCGCGGTCGCAGGAATCACCGGCCTGAGCTTCGACGGGGCGACATCCGGCATCACCAGCGTGCTCGTGTTCGGCGCGGGCACCAACTACGCGCTGCTGCTCATTTCACGCTACCGGGAAGAGTTGCGGCTCAACGCGAACCATCGAGACGCACTTCGCGAGGCGGTGCGCGCGGCGGCACCGGCGATCGTCGCCAGCAACGCCACCGTGGTGCTGTCGCTGCTCACCCTGATCTTGGCGGTGACCCCGAGCACCCGCAGTCTCGGCGTGCTCGCAGCGTGCGGCCTGGTGGTCGCCGCGATATTCGTCTTACTCGTGCTGCCTCCGCTGCTGGCGCTGTTCGGCACGCGGCTGTTCTGGCCGTTCGTCCCGCGTCCGGGCAGCGCGACCGCCGCGGAGCAAGGTCCGTGGCACCGGGCCGCCGAGGCGGTCGCCCGCCGGCCGGCGTTGGTGGCCTCGGTTGCCATAATCGCCCTCGCCGCGCTGGCGACCGGCCTGCTCGGCGTCCGGGTGGGCCTGTCGCAGACCCAGCAGTTCCGCGTGCAGGCCGAGTCGGTGTCCGGATTCGACACGCTGGCGACGCACTTCCCCGGCGGACAAGCCGATCCAACCATCGTTGTCGCCCCGACCGACGGGGCGCCCGCAGTGCAACAGGCCATCGACTCGACACGTGGTGTGGTGTCGGCGGCACCGGCGGGCCAATCTTCCAGCGGGCTGACGAAATGGACGGTGGTGATCGATGCCCCGCCGGCATCAACGGCGGCACTGGACATCGTCGGAAAGTTGCGCCAGTCGGTTCACGCTGCCGACGCGGGCGCGTTGGTCGGGGGCTCCGACGCCCGGGCGCTCGACGTGCATGACGCAGCGGCGCGCGACCGGTTGGTGGTGATCCCGGCCGTCCTGTTGGTGGTGCTCGTCGTGCTGTACGTGCTGTTGCGGGCGGCCCTGGCACCGCCGGTGCTCGTCGGGGTGACGGTCCTGAGCGCGTTGGCGGCGCTCGGCGTGGGCACCTGGGTCAGCATGCACGTCTTCGGGTTTCCGGCCCTGGACAGCAGCACGCCGCTGTTCGCGTTCTTGTTCCTGGTGGCGCTCGGTGTGGACTACACCATCTTCCTGGTTACCAGGGCCCGGGAGGAGACGCCGGCTCGCGGCACCCGAGACGGGATGGTGCGCGCGGTGTCCGCCACCGGCGGGGTGATCACCAGCGCCGGGATCGTGTTGGCCGCGGTCTTCTGTGTCCTGAGCGTGCTGCCGCTGATCGTGCTTACCCAACTGGGCATCATCGTCGGGCTCGGCATCCTGCTCGACACCTTCGTGGTGCGCACACTTGTCATACCCGCGCTGTTCGCGCTGATCGGCCCGCGCATCTGGTGGCCCTCGACCATCGACCCGGTCAGTCGTGGCCGGCACGCGGCCGTGCGACCAGCGCTCAGTACGCCGTCCTCACGCCGGTGACGATCACGGCGAGGGTGACCAACAACGTTCCGGATATGTCGAATGGTAGGAGGTGCGAGAATGATGAACCCATTTTCCGCAGCGCTGAAGGCGGCGAAGCTCGTCGCCGAGTCCGCGTGTTCGATCGTCGGCCTGCGGTGGGGCACCGAAGAGCCCCGCTACAGCGTCGAGGACCGGTTCAGCGGCGTGGAGATCCGGCATTACGGTCCCCGGATCGCGGCTGAGACCACCGTTTTGGCCGACGATGCGGCGGCGCGCAACACCGGCTTCCGTCGCCTGGCCGGCTACATCTTCGGCGGTAACCACCGCCGGGCGCAGATCGCGATGACCGCGCCGGTGGCGCAGCAGCGCACCAGTGCCGGTGACACGATCGCGATGACCGCTCCGGTCTCGCAGACCCGCGGCGCCGACGGAGGATCGGTGATCCGTTTCTTCATGCCCGCCAAGTCAACGATGGATTCGCTCCCGCAGCCCAACGACGAGGCGGTCACGCTCGTCGAGGTGCCCGCCGAAACCGTGGCGGTGCTCAGGTTTACCGGTGACCGCAGTCCTCAGGCGGTCGCTGACAAGACCGACGCCTTGCTGCAGACCCTGCGCGACGGCGCTTTTCAGCCCGCCGGCACCCCGCTGGCCTGGTTCTATGATCCCCCCTTCACCATTCCGTTTCGGCGCCGCAACGAGGTCGCGGTGCCGGTGACGCCCCGGCGAGGGTGACATTCGGCTGACCCACCACCGCCAAACGCACTCGACGGCATCGCGATGGGCACCGACGCCACCCTGGGCTCCCCCGAATCAGCCCAGCGGTCCGCTCGGGACGAATAGAGGATGCCGGCTATCGGGATCACCGCCGTTGCCGGGACCCGCCGAACGCGCCTGATTCCGCATCGCCGAGGCGTCGACCGGGCAAGCGCGGCGGTCGCGGCGGGCGGCGCGCCGGCGGCGCGGGGGTGTTCATGCGCGCACTCCGGTCGGCGGCAATGTTGCCTGGCGGTCGGTGCACTCACGAAAGTTATTTCTTAACAAAGAGTTAGATGCTGCTCGCGATCATCTTAGGTTTGCGACTTACCTTGGAGCCAAGTGGGCCGGCGTTGCGGCGGCCAACTTGCTACACCACCGAGATCGAGGCTGCTGCTCATGAACGTCACGTCCCTGTACGGAAACCCCGCCGCCGACTTCGGTGGCGCCCAGATCCGCGCTCACTACCGTCACCTGGCGACAGTGGTCACCGTCCGGGGCGAAATCGACGCGGTCAACGTCGATCGGATCAGCGAGTACACGCGGCGCCTCATCCTCGCTGAAAACCCTCTTGTGCTCGATCTGGGCGGTGTGGATTATTTCGGTCCCGCCGGTGTCTCACTGCTGTACAGCCTTGATGCGGACTGCCGCGACGCAGGATTGGAATGGACGCTCGTCGCAAGTCGCGCGGTCACCGAGCAACTGCGAGCCCACGATGACGAGGCCATGTTTCCGATCGCACACTCGGTGCACGAGGTGCTGCACCAATTCGCCGACGTGATCGCCAGGCGCCGTCAGTTGTTGCTGCCGCTGGTCAAGAAAACGGCGTAACGCAAACTCCGCCGGTCTCTGTCGGTTCCTGAATCAACTGTGGCACAGGATAATCGACCATCGACACCGACGGGTTCGTCAGTGCGGCATTGTTGGTGGATCAACGGTCGGGACGACGAGTCAGCCAAATCAGCGGCGCTCAGCGCGCTCTCATCACCGGATCGGCCGTGGCATAGCAGCGCGCCTCGTTGGTGATGACGAGGACTTCCGCCACGGCCGCAGGGTCGGTGTCCGCAAACTCGAAGAGCTGCAACGCCTGCCCGGGCTCGACAGTGATGGATCGCGCGACATCGGGGCCTTCGGTGGTGCGGACCAAGACCGTGACGTAGTCCGCGCCGTGCCCCCAGTAGGAGACTGCTACCCCCAGGTGGCCGCCGGATGGTCCCCATGAATCCATCGTCGGGCATGCCGGGTTGCCCTCGGCGTCGGGTGGCGACGCAGGAAGGGCCGCCACTGCGTGGCCGGTGGACGACGGCGACGCGATGGCCGCCTCGAAGGAAGGAATCGGAGTCGGCGGCACGCGCGCGGCTTTCCCGTGCTCGGCGCCGCAGGCACCGAGCAGTACAGCGGCGGTCGATGCCAGGGCGATCGCGGCTTTCATCGGCCCTCCGCGGCCCGAGCGGCCGACCAGCAGCCGCACAATACTGGGCACGTCCCCCGCCGCGGCGTGGTCTGCACCGCTCCGTGTGCGGGACGGCTACCCCAATTTTGTCGACGCCAATCGTAGACCCGGCAAGCCCAACGCCTCAGATGCGCATCGTCGCGCTCAAACCGCCATCGACCACGATCGTCGTGCCGTTGACGTAGTTCGCCTCATCGGAGGCCAGGAACACCGCCGCGTTCGCCGCATCCCAGGCGTCGCCGATGCGGCCGCGCGGTGAACTGTCGTCGAGGCGCCGCCACAGCTGCGCCGGGTCATCGCTGACGGTGTTCACCCAATTCTCGAGCGCCGGTGTGCGCACCACGCCGAGCACGATCGTGTTGGCGCGGATGCCCTTCGAGGCGTACTCCAGCGCAACGGTCTGCGTGAACTGGATAACCGCCGCCTTGCTGGACGCGTAGCCGATCGACGGTGCGCCGACCCAGCGGATCGCGGCGATCGAACTCATGTTGATAATCGCGCCGGCACCCTGATCCTGCATGACCGGAAGCGTGTACTTGCAGGTCAGGAACTGCGACGTGAGGTTGGTCCGGACAACCTGCTCCCAACTCTCCTCGCTGGTGTCGACAGGTCCGCCGACGCGGTCGATGCCCACGTTGTTGTGCAGAATGTCAACCCGCCCGAAGCGCGCAACGCAGCGTTGCACCATATCGCGCACCTGTTGGGCCACAGTGACGTCGGCCTGGAAGGCCTCCGCGTCGCCGCCTTCCGCCACGATGACCTTCATCGTCTCCCGGGCGCCGCCACCGCGATCGACGCACAAAACCTTGGCTCCCTCGCGGGCGAACCGGACGGCGGCTGCCTTACCGTTGCCCCAGCCGGGCCCGGCACTCGAGGCCCCCGTCACGATCGCGACCTTGTCACGCAGGCGGTCAGACAATGCCAAACACCTCCTGTCTCGACGATTTTGAAGCCCGGCGGCCACGGTGCGGCGATGCAGGTTCGACAGTCGTCGGCCGGGTCAGCGGAGTCACGGAACGACCACCACCGAGTGAACCGCTCAGATCGCCGCCCGGTCGCGCGCCATTCTGCGATGGCGGTGGATGTGGCCGAGAAACGATCCGATAGCCCCGACCACGGGGCCGGTGCGAACGCCGTCGGTCAGGTCGAAGGCGTGGCCCGCGCCCGGCAGTTCGACGTAGCCCACCGGTGCGCGGGACACCGATCGCAGCTCTGCGACGAAGGCGCGCGCCTCCCCTACCGGGATGATCATGTCCGCGCTGCCGTGAATGACCAGGAACGGGGGCGGGTTCTGGTCCTGGCGGATGCGCGCGATCGGCGACGCCTTCCGGAACACGTCCGGATGCCGGGAGAGCCTCTTCTGGACAACCACACGTTCGAGGAAATCGATGAAGCGGGCGCGTTCGCGGGTCGAGCGGTCCTGCCAGTCGTACCGGCCGTAAATCGAGATCACGCCGTCAACCGACGTGTCGGACCCCGGCGGCAGGTCGAGCTGCATCTCCGGGTCGTTGGGGGTCAGTCCCGCCAGGGCCGCGAGGTGCCCGCCCGCCGAACAGCCGGCGAGGGCGATGAAATCGCGGTCCCCGCCGAAGCGGTCGACGTTGGCGCGTGCCCAGGCGATGGCGGACTTGATGTCGGTCAGTTGCAGCGGCCAGCGGTGACGCGGGGCGGTGCGGTATTCGATCGACAGGCACACCCACCCCAGCTCGGCAAGGTGGGCCATCAGGGCGTGCCCCTGGAGCTCTCTTTTGCCGAAGACCCAGGCTCCGCCCGGTACGAAGAGCAGCACCGGCGCGGGCTGCGCCGGAAGGTCGTTGATCCGCCAGACATCGAGAACCTGGCAAGGGCTGTTGCCGTAGCGGACGGAGGTGCGGTGGACGTGTTTGCGGTACCGCCGCGTCTTCCATACCGGTGCCAAGCGCTCGGCGCGTGGCCATGGCATTGCCGCATCGTCCACCGGCACGACCTCCCGCAGCGCCGCGGCCAACACCGCGGGCGTCGCAGTGCGATGACTGTTGCGCACGGTCGCCGCGTCAGCCGCCAGGCACCTCCCGACAACCGTCGATACACCGTCGGGCAGGTAGCGCGCTCCCCACACGCCCAGGGCCGCCAAACCGCCCAGCGGCTCGAAATGCCGGCCGACGAAAGGGAGCGACGCGGGAGCCGTGCTCATCGCCAGCAGGTAGTCGACTGGACGCGCACGCAGCAACCACCGGGCGTGGGCACCCAGCGCATGCCCGATGCCGGCGGCCCGGAGGGGTTGGGCCATCGGGCGAGCGTACGCCGTTACCTTCGTCTGCGCGGGCAAAACCGTTGAGCCCATGCTCATCTCGAGACCGCCGTCGCGACCCGGTCGCTGCTGACGCCCGCCCGCCGAACCGTGCACAGCGATGTGGCCAGGTCAGATACCCGGGTGTTGCTCGTCAGGCGCGCGATGGTGGCGAACTGCGCGCGCGGTGTGCGCCGAGCGCCGCCCGCGCGGCGGGGCAATCGCCGGCGGGGCGCCCGCAGGCGACGGGGTCACACATGCGGCACAGCGCACCGCCGCTCGGCCGGCGGCCGGCGTCGCGCCTGGCAAGCCGCGCCGAAGTCAGGTTGGCGATGAGCGCCTCGCAGATCGCGGTCAGTTGATCGCACTGCTGTTCGCTCAGCCCGTCAAGCGTCGCTGCCGTCACCGCCCGGCGACGGGCGCGGATCCGCGAGGCCACGGTGCGACCGCGCCGGGTGAGCGTGACCGCAGC
Organism: Mycobacterium sp.; assembly: GCF_035314905.1. Taxonomy (GTDB): domain Bacteria; phylum Actinomycetota; class Actinomycetes; order Mycobacteriales; family Mycobacteriaceae; genus Mycobacterium. The sequence goes on from NZ_DATFYW010000079.1 coordinate 8,662, forward strand.
GGTTCGCCCGTCCGGACCCGGGCTGCGGCGGATCAGCCCGGCGTCCGACAGCCGGTTGACGAGCCGAACCGTGCCCGAATGGCTCAGCCCGATGAACTGGCTCAACGCCTGCACCGAACCCGAGCGCGCGAGGTCGAGCAGCGCGACGAGCGCGGCCACCGCGGCGGAGTCGAGTGCGGTGTCGGCCGCGATGTCGCCGACCGTGGCGTCAGAAAGGCCGATTGCCACTGCGCCCAGCAGATTCACCAGGCGCGCATCGCCGCTGGAGTGTGCCATTCGCCCACCGTAGGGGTTGACCGCCGCTCAGCCGGTGTGCTTCGCTAGACCGGTAGCAGAAAATATGACTGGATCATATATCTCGTCGCGTGCCGCCGAGAAAGGAGTTGCAGAATGACGGATTTCGTGGCTAAAGCCGACATCGAGGTTGCCGCGCCGGTCACGCGGGTATGGCAGGCGCTGACCGATCCGGACGCGATCGCAAAGTATTTCTTCGGTTCCCGGGTGTCCACCGATTGGCAGCCGGGCAGCCCCATCACGTGGAGCGGAGAGTACGACGGCAAACCCTACGAGGACAAAGGTGAAATCCTCGACGTCGAGCCGGGCCGCTTGCTGAGAATGACCCATTTCAGCCCGATGACGGGCTTTGCCGACGAGCCGGTGAACTATCACACCCTCACCTACGAGCTTGTCGAGCGCGGCGGTGCCACTCGCGTCTCGCTCAGCCAGGACAACAACGGGAGCGACGCCGAAGCGCAACGCGCGTCCGCGAACTGGGCCGCGATGCTCGACGGCCTCAAACGAACCGTCGAGGGTGAATAGCGCTGCGTCGAACTCAGGACCATCGAGGTAGTTCCGGACAGGTCCCCGGGCTCGAGCGGCCCGAGATCGTGTCCGGGTCCCCGGTGGTGAGATCGTCGCAACCATCAGCCGAACACGACGTGGGTGATCGTCGAGCGGAAGAACTCACCTTAGCCCGGGAAGCCGGGGCATCGTCATTGCGGCCGGCACGGCGACCCCGGGCACGACGCGTCGCGGTCTCCTATGATCGGGGTACCTCTCAACTCGCACAGTGCGCTGCGACTGCCACACGCCGACCCAGGGGGATTCACGGTGCGACTGCGGCGGTGGGCAATCGTCGCGTTGCTCAGTTCTGTCGGCGCGGTGATGTCGGGTTGTGGCGCACTCACCAACTCCGGTGCGCCACCGCGGCTGACACCGCCGATGGGGTGGAATTCCTGGAACTCCGGCATCGCCGTGACCGAACAATCGGTCAAGGCGACCATCGACGCCATGGTGACCTCCGGGATGCGCGATGCCGGCTACCGCTATGTGAACCTCGACGCCGGCTGGGCCGCACCGGAACGCGATCGCCACGGGCAGTTGCAAGCCGACCCGGTGCGATTTCCCGGCGGGATGCCCGCGCTGGCCCGCTACGCCCACGACCGCGGAATGCTGTTCGGCCTGTATTCGAGCCCGTTCAACCAGACCTGCGGGCAGGGCCCCGGCACCGCCAGCGCCGGCCACGAGGTGACCGATGCGCGAACGTTCGCGGCCTGGGGCGTGGACTATCTGAAGTACGACTGGTGCCGCGGAGACGCCGATCACACCGATCAGGTGCGGATTTTCAGCGCGATGCGAAACGCCCTGCGCGACACCGGCCGTCGCATCCTGTACAGCATCAACCCGAACAGCTCCGACGATCACACCGCCGGTGTGGACTACGATTGGTCGCACACCGCCGACATGACGCGCGACACCACCGACGTGGTTCCGGTCTGGCGGCCCACCCTGCCCCCGCTGGGCCCCACCGACTCGTTCCTGCGGCGGACCCACCTCGGTGTCCCCGATGGGTTCGCTGCGGCCGGCCCCGCGGCCCAGCGCAGCCGGCCCGGGTTCTTCAACGACCCCGACATGCTGGTCCTCGGCCTGACGTGGAGCGACTACTTCACCAGGCATCTCGAGGCGAATCGCGTCAAGATGGCCCACCATCAACTGACGCCGCATCAGCTCGACAGTCTGCGTGCGCAGCTGGAGTTGTCGCCCCAGCAGGTGGCGTGGCGGGCCACCGCACAGCCCGGCCTCACCGAAACCGAACAGCGCACACACTTTTCGCTGTGGGCGATGCTGGCCGCGCCGCTGATCGCCGGCAACGATCTGCGGGCGACGTCCGAAGACACCCGCGACATCCTCACCAACGGCGACGTCGTCGCCGTCGATCAGGACCCGCTGGTGACCCAGGCGACAACACTCCCCCAGGACGGCCGGGTCCTGGTGAAGCCGCTGCGCGGCGGCGCCGTGGCGGTCGCGTTGTTCAATCCCGACAACCAACCCGCCACCATCGCGACCAGCGCGTCGGCGGTGGGGCTACCCGGCGCCCCCTGCTACACCGCGCGTGACCTGTGGACGCACACCGACACCACCACGGGTCAGATCACCGCGGCCGCCGTGCCCGCGCACGGGGCGACCATGCTGCGCATCTCCCCCACCTGCCGATGATCGAGCGAGCTTGCCGTTCGGCGATATCGCGCAGCAGTGATTCTGGTCACCACGCCGTCACAGATCGATCGTGACGGGCCGCGCGTGCGTCTATCGGTGTGAGACACTGAAAAATCAATTAGGTGCTTTAACTATCAGATAGTGCACCGCGAGATCGAAAGGGCGACAGCCATGGCCACCGACTACGACGCCCCGCGCCGCGGTGAGACCGGCGAGCCCGAGCAGGACTCGCTGGACGAACTGGCGGTGCGACGCAACGAAGCCCGCGCGGCAGTCATCGACGTCGACGACTCCGAGTCAGCCGACTCCTTCGAGCTGCCGGGCGCCGATCTGTCCGGCGAAGAACTGTCGGTGCGGGTCGTCCCGAAGCGGGCCAACGAGTTCACCTGCTCGAGCTGCTTTCTCGTGCAGCACCGGAGCCGGCTGGCCCGGCAGACAAACGAGAAGATGTTCTGTGCCGACTGCGCGTGACAGCCGCAACGAGCACCGTCAGCCCAGTGTGCACCCACAGTCCGCCGCTCAGGGCGGGCCGACCGGATTACCCCGGCGAATGTCGTCGCGGCACTTGACCCGCGTCTGCCCAGTTTCCTCAACGCAAACACGGACCTGGTCCTCGATACCCGGCGGGTACACCTCGTCAGTGGGTCCGGGAGTGTCCGACGGGATCGGGACTTGGCTCGAGTACAGCGACCACATGGTGTCACCGGTGCTGGGCAGGCGCGCACAGTATGCCGGGGCGCCGCTCGCTGATACGCCCGCGGCCCCCAAGGTGGCGCAGTCGGCGCCGATGAAAACCACCGGCAGCACAGGAGTCGTCCCGCTCGGCGGCGACGATGCCGGATGCGCCGTCGGCCGGCCGTGTCGGTGACCGGCAACGACGGCGAGGGCGGCGGCCGACACAGCGATCAGCAGCGCCGCGAGGATCGCCGGCACGACGATCGCGGGCCGCAGGCTGAGCCTGCGCCCGCGCCGCCGGTGCCTGGATCGGGCCCGCGCGGCCACCGTCGCCCGGTCAGCGCCGAGATCGGTGGCGATCGCGCCGATCTGCTGCCCGAGAGCGTCAGCGAAGTCCAGGCAGCTGTCGTAGCGGTCGTCGGGCGACTTGGCAAGCGCCTTCGACAGCACCGGGTCAAGCCCCGAGAGTTCGGGTCTCCGGTCGGCGATCGCCGGTGGTGGCGCGGTGAGGTGCTGGCTGATGACGGCTGCCGGACTGGCGTGCTGAAACAGGGTCGTGCCGGTCAGCAGATGAAAAGCCGTGGCGGCCAGGGCATACTGGTCGGCGCGGCCGTCGATCGCCTGACCCATGAGTTGTTCCGGCGCGGCGTAGGCCACCGTTCCCACCGTCATGCTGGTGCCGGTCAGCCCGCTCGCGTCGTCGATCCGCCGGGCAATCCCGAAGTCGGCGAGGAAAACGCGCTGTCGGCCGGAATCCGGATGTGTCAGAAGGATGTTGGCCGGCTTCACATCGCGGTGCAACAGCCGGCGCTCGTGGGCGTAGTCGAGAGCATCGGCGACCGCGGTCACGATCCGCACCACCTCGCCGGGCGGCATGCCGTGGGCGAAGCGGTTCTGCAGCAAGCGCCCGGCGTCGGTGCCCTCGACGTAGTCCATCGATATCCACAGTTGCCTGTCGAACTCGCCGCGGTCGTACACGGTGACGATGTGCGGGTGCGACAACGTCGCCGCAATCTCGGCCTCGCGGAGGAAGCGCATGCGGTATTCGTTGTCGGTCGTGAAGCCGGCCGGCAGCACCTTGACGGCATCGCGGCGCGGCAGCCTAGGATGCTGGGCGAGGTACACCTCACCCATCGCACCCGATCCCAGGCGGCGGATGATGGTGTAGCCGGCGAAAAGCTGGCCGTCGGCCAAGGGCATGCGCGCATCGTAACGGCGACAGATCCGCCGGTCACCGCCGATCCCACGATTGTGCCGTCCGCGTCGAATCGAGGTCGGGCGGCATTTTGCCGTTGGCCGGGCGATCGGCTCTCCAGCTCGGCGACGTGTTAACCTCGCATCCCCAAGCAGGGTCCCGGGGTGGTGGTGACGACGGCACGACGCAGAGGCCTCAACACCGCGGTCACGCGGTTCTGGGGATTCGCCGCGCCAGCGTATGACCTTCGGTTACTTCAGGACTGGGTCTATCGTCCCGCCCAGGATGAGATGATCGCGCAGCTGAAATCCCATCACTCGCTCCGAGTCGCGGATATCGCTTGTGGCACGGGTATTCTCGCCGACCGGATCGAGCGCGAACTGCATCCCGACGAGGTCTACGGAGTGGACATGTCCGAGGGCATGCTCGCGGAGGCTCGTGCGCGGTCCTCTCAGGTGCAGTGGTTGCGAAGCCCGGCCGAGCAACTACCCTTCGACGACGACACACTCGACGCCGTCGTGACGACCTCGGCGTTTCACTTCTTCGACCAACCCACGGCCCTGCGTGAGTTCCACCGGGTGCTCGCTCCGGGGGGATTGGCGGCGGTTGCGACCATCAGCCCCCGCCGGCACGTACCGGTTCCGCGGCTTTTTCCCCGCCTGCTGGCGCCCGCGCACCATCCGTCACCGGCGGCGATGCGGATCCTGTTCGAAGGCGCCGGGTTCACCGTCACCGACCAACATCGGGTCCGTCGACCCGTGTGGACACGGGTCGTGTCGGACCTGATCACGGTCGGCGCCAAGGCGTAGGCAGGCAGCCCGGAACGGGCCCTACTTGTTGAGCGTGAACTGGTTGACGTCGATGTAGCCGACCCGGAACAGGTCGGCGCAGCCGGTCAGGTACTTCATGTAGCGCTCGTACACGTCCTCGGACTGAACCGCGATGGCCTCGGCGTGGTGGGCTTGCAGTGCCGACGCCCACATGTCGAGCGTCCTGGCATAGTGCGGCTGCAGCGACTGAACCCGCGTCACCGTGAAGCCGCCCGCGGAGGCGCGGTCTTCGACCATCGCGATCGACGGCAGCCGTCCGCCGGGGAAGATCTCGGTCATCATGAACTTGACGAACCGGGCGAACTTGAATGACAGCGGCATGCCGCGTTCGGCCATCTCGGTTGGATGCAGCCCGGTGATGGTGTGCAGCAGCAGAATTCCGTCATCGGGCAGCGCATCGTGGGCCATCGCGAAGAACGCGTCATAGCGGTCGTGCCCGAAGTGCTCGAACGCGCCGATGCTGACGATGCGGTCGACGTGCTCGTCGAACTGCTCCCAGCCCCCCAGCAGCACCCGCTTGCGGCGAGGGCTGTCCGACTTGGTGAACAGCTGCTCGACGTGTTGGGCCTGGTTCTTGCTCAGCGTCAGCCCGATGACGTTGACGTCGTACGTCTCGATCGCGCGCATCATCGTGGCGCCCCAGCCACAGCCGACATCGAGCAGCGTCATGCCGGCCTGAAGGCCCAGCTTGCCCAGCGCCAGGTCGATCTTGGCGATTTGCGCCTGTTCCAGCGTCATGTCGTCACGGTCAAAATAGGCGCAGCTGTAGGTCTGGGTCGGGTCCAGGAACAGCCGGTAGAAGTCATCGGACAAGTCGTAGTGCGCCTGCACGTCGACGAAGTGCGGAGTCAAGTCGCCGTGCGGCCGTTTCGGCATCGCGACAGCCTATAGGACGCGCAGCCCGGGCTCAGCGGCTGGTCAATGCGGCAAACCGCTGACCCGGGACGCCGTGCGGGATCTCGACGCGCTGATCGTCGCCACCTCGCGCTGCGGCGACCTATGCGAACGGTGGCGGTGCGACGGGCAGCGGTGGAGCGGCCGCCGGAATCGGCGGCGTCGACGGCTGCGTCGACGTCGTCGGGGTAATGCCCAAGCTGGTCGGAGATCCCGGCGTCGTCGGCCCGGTGGTGCTGCCCGCACCGCCCATGAGAGGACCGGAAGTGGTTGAGGTCGTCGTCGTCGTGGTGGTCGTCGTCGTTGTCGTGGTCACGCCGCTGGTGGTCGGATCCGTCATGTTGATCCTCTGGCTGCCGCACGCCACCGTCATCGCGGCCATCGTGACGACCACACCCGCGCCCGCGACAGCCGCGACTACCTTGAGCTTCTGTTGTTGCAATTTCACCTCTGGCCTCGGTCGGGATCCCTGTTCTGTCGCCGATTGGTCAGAACGGTAACGGGCA